>CAIRXI010000127.1 GCA_903882525.1 uncultured Pseudomonadota bacterium | reverse complement strand
TGGCTTTTGATAGCGGTAGTCTGAGGTATATCTGCACGGCACGACGCAGGTAGGCATCATCAATGAGCGATCGTACTGGCTCCATGGTATGGATTAAACGCTGCATGGTGTGCTTGGAAGCTTCTACCAATATACAATCTTTAACAGCTTCAATCGTTGCCGTGCGCCGACGGCCAGAAATCAGACCCATCTCGCCAAAAAACTGTCCTGATTGCAGATTAAAATCTGCAATATCACCATCAGCAACGTAGGCCTTTAGTTCGCCTTCAATAATAAAATACAATGAGTTGCTGTAGTCATTACGTCTAAAAGCAATGTCACCAGGCTTTAAGGTCAAGAGCTTACTTTCCAGCATAAAATCACGTAATTGCAATGGCGATAATTTAGAAAGTACTTCGGAGTTAAGGCGTATCTTGTCCAAGCCGCGTTCCACGCTGGTGATGTGCGGGCATACCTTAAACTTTTCTTCCAGCAACATTTCATCCACGGGCTTAATGTCGATGCCAAGGATGCGTTGCACGACATCGTAGCCTTGATTCATGGCTTGCTTGATGAGTGGGTAACCGCCCAAAGCACCGACAATATAGAGCCCTGGCACACTAGATTCATAGGTGGGTGATAATTGGGGAGGTGATGAAGCTTCAGGTCCCGCAAAGGTGATGCCAAAGCTTTCTAGTAGCTTGCGTGGCGGCTCAGCACCTAGACGCGCAATAATACGATCGCAGGCAACTTCTTCTCGGCCTTGCGGCGCTCTGGCGATAATATTGAGCGGATGGGCACTGCCTTCAGTCCATTCTATCGTGTCTACTTGGGTGTCGAGCAGTAAAGTGATATCACCGCGTTGCGCTGCATCGCGTAATTGGCTTTCATTGTCAGGCTTACAGTTAAAGAAGCCATCTAGGCGTGTGATAAAAGTGACATTGTTATTGGGCATCAGTGCGAGTGCATTTTCCAAGCTGGCATCACCACCACCGATAATCGCAATGTGCTCGCCATTGAACTCATCTGGATCATCCAATTGGTATTGCACGCGAGGATGGTCAGCGCCCGGTATATTCAGCATACGAATATTGCTTTGTAGACCGATGGCAAGAATTACGTAATCCGCAGTAACGCTGACGCCAGATTCGAGCTTGATATGGAAAACGTCCGCCACTTTCTTAATGCCGACTACTTTGGCATTAGCACGAAAGTTAATGTTAAAGCTCTCTAACTCTGATTCCCACTTCTCTAATATATTTTCACGGCGGCCGGCACCAAATGACATGCGGCTGCGTAGGGGCAGGGCGCGAGGCTCTGCCATGACATGCTTACCCTTTTGATAGCTACGCGTCACACTTGCTGGATGCGCATCGGCTTCAAGCAGCACATGCGTCACACCTGCTTCAGCGGCCTGAGCTGCGGCAGATAAACCGCTTGGGCCCGAACCTATAATGGCTATTTTAAAGTGATCTTTCATTAAGTTAGGTGAATGCGAGGGTCTCGAAATGGATGATTTGTATGGGTGTTATGGTTTGTTATTTTTATACTGTATCAACTTACTATTGGCATGATTAAAATTACGCCTAAAAATGCGCAAATGCACTCACGCCAACATTTTAACCACTACCAAAGAGTAACAGATTTCTGCCTGCTTGAAAATGCGCTTTGGTCTAGTGGCTGTCTTTATTCCAAGCCTTTTCAAGGGCTTTTTGCTGTTTTTCAAGTTCTTCCTTGGCTTTGCTCACTTTTAGCGTTGCAGCGGCTTGTCTCTCTTGCTCTTTTTTTAGCAATAGCTGTTCTTGAGCCAGTACTTTTTCTTGCTTTTGCAGCATTAATGTTGCGTTGACCAATTCGGATTGGGCATTATCATAGTTTTTCTGGGCCATGGTGACCATATACTGTTCGTTGGCAACATCTCTTGCCAGTGAATTAATAGGTATGGCCAGTCCTAAGACGAAAATACAAACCAACGCTTGCAGTTTGCTATTAATCATAGGGAAAATTCCTTTATTTAACATGGTCTTTAGGTTCTTAGTGGCATACATGATGCCAGTACTTAACTTATCATAATTATGCGTCAATTTTAGGATAGTTGTAATGCAGATTGGCAGTATTGGCGTTATTTTTTAATTTAAGAATTGAGGCCTAGTTGGCTAGGTCGTGTCTGCTAAAATACCAACACTTCTCACCGTTAATTGACTTCGCATGAACCCAGATGATTTACAGCGCTTAGTGACGCTTCATATGCCCTATGGTAAATATAAGGGGCGTTTGTTGGCCGATCTTCCTGGGCAATATCTGAACTGGTTTGCACGCGAGGGGTTTCCAGCAACTGATTTGGGTCGACTACTCCAGTTAATGCAGGAAATCGATCATAACGGCCTATCTGCCTTACTTGATCCCTTACGCAAGTAGAATTTCGGGCGGTAGTGCTGACGCTATTCCTCTACCTCATTGTTCGGTGTGCCATTTTCAGTACGATTAATGTCACGCAACATAAAACCATACAAGCTCTCTACCTTTTCTCGCGCCCAGGGCGTTTTGCGTAAAAATTTCAAACTAGAGGCCATGCTCGGGTCGTTGCTAAAACAGCGCACTGGAATCCGTTCTGCCAATCCAGCCCAGCCAAAATGGGCTTCCAACGCGGTGACTATCGCTTCTAGGGTTAGTCCGTGCAAGGGGTTGTTACGCTGCTTGACGACTGGTGTGCTTGGATTTTGCATGAATTAATCTTTATGGGTGGGTAAGGCTAGGCATTAATTAATATTATAGTGAGCTTGGGTTGCGTGTGTTGATAAAATTACGCTTAAGGACTTTTGGAGCATACGAAAATTATCGTCACGCAAACGCTTGGCTGGTTCTTGTTAGGCTGTTGCTAGGGTAAAATACCTCTATTAAATTAATCGCTAGTCTTAGGAAAATCATGGATGCCAGCAGTAATATCAATCTTAAAGTGCCTTTTAGTGAAAAAGATCAAGCCAAGTCGTTAGGCGCGCGCTGGAATGCGGAATTAAAACTATGGTATGTGCCGATAGGCATTGAAGCGGCGCCATTCGCTAAATGGTTTTCTGACGCGCTGCCAGTCGCTACTGGCACAACTAAACCTAAACAGGCAGCCGTAGATCAAGGGCAGTCCGCAGACGAGGATATGGATGCTATTAATGCTAGATTTCGCGATGCTTACGAACTGCGTGAACTTGACGTCGAATAACGAGTCATTTAAGCCACCATTGAATATTTTAGGAGTCTCTGCATGACCATCTCTATGTACCAAGCCTCAGTCCCTGTCATTACTCGCAGCTTAACGAATTTTCGCACCTTGCTTGAAAAAGCAGTAGCGCATGCTGAGGCTAATAAGATAGACCCAGTAGTGCTTTTGAACGCACGGCTTTTTCCTGATATGTTTCCACTCGTGCGCCAAGTCCAAATTGCAACCGATATGGCCAAAGGTGGGGCTTCAAGACTCGCTGGGGCAGAAGTGCCTAAATATGAAGATAATGAAGCCAGCTTTGCTGAATTAATTGCACGCATCAATAAAATCATTGCGCTACTAGAAACTTTCAAACCAGCGCAAATTAATGGGTCCGAAGATCGCGACATTACTGTGCCTATGCGTGATCGAAGCCTTAGCTTTAAAGGTTTACCTTATCTCTTCGACTACGTGCTTCCTAATATTTACTTTCATGTCACGACGACCTATGCAATTTTGCGCCACAACGGAGTAGTGCTCGGAAAAGGCGACTTTTTGGGTAAAACAGACTAAACAGAAGTAGGGGAGATTTCAGTATGACCAACATCAACCCGAAAAAACTTTTAAACAGCAAATGGACGGCTGTCACGCCAAGCCATAAAGAAAAGCACTTTATGGTCATTAGCTTAATAGCGCCGGAGTTACCAGCTACTGCCATAAGTTTGGTAGAACTAGAAGCCGTTTACACAAAGCGCAAACAAACTTTGCATTGGCAGACGCTGACTGACGAAGCCTTATGGGTGCAAGGTTGGGTTTAAGCTTAATTAAACCCAACTAATGCTTTAGCAATTTTGAGTGGATCCCCACTTTTGACAACATCAGTCAGTGATGGGTCGTTTTTATGCAGTTCGGCCTCTCCGTCTAATTGATCAATCGCCATTCCGGCCCCAATTGAAACCAACGTAGCCGCCACCATGACAATCATGGTGCGTGAACGTGTACTGGCAAGTTCTCGTGCATCAAAGTATTGATTAAGACCATACATGGCCAGAGAAAAGGCGATGGTTGAGATAAAAAAATTCAGCATACTAGGTTAATTCCAAGGTTTTAATTTCAATGCTTGATTGTATCGCGAGCTTGGGTAAGTGGTGGAACTAATGCAAGATCTAGCCCAGTCATGTTGAAGGTTATATGCGTTCTAGGTTTTTGATCTGATTAGACGAACCTTCATTCAGGTGGCGTGCTAGGGTAATTAATTAAATAGGCCAAAAGCATTATGGCCTGCGTGTAATTTTTTGGTTAGGCTGACGTGGATTTAGTGAGGCATGCGCCTAATTGTGAGAAGTATTCGCGAGTTTGCTGCGTGTAGGTGATATATTTAACGCGGTTATCCAAATCATCCAGCAATAAAGTGATATACCCTTTTTTGCGCAAATTTTTAAGTCGGCGGTGCGCTGTACTAGGAGAAATCTCTTCAGAAGATTTCATTGCCTCGACCACTGTCACTGCTTTTCCATCTAACCAGAAAAGTGCACATTGGTTGAGTAAGCGCTCCTCAATAGCATCTAGCGCAGGAAACTTCTCTAACGTTCGTAAGGCTTCTGATAGGTGCAGAAACTTTAAATAGGTGACTGAGTTAGAATCAACTTTATTTTTTTCGTCATTCATCATAATAGTATATAAAGGCATCAAATTTTTATCAATAAAAATTAACTATTTATTTAATTATTGTTAATTGACATCCTCCCCGCCCTAAAGAGCGGGGATTCCTACGGGTTCACGCGATGACTTGCGGATACCTTCGGCGGGTTTGTGCTTCACTGTGTGGCCTTGTTGCACCATCACTCCACACGCTAACACGGCATGTCCTGCCGCTAATATATTGATTGCACCGACCAAATCGGCATTTTCTGCATAGCCGCATTCCACACATTCAAATTTCGATTGTGTCAGTCGGTTTTCTTTGGCGATGTGACGGCAACACGGGCAAGTACGACTGGTATTGCGCGGATTAACCGCTAACACCTGACCGCCTGCCCATACTTGCTTGTATTCAAGCTGCCGCCTGAACTCAAACCAGCCTTGGTCTAGGATAGAACGATTCAAGCCTGATTTGGCTTTGACGTTCCGTCCCTTGGCTTCTACCGTGCCTTTAGCACTTTTGCTCATATTACTAATCTGCAAATCTTCTATCACTATCATGGCGTGGTTTTGGCTGATGGTAGATGTCGTTTTGTGCAGGTAGTCTTTTCTGATATTTGCAATGGTGCTGTGGAGCTGGGTGATTTTGCCTTTCTGCTTTTTCCAATTGCTACTGAATTTAACTTTGCGGCTTAACGCACGTTGATACCGCGCCAACCTTGTTTGTTTTTGTTTGAAGCTATTAACGGCCTCAAACACTTGTCCATTGCTGAGTGTGGCGAATCTTGCTATGCCTACGTCCACACCAATGATGCTGGTTGCGGCGTGTTCTGTTTGCTCAACTTCACGCTCGGTTTGTATGCTGGCGTACCATTTACCACATTTTTGTGAGACGGTGATGTTTTTAGCAAACCCTAACATCTCACGGCTATTGCGGTAACGCAACCAGCCGAGCTTAGGCAGAAATATCCGATTGTTGTGTTGTTCGAGCTTGAAACCTTGCGGGAATCTAAAGCTATCACTCATGCCTTTCTTTTTGAACTTGGGAAAGTCAGCGCGCTTGGCAAAGAAATTCCTAAAACTGGATTCTAGGTTTTTGAGTGATTGTTGCAACGTTTGGCTTGGTGCGTCTTTAAGCCATGCAAGCTCACCTTTCCAAAGAGGCAGTAGATTGGCAATTTTAGTGTAGCTAAACTTGAAGGTATTATCTGCTTGGTATTGTGCATTTTGCCATGCCAAAGCCTTGTTATAGACCACGCGGCAACAGCCCGCGTATTGACGCATGGCACGGGTTTGTTCACCGTCAGGCATCAATTCAAACTTGTAGGCTTGCAAGCGCTTCATGCTTCTATTATACTTGGTCTATGAGAAATAACAATGATATTAGACACGGTAGACACTGTGTATTTTTAATGCACGTACATTTGGTCTTTGTGACTAAGTATAGGCGAGAAGTGTTTACTAAAACCATATTAGACGAATTGCGTCCGATATTTGCGGCGGTGTGCAAAGACTTTGAAGCGGAGCTGGTGGAGTTTGATGGTGAGGATGACCATGTGCATCTTTTAGTGAATTATCCGCCTAAAGTGGCTATTTCAATGTTGGTGAATAGCTTAAAGGGAGTATCCAGTCGCATGATACGAAAAAAGAATTATCCGAGCATTACCAAGAAGTTGTGGGGCGGCGCACTTTGGTCGCCTAGCTATTTCGCGGGGAGTTGTGGCGGCGCACCGATTGCGATTATTCGGCAATATATTGAGCAGCAACAAACACCGCATTGAACGGCTTCACCGTTCGCGCTTACATCCTCGCACTAAAGGACGAGGTTTTACGCGCTAACTGATAAATAATTTTTTTAGTTTAGTTAAAATGATTTTTTGCTGAGGAGTTTCTCTTTAGGGCTACGCTTCATCATCTAGATTTACTGTTATTAAGTTAGATATTGACGCTTAACTTGGAGTCTAGAATAAGTCGGCCTGCGCTTTTGTGGGCGCTGAATTGAGTTCTTCCAAGTTAATTTCAAATATGCCAAGCTTTCCACGACATGGCATAAATGTCATAGGGATAGCTTGTTCAAATAAAAAGCCGAAATGCGCATGATTAACCCCGTTAAAGTGTGTGCGTTGTTCACCACGAATATTTGTAGGTAAGTCACTTGGGCGGCAGCAAAGTGTTAGGTTGGCCATGCCAATGACCCCGCCATATTCTAGCTTGTCCTGATCTGGCAGAGGGATGTTAGTGTTTGATTTTAGGTAGTCGTAATACTCTTGATACAACCCTTTGCTGGCGTGAATCAAAATGGTTCCGCGGTATTGGGTTCCCCATGGACGGTCGTCTACTAATAGGTATTTGTTCGCAATGAGCCATGCGATGGGCTGCTTAAGCGAAAGGGCTTTAATCAGGCCGGTTGGGACGGCGTGATTTAAAGCGGTGCTCATTGTGGATTATGCAACTATTGCTTGTACTGCGGCCTTTCTACCTGGCGCTGCTGGTGGAATATAACCAGAGAATCGACATAAGATACCTTCAATAGCGACACCATTTTCAAAGTTAATCACGCTACAGCTAGAAATCTCTTTTAGATTTTGTAGCTCTGCAATAGTGGTGCGCACTTGAACAAGCGATATCCCCGTATCTTTAGCGATCTCTCGGTCTAGCTTTTGGCCATGTATTTTCATGTATTGTAGGATTTTTGCTGCGTACATATTGACTCCGATTAAACTTGTATTTCATAGCTAAGAGTTGATTGCTGTTGTTCAAATTTCCCTGTACAGCGTCCAATAGTAGGGGTTCTAAGATTAACTAAAAAGCCCCACATGATGGTTGTAGGGCTTCTAATGTTTGGCTGCTCAATCTACGCTTGGACAGAAATGCATGAATTAGCTTTCTGCCGTGGGCTCACTTTTAGTGGCCGTGCTTAATAAAATTAATCAGGTAGCGAACAGCTTATATTTAATGTTAACGCTTCGTACCAAGTTACCTGCATTGAAATAACTGTAAAAATAATTTTGCTTGATGATTATAACATACTACGCCTAAATCAATGGTTAGCTTTGCAAGGTTGCCAAGTCCAACGACGCAGGTGTTAGATTTCAAAGCATCTTTTTAGTTAGTAGTAGGGTGAGTGTTGCGAAATTGCAGCATTTAGCCCTTTTTAATGCAAAATGGCTTACGAAAGAATCGTAAGCCATTGATTTGTTTGGCTCCTCGACCTGGGCTCGAACCAGGGACACACGGATTAACAGTCCGTTGCTCTACCAACTGAGCTATCGAGGAATTGTTCTCAGAACAACGAGAAGCCAGCACTATACTGACTCTCAAGGTTAGTGTCAAACCTTTCGTGCACTTGAATTGCTATTATTTACGCACTTAATTTTCGAGCTAAAACGGTATGCTATCTAGCATTTATAATGCCATGATTTTTTAAGCCAATTAGACCTAACAGCTTGTATTTATGTTATTTGAGCGCTCGTTCTATGCGATCTAAGGCGTTGCGTAAATTGTCCATGGAAGTGGCAAATGAAATGCGGAAATAGCCTTCAGCGCCAAATGCAGAGCCAGGGACTACGGCGACATCGAATTTTTCTAGTAAATATTCCGCCAAGGCCATATCGGTATTCGCTTTAATCTTACCGGCTTGGTATAAGCCCTCAATAGCGCAACGGGCATCAGGAAAAGCATAAAACGCGCCACCAGCCATTAAACAACTTAATCCAGGCATGCTATTAAATCGGTTCACTACATAGGTGTGACGCTCTTTAAATGCTGTCACCATAGGTGTAATGCAGTCTTGTGGACCTTCTAGCGCAGCTTGTGCGGCCACTTGTGATATGGAAGTAGCATTACTGGTCGATTGTGACTGTAGGATTTCCATGGCTTTAATAATATAAGCTGGCCCAGCTGCATAGCCTATGCGCCAACCAGTCATGGAATAAGCTTTAGAAACCCCATTTAATACGATGCAACGGTCTTTTAATGCTGGGGTTGCATTTAGAATATTGTAGAACTTATCACCAGTTAAATTTACGTGCTCATACATATCGTCGGTTGCAACTAGTACGTGAGGATGTTTAAGTAGAACATCACCTAGTGCTTGTAGTTCGCTTAAGCTGTATACCGCACCCGTCGGATTCGATGGTGAATTGATCATGAAGATTTTAGTCTTAGCCGTAATAGCAGCTTCTAGCTGCTGCGGCATCAGCTTAAACCCTTGCTCAATACCACATTCAATAATGACGGGGGTCGCTTCTGCGACTAGGGCTATATCAGCATAAGAGACCCAGTACGGGGCAGGAATAATGACTTCATCGCCTTTATTGAGGACTGCCAAACAAAGGTTGAATATGGTTTGCTTACCACCCACGCCAACGATGACTTCATTTAGCTTATAGTCAAATCCGTTTTCATTTTTAAACTTATTGACGATTGCTTTTTTAAGACCAGGGATGCCAGCTACCGGCGTGTACTTGGTAAAACCTGCATCAATCGCTTTTTTTGCGGCGTCTTTAATATGTTGCGGCGTATCGAAATCTGGCTCACCTGCAGCAAGGCCGATAATATCGCGTCCTTCAGCCCTGTATTTTCCAGCTTTAGCGGTAATAGCAAGTGTGGGAGATTCTTTAATAGCTTGAACGCGGATTGAAAGTACTGACTTTTGATGAGCAACTTGCGCCTGAGACTCTGTTTGTGCTGATGCCAAAATATGCTTCCTTAAAACAATTTTTATGCAAATGACTGAATGGGCGCTATTTTACGCATAAAAATGGTGATTAGGTACTACCTAGCTGAATTTCAAAGTTATTTTCCATAAAAGATAGAGGCCTCAATTTGAGGCCTCTTATACGCTATCACCACTTAAGTTAGCATTTAATGCCGCATTCCATCATGTGTCCGTACTCTTCTGCTAATTCTTTATCAATCACAGCAATGGCTAATTTAACCTCATTCATGCCAACCTTGTCATCGTTAGTAATAGCGATTGCGCCTAATCGGAATAGGGCGTCTGTGTTACCTGCATCAAGCTTGAGCGCATGTTGATAAGCCTCTTTAGCCTCGGGCAATTTATTTAAGTTTTCATCTGCAGTGCCTAGCTCAAACCAAGCGTCAGATGTGTTCGGGCTTGCTTCTACCCACTTTTGTGCAACCTCAGCAAGTTTAGGCCAGTCTTGATTGATTTCAGGTAAAGCCATCTGCATAAAGAATGGTTTTTTATCATCATCGGCTTCCCAGAATGCCTTGCCGTCTATCGGAAATTCGGTTTCAACTGGCAGTTTTTCTAGATTAGCTAACCATTCAATCGGTAAGGAGTAAAAGTAAGCAGGGCGTCCTGGTGTTTTAAACGTGTTGATGCCAAGCAGGTTGCCGTCTAGATCGAAAATGCCACTGCCGCTTGCGCCCATTAAAAACTTAGCGCTACTGCGGATAATCCTACCGCTTTCAAACTCGTAGGTGGATTTGATATTGCCTGACGACGTTAAAGGGGCAGGGACGCCGTTAGAATGTCCAATGGCTAAAACTTCTTGCCCACGTTTTAAGTCGTACCCTTTGCCTAATGGTGCAGGTTTAAAAGGCAAGCTAAAGGTCGTCACTAAACATAAATCATGCCAACGGTCGGCTTGCACAGAAACGATTGCATATGAATCCTCACCGCGCGATATCCAAGGCTGTTTGGTCTTGCGAAATATATGGCAATTAGTCATCACTTTATTTTCAGCAACCACCACGCCAGAACCATAGCCTAGGCTGCCATTTGTGTTATAGGCACGCACCATGACTACGGATTGCATAGATTGCATCAGTTTTGATTGGTCGGTGGCTAGGGCTGGTTGCATTACAACGAGTTGAATCACGCTTAGTAGTGCTGCAAACAAAGTAAAATTGCGCATAAAAATCCTTATGGTGTCGCTTATGGCTAGTTATTGTTATGAGTAACGCTGTTTAATCGAAGTTTGATTCACAACGCGTTTTACTCATGACTCAAATATTTGCGCAAAGTTCTCGGCACTATTTCTTGAGCGTGCTTGTCTACTTGTCTGTTAAAATTAGTGGTTAAATTTTCCATGAAGAACAATGTGTTTGTCACTTTTCCAAATAGTAAGTATCAGCTTCATCAGCCCTTCGCACCAGCCGGTGACCAACCGCAAGCGATTGATAAACTTACACAAGGCATCAATGACGGTCTAAAGTTTCAAACATTACTCGGTGTGACTGGATCTGGCAAAACCTTTACCATGGCCAATGTGATTGCGCGTACTGGACGTCCAGCGATTGTGATGGCGCCCAATAAAACGCTTGCCGCTCAATTATATAGTGAATTCCGTGAGTTTTTTCCCAACAATTCCGTTGAGTATTTTGTGAGTTATTACGATTACTATCAGCCCGAAGCTTATGTCCCTTCTCGCGATTTGTTTATCGAAAAAGACTCTAGTATTAACGAGCATATTGAACAGATGCGGTTGTCTGCGACCAAGGCTTTATTAGAGCGTGAAGACAGTATTATTGTAGCAACAGTGTCGGCTATATACGGTATCGGTGATCCGGTGGATTATCACGGCATGGTTTTACACGTACAGCAGGGTGAAAAAATCGCTCATCGCGACATGATTGCTCGATTAGTGGGCATGCAATATGATCGAAATGAATTTGATTTTTCACGAGGCACGTTCAGAGTGCGTGGCGATGTCATTGATGTATTCCCTGCTGAAAATAATGAGACTGCCGTTCGCATCTCTATGTTTGACGATGAAGTTGAATCAATCACCTTATTTGACCCCCTTACCGGCCAAGTATTTAATAAAATCCCACGTTATACAGTGTACCCATCTAGTCATTATGTAACGCCACGTGAAACGACTATTCGTGCGATGGAGAAGATTAAACACGAGCTTAAAGACCGTGTTGATTTTTACATTAAAACGGGTAAGTTAGTTGAAGCTGCACGCATAGAACAGCGCACGAGATTTGATTTGGAAATGCTTAATGAGATTGGCTTTTGTAAGGGTATTGAAAACTATTCAAGGCATTTGTCTGGACGCAACCCAGGCGATCCGCCGCCCACTTTGATTGATTATCTACCTGACAATGCGTTGATGATTATTGATGAAAGCCACGTAACCGTTCCGCAAGTAGGGGCGATGTATAAAGGTGATCGTTCCCGTAAAGAGAATTTGGTGGATTATGGATGGCGTTTGCCATCAGCTTTAGATAATCGTCCGCTCAAGTTTGAAGAGTTTGAGCATATTATGCGCCAATGTGTGTTTGTTTCAGCGACGCCATCTGAGTACGAAGCTAATCATCAGCAGCAGGTCGTAGAAATGATTGCACGACCGACTGGATTAATAGACCCACCTATTGAAGTAAAGCCTGCGGATACACAGGTAGATGACTTATTAGGAGAGATTAAGTTGCGGGTTGCTGTGGGCGAACGTGTACTGGCGACCACGCTGACCAAGCGTATGTCTGAGGATCTGACAGACTACCTAAGTGAGCATGGCGTTAAAGTGCGCTACCTACATAGCGATATTGACACCGTCGAGCGGGTAGAGATTATTCGTGACTTACGTTTAGGTGAGTTTGACGTGCTCGTTGGTATTAACTTACTGCGTGAAGGCTTGGATATTCCGGAAGTTTCCTTAGTGGCAGTCCTAGATGCTGATAAAGAAGGCTTCTTGCGTTCGGAGCGTTCCTTGATTCAAACCTCAGGTCGTGCCGCACGTAACATTAACGGTAAAGTAATTTTTTACGCCAATAAAATCACGCGCAGTATGAAAGCGGCCATGGATGAGACTGAGCGCAGGCGCAACGTACAAATGGCCTTCAATGAGGCTAACGGCATTGTGCCCAAGGGTGTGACTAAGCGCATTAAAGATATTATTGATGGTGTTTACGACAAAGATGAAGCGCTCCGTGAACGCAAGGTGCTTCAAGAGCAGGCTAGTTATGAATCTTTAAGCGAAAAGCAAATTGCCAAAGAGATGAAGCGCTTAGAAAAAGCCATGCACGATAGTGCTAAAAACCTAGAGTTTGAAAAAGCCGGTGAATATAGAGATCAACTTAAAGCCCTTAGAATTAAGTTCTTTGGTGCGGAAATGCCAGATTTAGTTTAGTTTGGTCTCAGCCATCAATGAGCGCTGCTATTAAAAACGATTGATTAAACTACCACATATGTCTATAATCGCGCGCTTGCTTGATAGCGTTATCAAGTGAATTAAAATTTAACCTTGTCACACTACAACGTATTGTGATGTTCAACTGATTTTAGTTGTACATTTTGTAGGTGGCTTTAATCCAAAAGGAGTACTAATGAGACATTATGAACTAGTGTTTATCGTCCATCCGGACCAAAGTGAACAAGTACCTGCAATGATTGAGCGTTATCGCGCAGTGATTACAGCCAGCGGTGGTGCAGTGCATCGCTTAGAAGACTGGGGTCGTCGTCAACTTGCTTACCCAATCAAAAAAATCCATAAAGCACACTATGTGTTAATGAATATTGAGTGTGGCCTAGAAGTATTGGCTGAACTTGAGCATGGCTTTAAATTTAATGATGCTGTATTGCGTCATTTAATGATGGCTACAAAAACTGCAGTAACAGAACCATCTCCAATGATGAAAGAAGAGAAATCTAGATCAGTATTGGGTAGAGATGGCGCTCCAGTGGCACCGTCAGCGGCGCCTGAGGTTGCAGCAGCTTAAGTAATAAAGTGAATACACTGGTGCTGAAAGCGGAAGTTGTGCAAATTGAGCCACTTCGTTACACGCCAGCGGGCATACCGTTGTTAAGTGTTGTATTGCGACATGTTTCCGAGCAAGTAGAGGCGGGCATGAAGCGTAAGGTGGAATGTGAAATAAATGCGGTTACCTTAGGTGACCTAGCATTAAAAGGCTTGAAACTAGGCACTCACATTTTAGCGACTGGCTTTTTAGCTAAGCGCAGCCTTAAAAGCACACAATTGGTCATGCACATTAACCATATAGAGAATATTTAGGAGTTCAAGATGGCAAGAGAAATGTACAAACGCCGCCGTTACTGCCGTTTTTCAGCAGAAGGCATTAAAGAAGTAGACTACAAAGATGTAGATTTGCTTAAAGATTTTATTTCAGAAAATGCAAAGATCATTCCTGCACGTATGACGGGCACTAAAGCACGTTATCAACGTCAATTAACGTCTGCGGTTAAACGCGCACGTTTCTTAGCTTTGCTTCCATTCACTGACAAACACCAATAATCGGAGGCTACCATGCAAATTATTTTATTAGAAAAAGTGGGTAACCTAGGTAGTTTAGGTGACATTGTTAAAGTTAAAGATGGTTACGGCCGTAACTTTTTAATTCCACAAGGCAAAGCTAAACGCGCTACTGAAGCGAATAAGGCTGAAATTGCAACACGCCGTGTAGAGTTAGAAAAACAACAAGTTGCAATCTTAGCTGCTGCGCAAGCACGCGGTGAAAAGTTGGCTTCATTTGTAGTAACTGTGTCGCAAAAAGCTGGTGTTGATGGCCGTTTATTCGGTTCAGTGACTAACGGTGATATTGCTGATGCATTAAATGCACAAGGTTTTGAAGTGACTAAAGCCTTAGTACGTTTGCCTACAGGTCCACTGAAAACTATCGGTGACCATACAGTAACTGTAGCTTTACATCACGATGTTGTTGTTGATATTACAGTGACAGTGGTTGGTGAAGCTTAAGAACTAACAATATCGTCGCCATGTGGCGATATTCGTTGTTTTAATATTAAAAAAGGCTGCTTCGGTAGCCTTTTTTATTTGGTGCGATGCCTTTGGATAGTGCGGTTATTCAGTATAATCGTGGAATGACCGACCAACAATTAGATGCACTAAAAATCCCCCCTCACTCTGTAGAGGCTGAGCAATCAGTCATTGGGGGCTTGCTACTTGAAAATGAAGCGCTCGATAAAGTCGCCGATATACTGACCGCAAAAGACTTTTATCGTCACGATCATAAGCTGATTTTTCAGCACATTGCCAAGCTGATTGAGCATAATAAGCCGGCTGACATTGTGACTGTGGCAGAGTCACTAGAGAATACTGCAGAGCTTTCTGGTATCGGTGGCATTGCTTATTTAGGCGCTTTAGCGCAAAGCACGCCTACAGCAGCAAACATTCGTCGCTATGCGGAAATTGTGCATGAGCGCGCAGTCATGCGCCAATTGGTCGTGGTGGGTTCAGGTATTGCCGAAAGTGCATATGCACCCAACGGTCGCGATGCCCAGCAATTGCTAGATGAAGCGGAAGCTAAAATTTTCCAAATTGCCGAAGGCGGTAAAAGAAGTACGCAAGGTTTTGTGGATATCAAAGTCTTATTGCCGCAAGTGGCTGACCGTATTGATCAGTTGTTTTCACGTGACAATCCATCCGATGTGACTGGCATTCCTACTGGTTTTGCCGATTTGGATTCAATGACTTCGGGCATGCAGGGCGGTGATCTTATTATTGTGGCAGGTCGTCCATCGATGGGTAAAACAGCATTTTCACTCAACATGGCTGAAAACGTGGCATTGGATAGCGGTCTGCCTGTCGCTGTATTCTCGATGGAAATGGCGTCAACGCAATTAGCCATGAGGATGATAGGCTCGGTTGGACGTCTAGATCAACATCGTATGCGTACAGGTAAGCTGGAAGATGAGGATTGGGAGAAGCTCACGACTGCACTAGGCAAGCTCAATGAAGCCCCAATCTTTATTGATGAAGGGGCAGGGTTAAGCAGTTTTGATGTGCGTGCCAGAGCCAGGCGCTTACACCGCCAATGTGGCAAGTTAGGCCTGATTGTGGTCGATTACTTGCAATTGATGTCGGCACCCGCCGGGCGTCAAGGTGAGAATCGCGCTACTGAGATTTCTGAAATATCACGTTCGCTTAAAGCCTTGGCTAAAGAGCTCGATGTGCCAGTAGTGGCATTATCACAGCTCAATCGAAGCGTGGAACAGCGCCCAGACAAGCGTCCAGTGATGAGTGACTTACGAGAGTCGGGTGCGATTGAGCAAGATGCCGATGTGATTTTATTTATCTACCGTGATGAGGTGTATAACCCAGACAGTATTGATAAAGGCACCGCTGAGATTATTATCGC
Source organism: uncultured Pseudomonadota bacterium (assembly GCA_903882525.1). Classification (GTDB taxonomy): domain Bacteria; phylum Pseudomonadota; class Gammaproteobacteria; order Burkholderiales; family Methylophilaceae; genus Methylotenera. The sequence goes on along the minus strand of CAIRXI010000127.1, from coordinate 9,824 downwards.
CAAACAACGTAATGGCCCAATTGGGCGTGTACGCTTGACCTTTATGGGTCAACATACCCGCTTCGAAAATTATGCAGGTAGTGGCCATATGGCTGATAGTTATTAATCGCTAGACTGTTATTTAGAAATCTTCCAATGCGACCAATACAGGCCACCATTTCCCACAGTGCGTTTCAGCACAATCTCAACGTGGTCAAACAGCATGCACCACAGTCTAAAATCATGGCTGTCGTTAAAGCCAACGCCTATGGCCATGGTTTAACCAATGCTGCGCATGGGCTTAACGATGCGGATGGCTTTGCAGTGCTTGGGCTCGATGAGGCGATTGATTTACGCGAAGCTGGATTTACGCAAAATATATTACTATTAGAGGGCCTATTCTCTCGCCAAGAGTTGCCTATTGCAGCGAGCTTTGGCATTGATCTAGTGGTTCATAGTGAGCCGCAGTTGCTGATGCTAGAAAAAGCGCAACTGAAGCAGCCAATCCACGTACATCTTAAAATGAATAGCGGTATGAATCGCTTGGGATTTACGCCAGCGCAGTATCTGCCAGTATTTTCGCGCCTGCAGGCATGTCGCAATGTGAGTGGTACGACTTTAATGACGCATTTTGCTACCGCAGACGAAACATTGGGTGTCACTCAAGCTTTGACGTTATTTCAAAAAACTACGCAGGGCTTACAGCAACCACTATCACTCGCTAACTCAGCTTCGATATTGCGTTATCCACAAACACATGCTGATTGGGTGCGCCCAGGCATTATGCTGTATGGTGCATCGCCTGTGACTGGTTCAGATGCCGCTACTTTTAATTTAAAGTCGGTGATGACTTTGGGTAGCGAGATTATTAGCATCCAAACTCTATCAGCTGGTGAGAGCGTCGGTTATGGTCATCGATTCACCGCTAGTAAAACCACGCGTGTCGGTATTGTCGCTTGTGGTTATGCCGACGGCTATCCGCGACATGCCCCTAACGGCACACCAATTGCTGTAAACGGTGTAATCACGCAAACCATTGGCCGTGTTTCGATGGATATGCTCTATGTTGATCTGACTGATATGCCACAAGCGCAGATTGGCAGTCCTGTTGAGTTGTGGGGTCAGCAAGTGTCTGTAGATAAAGTTGCTGAAGCTTCAGGCACCGTAGGCTATGAATTACTATGCGCACTGGCTCCACGTGTCCCTATGCAGGCAGTCGCCTAATGGCAAAAGCTAAAACCATTTACACTTGTACTGAATGCGGTGGTGCCGAGCCTAAATGGCAAGGCCAATGCCCCAGCTGTTTGGCTTGGAATACTCTGGTAGAAGGCATTGCCGAAACCGCTAGTACCAGTGCCATTGCGAGTCGATATGCACCATTGGCGGAAACGGCTGGCTTGCAAAAATTATCGGAAATTGAAGCGGCAGAAGTGCCACGCCAACCGACGGGTGTGAGTGAGTTTGACCGAGTGTTAGGTGGCGGGTTGGTGCCTGGCGGAGTAGTGCTCATCGGCGGTGATCCTGGTATTGGTAAATCCACTTTATTATTACAAACCCTTTGCCATATAGGCAATGCGCGCAAAGCGATTTACGTGAGCGGTGAAGAATCGCCACAGCAAATTGCGATGCGTGCTAAGCGGTTAGGCTTAGATGCCAGTCAGATTTCACTATTGGCTGAAATTAATCTAGAAAAAATTATTAGCATCTTGCAAGTGCATAAGCCTGACATTGCAGTGATTGATTCCATACAAACGGTGTATTCGGAAGCCCTGCAGTCTGCGCCAGGCTCTGTGGCGCAGGTGCGCGAATGCTCGGCACAGTTGACGCGATTGGCCAAGCAAGCGGGTATTTCGGTCATCTTAGTCGGCCATGTCACTAAAGACGGCGCTATCGCTGGCCCCCGTGTGCTTGAGCACATTGTTGATACCGTGCTTTACTTTGAAGGGGATCAAAATTCAAGCTTTAGGTTGATCCGCGCCTTTAAAAATCGCTTTGGTGCGGTGAATGAACTCGGTGTATTTGCTATGACCGAAAAAGGCTTGCGTGAAGTGACCAATCCCTCAGCTTTATTTCTATCGCATCATAGTGAGCAGGTGGCAGGTTCTTGCATTACTGTGACCATGGAAGGCACGCGTCCGCTATTGATTGAAATTCAGGCACTGGTGGATGAAGCGCATGCACCTAATCCTAAACGACTATGTGTAGGCTTGGAGCAAAACCGTTTGGCCATGTTATTAGCGGTATTGCATCGCCATGCGGGTGTTGCATGCTTTGATCAAGATGTGTTTATTAACGCAGTAGGTGGGGTCAGAATTAGCGAGCCGGCGGTGGATTTGGCGGTATTACTCTCTATCGTTTCTTCATTAAAAAACAATCCATTAGACAATAAACTTATAGTATTTGGTGAGGTTGGTTTGGCTGGTGAAGTACGTCCCGTGCAGCGTGGCCAAGAGCGCCTAAAAGAGGCGGCTAAACTAGGTTTCACCAAAGCCATCGTGCCTAAAGCGAATGTACCTAAGCAGCGAATTGCCGGCATAGAAGTGATTGGTGTTGAGCGCTTAGAGCAAGCTTTAGCCAAAGTGCGAGACCTTTAGTTCATATATAATAACTGTTGCGTACCCATTAAACATTAATTATACTAATTAATAATTAGTTTATAGGTACATTTATGCCCAAGAGAATTCCTGATAATGTTCCAATTCCAATGCCTGTTGCTGACTTAATTGAGCGTTGGGGTAGATCAATTCGAGCTCAACGCCAAGCAAGAAAAATACCTATGAGAGATTTTGCTCATAGAATTAATGTGAGCTTAAATACATTGCAAAGAATTGAGCGGGGTGAACATTCTGTTCAGGCAGGCACAGTACTTACTGCAATGACTACACTGGGCATCATGGAGCAACTATGCCCATACCCGCAGCCGTCACTAATGCAAAGTTCAGTGGTGCGAGTTCGCACCCCCCTCACTAAAAGTGACGATGACTACTTCTAGCGTTTACGTACATTTACAGAGGCCCGATAATGGTGAATGGGTGACCGTTGGCAGATTTACCTTAGATCGGCTTGATGGTAATCAAGGACTAGCTTCAGGCTCATTTAGGTATGCACCATCCTATTTGGACGCTGGCTATACTTGGGTAATTGACCCAGTGAACTTGGGGAGCTTAGACAAAGTTCCTTATCAGGCAACAAGATATAACGGCCTTACAGACGTTTTGCGAGATATTGCTCCTGACTCATGGGGTAAGTTTTTATTGCAAAAAGAACACAACCTAAGTAACTTCGCACATGAATTTGATTATCTTCAATGTTCAGGTAATACGGATAGATGGGGTGCCTTAGTTATTGGGTTAAGTAAAAAACCTAGTTCATCAAATATTGCTAGTCCACGAATGCCTAAATTACCAGACGTAATTGAGGAACTGCAGTTGATGTCCAATCAATTGCCAGCTAAGCATGTTGAGATTAGAAAGCGATTGATGAAAACTTTAAGTTCTGGGGGCGCTAGACCTAAAACAACGGTGCAGGATGGAGAAGTTTTCTGGTTAGTTAAACCTACAATTAGTTCTGATACAAGTAATGTTGCACTTTTAGAGCATGCGTGTATGCAGATGGGATTGCGGGCTCAATTAAACATGGCTAAAACTTATGTGCATAAGGATGATACTAGAACAGCCGTTTTGGTTAAACGCTTTGATAGATTTGGAAACCAACGGCACATGGTGCTAAGTGGGGCATCCTTATTACAAACAGAATATCCCGCAAATACAGGGCAAAAAAATGATAATTCTAGATGGAGTTATCCATTACTTGCACAAACAATGCGCGCAATTGGAGCGCCTGATAAAGATCTGATTGAGTTATTTGGAAGGATGTTGTTTAACGCACTAATTGGGAATGATGACGACCATCCACGTAATCATGCAGTTGTTTGGAATCAAAGTGAAAAAAAATGGAGGCTTAGCCCAGCCTTTGATGTTGTACCAAACATGACTGAAACCCCAAAGACTTTATCTATGCAATTGTCACAGGGACGATGGGATATTTCAAATGCTGCGCTTTTTGCTGATTGGAAATACTTTGGGTTTTCAAGTCTAGCTCAGGCCTATCAATATGCTAATGAACTAATTGTTAAAATTAAGACAGGTAGTCTATTTCTTGAAGAGACGGGTCTTTTTAGTGATGATGCAGAATTGATTAGGTTGCGTATTCAGGACATGGCACAAAAAATTATTTAATTATGATTTTGCGATTTTTTGTCTTCACTAGAGATTAAGCTGGCACATAATAAACCGCTTCTAACTGCACCCTCTATGCTTGCTGGATAGTCCGCATAGGTGTAATCCCCCGCTAAATATAAATGTGACTGCAAGGTTTGATTACTTGGTCTATCTAGCATGGCATCACATGAGAAAGTGGCCCGTTTTTCAGCAATCACTTTATGCCATAGCGGTTTAGGTAGGTATGGATAAGCCAGCTTTAGTTCATGCGTAACCATTAAGGCCAGTTGCGACTGTGTTAAGCGTTGATGCGCTCCAGATGCGCTGACCACCACCGATAATAAGCCTAGTTGGCCACAAAGTTGCCCGCGATCAAATACCCATTGCCCAGTACTATGACAAAGACCGCTCATTACCTGCGGTAATTGGGTGGATTCAGGATACTGCAGGTAAATAGTGTAAATCGGTTGATATTGGTAGCTTTGCGTTACTTCACGAATATCGTCTGCCAAAGGCAGTGCCTGCAATAGTTTTGCAACATGGCTCGGTGCCGTGGCGATAATGACATCAGTGAAAAATTGGCTACCATCCGCTGTTTCTAATTTAAAGCCATCTTGACCCAAGCTGTTTTGTTGCGTGTCTAAGCTTAGCACCGCTTGATTGAGGTTAATCACCCCCCCTTTACTTGAGATATAGCGTGCCAGTGGTTGCGCAATAATGTTGGATAAATCCTGACGCGGTAATAAGAAGTCACTATTGCGCTGATGACCACTAAAACTATCACGCAATACGTTAAGAAAAATACGGGTACTGGCTGCAGTAATAGGGGTGTTGAGCGCGGCTAAACACAATGGCTCCCAAAGCATTTTAGTGAGATTGGGTGTTTGTTCTTGCGCCATCAAAAAACCATCTAATGGCGTATCTTGGACGAGTCCGTAATTAGTTTTCTTTAGGTGGTGCATTAACTTAATGGCTTTGATGCGTTCTTGCCAACTTAAGCCCTGACAGCCTAACAACCCGAATAGCAAATGTAGCGGGGCAGGGAGAAGTCGCGTTGACTTAAGTTGAAATACGGAGTGGCCGTGATTGGACTGCATATTGATGTGTAAGGGCAAGCGTAAAAAAGACTGATCAATAGGCACGCCTACTTTGCGCAGTAATGCTAGCGTCTGCTGATAAGCGCCTAGTAAAATATGTTGGCCGTTGTCGAGCGAGTGTTGTTTAGTTTCAATCGTTCGCGCACGACCACCTAAATAAGGGCTGGCTTCAAATAGCGTCACCTTCAATCCGCGATCAACTAAAGCCGCTGCCGCACTGAGGCCGGCGCAGCCGCCACCAATGATGGCTATATGAGGTTTAGTGTTTGACAAGAGTAGTCTTACAAGTTTTTAACCCAGACTTTCGCAGCCAGTAAAAACTTACGCAGGGCGCCAAGTGAGGTACGTGAGTTGAGTACCTTGTGTGCGCCATCAGCTTTAATTTCTCGTAAAAGTGTGCGGTAAATCGCTGCCATCATTAAGCCCACACGTTGGCTTTTTCGATCCGTGACTGGCAATTCACGTAGCGCTCGATCATAATAGCTTTCAGCACGTTCAATTTGAAAGTTCATCAGCGCTTGCACAGCATCTGATTCACGACTATGCAGTATGTCCTCTTCTAAGACGTTAAATTGTGCTAACTCGTCTAACGGCAAATAAATACGGCCGCGGCGAGAGTCTTCGCCTACATCGCGAATAATATTGGTTAACTGGAATGCCATGCCTAGGTCGTGTGCATATTTAAGCGTTTTACGATTACCAAACCCAAAGATTTGAGCGGCAAGTAAACCGACCACACTCGCCACGCGATAGCAATATAACTGCAACTGCTTAAAATCCTCATAGCGATTAAAATTAAGATCCATTTCCATGCCATCGATGATCTCATTGAAATGTTCAGCATCGAGATGGTAGGTTTTAATTGGGATCAATAATGCCTTGCTGACAGGGTGCTGTGGTTTACCTTGATATAGATTTTCTATTTCTGAGCGCCACCAATGTAGCTTGGTTTGCGCAATGTGTAGTTCGGTGCATTCATCGGCAATATCATCGACTTCGCGGCAAAAGGCGTATAGCGCAGTGATGGCTTCACGCTGTGGTTTAGCCAAGAACATGAAACTGTAGTAAAAACTAGAGCCGCTTTGTGCGGTTTTTTGTTCGCAGTATTGCTGTGGTGTCATTTGTTACTTAACCTTTGAGCAGTGCTTTAAAAAATATACGTAGCCAATCTAAGGGCTGTAATGTTGGCCTATGTTGGTAGATATCACCATTGACTTGATCTAGCTTACAAATGATGCGTTCTCCGCCAGCGATTATCATGCGCATTTCAAATCCTATTCGGCCCTTTAAAATACGCCCTAAGGGTTTGCCTGCCTGCAATAGGCTGTTGGCGCGATTTAAGTTAAAGCGAATCAGTTGTTGCCAATTGGCATTGACTACTTGATCTGCAATCATTTGCTCAGTCACACCAAATTTAGCCATTTCATCCTGACATAAATAGATGCGTTGTTTACTCGCATTCTTTTTAAAATCATCAGCTATATCTTGTAGGAAATTGATGAGCTGCAAGGCGCTACAGAGATGATCTGACAGTTTAATATTTTCAGGACTGGCTTGATCATATAAATGCAGTAATAACCTGCCAATTGGGTTGGCTGATTGCGCGCAATAAGCTAAAACTTCATCGTAATTAGCGTAGCGAGTTTTGACGACATCTTGGCTAAAGGCATTAAGAAGATCATAAAACGGTGATAAGGGTAGCTTCTTGCTACGAATCATCTCGCCTAACACTAAGAAAAATTCACGCTTTGGCTTAATGTACGCTTGTAATAAATCGAGCTGTTGGCGGAATTCATCTAATAAGGCTAAGCGCTCTTCTATGCTTAAGTCGCCTTCATCGGCAAAATCATCGGCTTGGCGAGCAAAGCTGTAAATTAAGGCGATAGGTGCACGTAAGTGCCGAGGTAAGAAAACCGAGGCCACTGGAAAGTTTTCATAATGGCGACAGGCTAACGACTGGCTTTGGTCAATAATACTTGCCTTAGAACGTATAGATTGATTAGGTGAGGCGTGCGTCATGGCGAGAGTATGCCACAAATATTGTTGATTTATTGCCAGCGATTAAGCCATTTAAGGCAGAAAAACGCGTATATTTACGGTTAAAGCTTTTAATCAATTTTGGCAATGGTCCTTGAGGGCGTTGCATTAGGTATTCATGATGAAAAAACCGTATTACATCGATTTTCCGCAAGAGCACTTAGAGGGGCATCCGCACAATTATCGTTGCGCTTATTGTAAGGTAGAAACCACTACAATCAATGGCTTGCTAGAAGGGCATCTCCCAAGTTGCTTATACCGTATTGAGTTGGAGAAACGTGGTTATGAGGCGACAGGTTGCACCTCAGAAACAGCGTCTCATGATGCCGATGACTTTGATTAAGTTTTGGTTGGGCATGGGCTTGCCAATCTAGATTCACGCATGACAATTACAACCTGATTTGCTACCCTTTGGGTCGCAACGATTAACACTTTATAGGCATTACACATGTTAGCAATTATCGGTGGTACCGGCTTAACGGAGCTAGACAATATTAATATTACTAAGCGCTTATTGGTGCGTACGCCTTATGGTGAGCCTTCGCAGCCTTTGGTGTTTGGAAACCTTTACGGGCGTGAAGTGATTTTCTTAGCGCGTCATGGTAACGGTCATACCATTCCGCCGCATGAGGTGAATTACCGTGCCAATATTTATGCATTGCAATCTCAAGGGGTTACCGAGATTGCAGCAGTGGCTACTGTAGGAGGTATCCATCCCGACTTATCTGCCGGTGTGATTGCCATGCCACATCAGATTATTGACTACACGCATGGTCGTAAAAATACGTTTTACGATGGCATTAGTTTGCCAGTGAAGCATATTGATTTTACCGAGCCCTATTGTGCCAATTTACGTGCTAAATGGTTACGTGCGGCTGACAGTGCTGGCGAGACTATTGTGAGTACGGGTGTTTATGCAGCGATGCAAGGCCCACGATTAGAAACTGCAGCTGAAATCAATCGTCTAGAGCGTGATGGCGCCACCATGGTGGGCATGACAGGAATGCCGGAGGCGGCATTGGCGCGTGAGTTAGGTATAAGCTATGCAGCGATATGCCCGGTGGCCAATTACGCCGCAGGACGCGGCGAAAGCCTGCATAGCATTCAATACGAAGAAGTCATACTTAACTTAGATAAAACCATGGTGCGGGTGCGCAGTATTATTGCGCAATTGGTTCAGCAACATGGCGGTTAGAAACGTACTTCGCATGGGCGAACCTTGCTTATTATTAAAAGCGGCGTCCGTTGAACGGTTTGATACTCCAGAGCTACATGCGCTAATTGAAGATCTAGAAGATACCATGTTAGCGCAAAATGGTGCTGGCATTGCCGCGCCACAAATTGATGTCAGTTTGCGCGTGGTAATTTTTGGTCAGTTACAATCTGAGCAAAACCCACGTTACCCCGACGCCGATATCGTGCCATATACCGTCTTAATTAACCCAGTGTTAACGCCAATGAGTACTGAAATGGAAGATGGCTGGGAAGGCTGTCTATCTGTGCCGGGTCTGCGAGGCATTGTTCCGCGTTATACCAAGCTACACTATCATGGGTTTGATCAGTATGGTAATGAGGTGGATAGGCTGGTAGAGGGCTTTCATGCCCGCGTGGTACAGCATGAATGTGATCATCTAGATGGGGTGTTGTACCCGATGCGCATCAATGATTTAAGTCACTTTGGATATTCTGATGTATTTTTTCCTAATCAGGATATTCAAGATGACTAAATGTTTGCTATAATCGCGGCTTCGTTGCATAAGTAGCTAACGTTAGTTGAAAAACTGATCGTTCAAGCAAGCGATAACGGAGAGATGGCAGAGCGGTTTAATGCTACAGTCTTGAAAACTGTCGTGGGTGCGAGCCCACCGTGAGTTCGAATCTCACTCTCTCCGCCAAATTATTCAATAAAAATCCGCTAAATTAAGTAATTGCTTCAATTTACCGAATATTTCAAGGAAATAAAATGAGCCAAATCATCATAGACCATAATCCAACACCAGAAAAATTGAAAGAACTAGGCGTTTCTAGCTGGTCAATCTGGGATTGTGCACCATCAAAATTCCCATTAGATTTTGGCATGACAGAAAGCGCTTACGTGCTTGAAGGCGAAATCCATGTTACACCACAAGGTGGCGAAAAAGTGGTCATTAAAGCAGGTGATTTTGTGGTTTTCCCTAAAGGTATGAAATCAAACTGGGAAGTCGTTACTCAATTGAAAAAGCATTACAAACACAGTTAGTTATTAGCGTTCTGTCATCTAGGGATGGCATGAATGTTACGCTGTTAAAAAAGCCTTGATGAATCATCAAGGCTTTTTTTATGCGCTTGCATTATTTTGCATTTGCTAGATTTCGTTATTAAGACTTTCCCTTAAAGCGTTGATGCGTGATTCACTCAGCTTTTGTCCTTTTTTAGCCGAAATTAAAAACGTATCTTCAGCGCGATTACCAAGAGTATTGATTTTAGCGTTATGTAATTCAATTTCTTCAAT
>CAIRXI010000126.1 GCA_903882525.1 uncultured Pseudomonadota bacterium | reverse complement strand
TGATGCAAGGATAAAGCGATTTCTTCATCGCTAAGCCCACCTTCGGCGCCGATGAGAAGGTAAATGTGCCCGCTAGGTTTGTTGAGGATTTTTAGCTGTTGAGTGGCATCGGGCGCCAAAGTAATTTTGCAGTCATTAGGCTGTGAATTTGTGGCTAGATGCGCAAATAAATGCATCATATTCAACGGGGCGCTGACCATGGGGACAACACTTCTGCCTGATTGCTCGCAGGCAGAGATGGCAATATTCTGCCAATGTTCTGTGCGTTTTTCTGCACGTTCAGCCGACAGCTTAACTAGGCTGCGCTGGCTAGTGAACGGTTGTATAGCAGTGACGCCGAGTTCAACAGCTTTTTGTATAGTGAAATCCATGCGATCTCCACTGGAAATGGCTTGCAGTAGCGTGATTTTTAGCGGCGATTCATTTAGTACTGCATGCGCGTTCGTTATGTTGGCAAACACTGCATTTTTCTTAACGGCAGTAAGCGTGCATTCATAATCAAAACCGTCACCATTAAATAAGGTGGCACTGTCTCCCACCTCAAGCCGTAATGCTCGCGTAGCGTGAGCGGCTGCACTGTCGGATAGTTGAACTGCGGCGTCCAAAGCCAGTGGGGTATTGGTGTAAAAGCGCAAATTGGCCACAGATTTATCGTCTCTAGATGAAAGGAAAAATGATAGTATAAAGACTGTGTTATAAAAAAACTAATCTGACTAAAAGTCGGTGTAATGTAACGAGGAGCAGAAAATGGTGAGCTTAAACCCCCCAGTTTGTAATTTTGGTCAACGCGCTACTGATTTCAACTTGCTTGGTGTTGATGGTAATCGTTATAACTTAGCGAATAGCATGGGTAAAAATGGATTGTTGGTAATGTTTATCAGCAATCACTGCCCTTACGTTAAAGCCATTAAGCCGAGGCTGGTGGCTGATTGCCATGAGCTATTGCAATATGGCATCAACACCATTGCTATTCAAAGTAATGACACTGAGAATTATCCTGATGATTCGTATGAAAGAATGCGGGAAGAGGCGAAGTTGTTTAACTTTTCATTTCCCTATGTGTTAGATGATACGCAAGAGGTAGCTAAAGCCTACGGCGCAGTGTGTACACCAGATTTTTTTGGATTTAATGCCAAGCTAGAGTTGCAATATCGTGGACGTTTTGATGCGGCTGGACGTGGTGAGCCACCAGTAGATAATCCACGAGACTTGTTTCATGCCATGAAGCTAATTGCAGAAACGCAAAAGGGGCCTCAACATCAAGCGCCAAGTATTGGCTGTAGCATTAAGTGGTTTCCTCAAGAGTCAATTTAAGTGGGATTCATGAACACTGCACAAAAAAAACTAAAATGGGGCATTCTAGGCGCGGCGCGCGTTAATGAGCGCTTACTGCCAGCCATTATTGAAGCGTCAAATGCCGAGTTAGTGGCTATTGCCAGCCGCCGCACTGGCGCGGCTAAAGCAACCTTGGAAAAATATGCGCTAGGTTGCAGCGATGTGAATTGCTATGATGATTTGGATACGTTACTTGCAGATACGCATGTGCAAGCTGTTTATTGCCCTATGGCCAATCAAGAGCATGTGCAATGGGCGCTAAAGGCGATTCATGCGGGTAAGCATGTATTAATTGAAAAGCCGATGGCGCTGAGCGTGGCTGATATTGAAACCATTGAGCAGGCATCGATTAAAAACAAGGTCAAAGTGATGGAAGGTTTTATGTATCGCTTCCATCCTCAGCATGCCCGAGTCAAAGAAATAGTCGAATCAGGTTTGGTGGGAGATGTGTTGTCGGTTCGTGCCAGCTATTCATTTTTAATGAAGCCAGCACGTATGTATCGTATTGCTAGTGGATTTAGGCAGGGTGGCGGGGCTATGTGGGATATAGGCCCTTATGCCATCCATTCCCTAAGATGGTGCTTAGGTTTAGGTAATAAACTTCAAAATGCACCATTTAGTGAACCTAAGTCAGTTATTGCACACGCCAAATTTAACGAAGTAGGTGCGGATTTAGTCACCAGCGGAGTTCTTGATTTTGGGTTGGATGCAGCAGGCCGCGCCCGATTCGGCCATTTTGATGTCAGCTTTGAGCGTTCACGAAAATCAGAATATGAAATTATCGGTACTAAAGGGTGGGTCAAATGCCACGCTGCATGGGTATTTCAGAATGACACGCCTGTGATTAGTTGGGCGCTAGAAGATGGCACTTTTGCTGAAGAGCGCTTCGCCCCTAGCAACCACTTTAATTTAGAAATTGAACATTTTAGTGATTGCGTTTTAAACGATAAAACGCCGTTATTAGGGTTTGCGGATGCTAAAGCTAACTGCAAAGTCATCGCAGCGGTCCTAGAGTCAGCCGAGAATAATCGGTTGGTGCATCTGGTCTAGCTTACCCTTCTGGGTGATGCCAATATGGAAGCTGCCCAAAATAAGCCAAATTCGTCAAATCATATCCACTCTGGTGGAGATTTACCGGCTAAGCACTTGCTGAAAAAGGGTATTTAAGCAATAATTTGACCTTTGTAAAAAAGCGGTTAAAAACTAGGCTTTTTTTAGAATTCAATCAAGGTTTTGTATGATTATCTATAAGACATGCCAAATGTCTGAGATGAATCGTTAAAGCCCCAGCTAATTATTAGGGAGAAATCAATGGCAACACGTAAAGACTTAGCCAACGCTATCCGTGCGTTATCGATGGATGCGGTACAAAAAGCAAACTCTGGTCACCCAGGCGCGCCTATGGGCATGGCAGAAATTGCAGAAGAGCTTTGGAATCACCATTTAAGCCACAATCCAAAAAACCCTAGCTGGGCAAACCGTGATCGCTTCGTGCTTTCTAATGGCCATGGCTCAATGTTGATCTACTCATTATTGCATCTAACAGGTTATGCATTGCCGATGGATGAGCTTAAAACATTCCGTCAGTTGCATTCAAAATGTGCGGGTCACCCTGAGTATGGTTATGCTCCAGGTGTTGAAACAACAACTGGCCCATTAGGCCAAGGTATTGCCAACGGTGTAGGTTTTGCCATGGCTGAAAAATTACTCGCTGACCAATTCAATAAACAAGGCCATTTCGATGGTTTCAATCAAGAGATTGATTACAATATTGTTGACCACAACACTTACGTGTTCTTGGGTGACGGCTGTATGATGGAAGGTGTATCTCATGAGGCTTGTGCCTTAGCTGGTACTTGGGGCTTGGGTAAATTAACCGCATTCTGGGATGACAACGGTATCTCTATCGATGGTCACATTGAAGGTTGGTACACAGACGATACAGCTAAACGTTTTGAATCATACGGATGGCACGTTCAATCTGTAGATGGTCATGATGTTGCTGCTATTGGTAAAGCAATTGAAGCGGCTAAAAAAGTCACAGACAAACCATCATTGATCTGCTGTAAAACGGTCATTGGTATGGGTTCACCAAACAAATCAGGTTCACATGATTGCCACGGTTCTGCATTAGGTTTAGAAGAAGTTGCTGCAACTCGCGCTAACATCGGTTGGCCACATGAGCCATTTGTCATTCCAGCTGACGTATATGCTGGTTGGGATGCGACTGACAAAGGTGCTGCTGCTGAAGCGGCTTGGAATGCTAAATTTGCAGCCTATAAAGCAGCTTTCCCAGCTGACGCGGCAGAGTTTTCTCGTCGTATGGGCGGTGAATTGCCAGCTAACTGGAAGTCAGCCACTGATGCAATGATCGCTGCAACTAACGATAAAGCGGAAACAGTTGCAACACGTAAAGCTTCACAAAATGTAATCGGCGCGTTAGCACCTTTACTACCTGAGTTCTTGGGTGGTTCAGCTGACTTAACCGGTTCTAACTTGACTTCATGCAGTAGCTTCGTGCATGTTGATGCGAAAAAACCAGGTAACTATATTTCATACGGCGTACGTGAATTTGGTATGTTTTCAATTATGAACGGTATGGCATTGCACGGTGGCTTAGTTCCATTCGGCGGTACATTCCATATGTTCTCAGACTATGCGAAAAGTGCACTACGTATGGCTGCATTGATGAAACAACGTACGATTGCTGTATTGACACATGACTCTATCGGTCAAGGTGAAGATGGACCTACGCATCAACCAATTGAAAACACTTCTGGTTTGCGTTTAATTCCAAATATGGATGTATGGCGTCCAGGTAACTCAACTGAAACTGCTGTTGCTTGGGTAGCAGCTGTTGAACGTAAAAATGGTCCATCTAGCTTAGTATTAAGCCGTCAAAATGTGCCAGGCATGAAACATGATGCTGCACAGTTTGATTTAATGCGTAAAGGTGGTTATGTGTTATCTGATGTATCAGGTAAAGCAGACGTGATCATTATCGCCAATGGTTCAGAACTTGAATTAGCGGTTAAAGCGGCCGCAGAGTTGAATGCAGCAGGTACTAAAGTACGCGTAGTTTCTATGCCTTCAACCAATGTATTTGATCGTCAAGATAAAGCTTATAAAGACAGTGTGTTAACAGCTGGCGTAAAACGCGTAGCGGTTGAAGCAGGTGTGACTGACTTCTGGCGTAAATATGTAGGTTTAGAAGGCGCTGTAGTTGGTATCGATACTTTCGGTGAATCTGCTCCAGGTGGCGTATTGTTGAAACACTTCGGCTTTACCGTTGAAAATGTAGTGGCGACTGTTAAATCTGTACTTTAATTTAATGGGCGTTGTATTTAATACAGCCAACTAGGCTGGCATATTAAGGCACCCCAGATTGGGGTGCCTTAATTCTTTGCGCAGTCAGTTTTAATGTATGTTTTGATTTAATTGAAAAAACTTAGGAATGATCATGGCAATTCGAATCGCAATTAATGGTTATGGCCGTATTGGCCGCATGGTATTACGTGCGCTGTATGAGTCTGGACGTAAAGATATTGAAGTTATCGCTATCAATAGTGCGGGCTGTGATGCTGAAAGCAACGCGCATTTAACGCGATACGATAGTGCGCATGGTCGCTTCCCCTTTGAAGTGGGCGTCGACGGCGATGACATGATTATTCAAAGCCACAAAATCAGAACTTTTGCTACACGTAATCCTGCTGAGTTGCCATGGCGTGACCTAGGCATTGATATCGTACTTGAATGTACAGGCGCTTTTAATAGCAAAGCTAAAGCGCAAGCGCATATTGATGCGGGGGCTAAAAAAGTACTGCTATCAGCTCCAGGCGATAAAGATATTGATGCAACTGTGGTTTATGGTGTTAATCATCAGGTAATTAAAGCCAGCCATACTGTCATTTCCAACGCTTCTTGTACTACAAATGGCTTAGCGCCAATGATCCAGCCGTTACATGAGAAGATTGGCGTGGTGAATGGATTGATGAATACTATCCACTCTTATACCAATGACCAAGTACTGACTGATTCACATCATTCTGATATGCGCCGTGCGCGTTCTGCGACTACTTCACTTATCCCAACCAAAACTGGTGCCGCTGCCGCTGTTGGCTTAGTGTTACCTGAACTAAATGGCAAGTTGGATGGTTTTGCTATCCGAGTACCCACTATTAATGTTTCTCTCGTAGACTTAACATTTACCGCAGCGCGTCCGACCACTAAAGAAGAGATTAATCACATCATGCACGAAGCCGCAAATAGCGGTCCGTTAAAAGGTATCTTATCTTATAACGAAGCACCTTTGGTGTCTGTGGATTACAACCACACCAGCTTCTCGTCTAATTTTGATGCTACTTTAACTAAAGTCACCAAGGATGGTTTGTTGGTGAAAGTGTGTGCATGGTATGACAATGAGTGGGGCTTTAGCTGCCGTATGTTAGACAACGTTGCCGCAATGATGGCAGCCAAGTAATTCGCCTTAAGTCAGAGTAAAAGGAATAGTGATGAACGTTATTAAGATGACCGATTTAGATTTAAGTAATAAGCGCGTCCTGATTCGCGCTGATCTTAATGTGCCGATTTCAGCCGGCAAAGTCACTTCAGATGCGCGTATCACCGCTTCAATGGCTACGATAGAATTTGCACTAAAGGCTGGGGCTCGTGTGATGGTGACCTCACATTTGGGTCGCCCAGAAGAAGGTGTTTATTCTCAAGAGAACTCACTCCAACCAGTAGTTGACGTCATTTCTACCAAGTTGAAACAAACCAATAGCCTTGTCCAGCCGGTACGATTAATTCAGGATTGGGTTGATGGGGGATTTGAAGTGGCTGTCGGCGAGCTAGTGGTGTTGGAAAACTGCCGCTTTAATATCGGTGAAAAAAAGAATAATGATGCCTTGTCACAAAAGTATGCGCATTTATGCGATATCTTTGTGATGGATGCCTTCGGCACAGCGCATCGTGCAGAAGCCTCTACCCACGGCGTAGCTAAGTTTGCGTCGATAGCGGCTGCGGGTATATTGTTGGTGAATGAACTAGATGCCCTGACTAAAGCTTTGCTTAGTCCTGCGAGGCCTATGGTAGCCATTGTCGGCGGTAGTAAGGTTTCAACCAAGTTAACAGTATTAGAAAGCTTGGCGGACAAGGTGGATCAAATGGTGGTGGGCGGTGGAATCGCCAATACTTTTCTAAAAGCGGTCGGATTTGAGGTCGGTAAATCTTTGTGTGAAGATGATCTAGTGCCAGTTGCACGCACCTTAATGGACAAAATGTCTCAAAGGGGTGCCGCGGTGCCGATTGCAGAAGATGTGGTTTGCGGTAAGAAATTTGATGCCAATGAAGTTGCCGTCAGTAAAGACGTCACTAACGTTGCGACCGATGATATGATTTTTGATATTGGCCCGAAATCTGCTTTAGCTATTGCTAAGATTATTGAAAATGCAGGTACGGTAGTATGGAACGGACCTGTTGGTGTGTTTGAATTTGATCAGTTTGGTGAGGGCACTAAAGCCATAGCCATGGCCATTGCTAATACCAAAGCTTTCACCTTAGCTGGCGGTGGCGATACCATTGCTGCGATTCAGAAGTACGATATTGAAGATAAAATTGATTATATTTCAACCGCCGGTGGTGCATTTCTAGAATTTTTAGAAGGCAAAAAATTGCCAGCAGTAGAAATCCTAGAGTTACGTGCGGCTGAATCTAAGCACTAAACGTATGAACTTGCCCTGAGTCAAGAATGAAAATAGGGGCCAGAAGCCCCTTTTTTATTTGAATAATGAAACTATACAAAGGTAACCAGTGACTTTACGCAAAACCAAGATTGTGGCAACGTTAGGCCCATCCTCTAGCAGTGAGGAAATGCTGGCACGCATGATTACTGCTGGAGTGAATGTCGTGCGTTTGAATTTCTCGCATGGGTTAGCGGCAGACCATATTCAACGGGCAGAGACGGTACGTGCTATTGCCACCAAGCTTAATCGCCCTATCGGCATCTTGTGCGATTTGCAAGGGCCTAAAATTCGTATCGGAAAATTTGCACTCGGTAAGGTCAGCTTAAAAACCGGCGACCTCTTTACCTTAGATGCAGCTTGCGAATTGGGTGACCAATACCATGTGGGACTAGACTATAAAACCCTACCGCAAGAAGTCTCCGCGCAAACCATTTTGTTGTTAGATGATGGCCGCATCACTATGCAGGTAGATCGTGTGATTGGGCAGAAAATTCATTGTGTGGTACTGAATGGGGGCACCCTCTCTGATAATAAAGGCATTAATCGCCAAGGAGGCGGCCTGTCGGCCGATGCCTTGACCAAAAAAGATCGTGAAGATATTAAAACCGCGGTGGCTTTGGAAGCGGACTATATAGCGATTTCTTTTCCTAAGTCAGCCGCAGATGTAGAGTTGGCGCGTAGCTTGGTGAAAAAGGCTGGTGGTAATGCCAGTATTATTGCCAAAATTGAGCGCGCTGAAGCCATAGGTAACCTTGAGGCGATTATTGAAGCCTCAGATGCCATTATGGTGGCTCGCGGTGATCTAGGAGTAGAGGTTGGGGATGCAGCAGTGCCTGGCCTACAAAAGCGTATGATACGCATGGCGCGTGCACAAAATAAGCTGGTGATTACGGCTACACAGATGATGGAGTCTATGATTACTAGCCCGATTCCAACCCGAGCCGAAGTCTCTGACGTCGCCAATGCAGTACTAGATGGTACCGATGCCGTGATGTTATCGGCTGAAACTGCCGCTGGCCAATATCCGTTAGAAACAGTGCAAGCGGTCCACCGTGTAGTCATTGAGGCGGAAAAAGAGTACTTTAGCCAACAGCACGTACAAAAACTAGATCAAATATTTATCAAAACCGATGAGGCTGTTGCCGCAGCCGCCATCTATACCGCACAGCACTTAAAGATTAAAGCGATTGCTGCGCTAACCCAATCTGGCAATGCCGCACAGTGGTTATCGCGTGCTGATGCTGAAGTGCCTATCTATGCGCTATCTCCAGATAAAGGTGCGCGGCGAAAACTCACTTTACATCGAGGGGTGTACCCGTATCCGATTGAGCAAGAAAACAAAAATCGCGATGAAATTTTGCGTGAAATGGAACAGGTATTGTTGCAAGAAAAAGTGGTCAATGCAGGTGATTTAGTTTTACTTACTTTTGGTGAGCCGATTGGAAGCCCAGGTGGAACCAACACACTAAAAATTATTAAAATTGGTGAGAACAGACTGAGCTAGCACCTGCCATTGCAAGTGAATAAGCGCATGCAAATGGATAGGTAAAGTTTCGCTACGCATTTATAATATGCAATTATTAAGTCACCCCTAAGTTAAACCATCATCATGAATCAGCCTTTATTAGAGACCACAATCACTAGCTTGAAACGCATACACCAAGGTAAGGTGCGTGATATTTATGATCTCGACGCCGAGACCATGCTGTTAGTGAGCACGGATAGGCTTTCTGCGTTTGATGTGATTTTGCCTACCGGCATTGCTAATAAAGGCGCGATGCTAACGCAAATGGCCAACTTCTGGTTTGATAAACTAAAAGGCGTCGTACCCAACCATTTAACCGGTATTGATCCAGTGAGTGTGGTGAGCAATCCTGTTGAAAAAATGCAGTTGAAAAACCGCTCAGTAGTAGTCAAAAAACTAAAAGCTTTGCAAATTGAAGCCATCGTTCGAGGTTACCTGGTAGGTAGTGGTTGGAAGGAATACAAAGCCAAAGGTACTGTTTGTGGTATTCAGTTGCCAGCTGGTCTTCAAGAGGCCTCCAAGTTACCTACGCCAATATTTACACCATCAAGCAAAGCCGCGGTAGGTGAGCATGATGAAAATATCAGTTTGCAACAAGCAGCAGACTTATTGGGTGCTGATATGTGCGCGCAGGTTGCTAAAGCGAGTCTTGCCCTCTATGAACAGGCTGCGGCCTATGCGCTAAGCCGCGGCATTATTATTGCGGATACTAAATTTGAATTTGGTTTAGATAAACACGGTGTTTTGCACGTGATGGACGAAGTGCTGACTCCTGATTCCTCAAGATTTTGGCCAGCCGATAGTTATGTGGTTGGACAAAACCCTCCTAGCTACGATAAGCAATATGTGCGGGATTGGTTAGAAAGTACGGGATGGAACAAAACGGCGCCAGCACCAGTTTTGCCGGCAGAAGTTGCACAAAAAACTAGTGCCAAGTATATGGAAGCCTTTGAACGCCTCACAGGCAAAGGGCTTCATCTAGACTAATTGATACTGATTTTATTTCAGACTTAGGTCAGTTCTATGACCTTATATTTACCTCAAAGTCTGAACTGAAAAGCTGTCTTGAGAACGTGCAGTCTAGCTAAGCCCTTAATTTAATTAGGCACTTTGCTGTGCTTTTGTCATGGGCTTGCTATAATTGCGGCTCAAAATTAACCCCTATCAAAAATTACCCTCTAGGAATAAGTCATGTCGTTAAACCAAGTACCAACCGGTAAAGATGTCCCCAATGATTTTAATGTGATCATTGAAATCCCAATGCAGGGTGATCCAGTCAAGTATGAAGTTGACAAAGAAAGTGGTGCAATTTTCGTAGACCGCTTTATGGGTACAGCTATGCAGTACCCAACCAACTATGGTTATGTTCCTCATACGCTAGCTGACGATGGCGATCCAGTGGATGTATTGGTCATGACGCCAGTACCCTTAATTCCTGGCGTGGTGGTACGTTGCCGTCCACTAGGTGTGCTACTGATGGAAGATGAAGCCGGACTAGACGCTAAAGTATTAGCCGTGCCAGTTGAAAAAGTTTGTGGTTTATATGGTCACTTAAAAACACATAAAGACGTTTCTGAATGGCGCCTTAATATGATTTCACACTTCTTTGAGCATTATAAAGATTTGGATAAAGGCAAATGGGTCAAAATAAACGGTTGGGGCGATATTGATCAAGCGAAAAAAGAGATCCTTGAAGGCGTAGATAACTACAATAAAGCTAAGGTAAAACCAGCTTTCTAGTTAACTGCAGTCAGTTAAAGATCAGCAAAAAGGCAGCCTAGGCTGCCTTTTTACATTGCTACACTTGCTACAATAAACCTTACAGATGTAACAGTGGCACGATTAATAACGCCACAATATTGATGATTTTAATCAATGGGTTTACTGCAGGCCCTGCGGTATCTTTGTAGGGATCGCCTACGGTATCGCCAGTAACAGCCGCTTTATGCGCCTCTGAGCCTTTACCGCCGTGATTGCCATCTTCAATGTATTTCTTCGCATTATCCCATGCACCGCCACCGGTACACATTGAGATTGCCACGAATAGACCGGTTACGATGGTGCCCATTAACAAACCGCCTAGTGCTACAGGTCCAAGAATCAGGCCTACAGCGACCGGAACCGCTACTGGCAAGAGTGATGGAATCATCATTTCTTTAATAGCGGCTGTGGTCAGCATATCAACAGCTTTGCCATACTCAGGTTTAGCAGTACCTTCCATAATTCCCTTGATTTCGCGGAACTGACGGCGAACCTCTTCAACGACTGCCCCAGCTGCGCGACCGACTGCTTCCATGGCCATCGCGGCAAATAGGAATGGAATTAATCCACCAATGAATAAGCCAATAATGACCATTGGGTCGCTTAAGTCAAATTTCACTACAATGCCAGCGCCTTGCAGTTTATGCGTGTAATCGGCAAATAACACCAATGCAGCTAAGCCAGCGGAACCAATGGCATAACCTTTGGTGACCGCTTTAGTCGTGTTGCCCACCGCATCCAATGGATCGGTCACATCACGCACTTCTTTAGGTAAGCCTGCCATTTCAGCAATACCACCAGCATTGTCGGTAATCGGACCATAGGCATCTAGGGCCACTACAATACCTGCCATACTCAGCATCGATGTCGCAGCAATTGCTACGCCATATAAGCCGCCTAAATGATGAGATACGAAAATAGCCAAACATACAGAAAGCACAGGCCAAGCCGTTGATTTCATCGAGATACCGATACCAGCAATAATATTGGTCGCGTGGCCAGTCGTTGAAGCCTGCGCAATATGTTTTACAGGTGCGTAATCAGTACCTGTGTAGTACTCGGTAATCCATACCAGAGCTGCAGTGAGCACTAAACCTACGGCACATGCACCAAATAACTGGTTGGCTGAGATGGTAAGCTCGCCTGCAACTAGACCATCTGGGAACATTCTCATTGTGACAAAGTAGAATGCCGCTAATGATAGCGTTCCTGCAACGGCCAAACCTTTATACAAAGCGGGCATTACGTTTTTCATGCCAGGTGTCGCTTTCACAAAGAAACATCCGATGATGGAAGCTACGATAGACACCGCTGCTAACATTAATGGATAGTACATACTGTTCGGGCCAGCATTGCTAATCAGCAGGCTACCTAAAACCATGGTGGCAATCAAAGTCACGGCATAGGTTTCAAATAAATCTGCCGCCATGCCCGCACAGTCCCCTACGTTATCACCAACATTATCGGCAATCACGGCTGGGTTTCGTGGATCATCTTCTGGAATACCAGCTTCAACCTTACCGACTAAGTCAGCGCCAACGTCAGCGCCCTTAGTGAATATACCGCCGCCAAGACGCGCGAAGATTGAAATCAGTGAAGAGCCGAAAGCCAAGCCAATCAGTGGGTTTAAGTCAGTGGCTGCTGGGCCACCTAAGAAGGCATAGAAACCAGCAACGCCTAATAACCCCAGTCCAACGACTAGCATGCCTGTAATTGCACCCCCTTTAAATGCCACATCAAGCGCTGGGCCTATGCCTTTGGTGGCGGCTTGCGCAGTACGTACATTGGCTTTTACTGAAACATTCATACCAATAAAGCCGCAGGCACCAGATAACACTGCTCCGATTACAAAGCCTATGGCGGTAGTGATATTTAGAAATAGACCGATAAGGATGGCGAGAATGACGCCGACGATGGTGATGGTTTTGTATTGGCGAGCTAAATAGGCCGCTGCCCCTTGTTGAATTGCGCTCGCAATTTCCTGCATTCGTGCATTACCTGCTGGTAAGCCTGTAATCCATTTACTCATTACCGCACCATACAAGACCGCTAAAACAGCAGCTCCGATGGCAATCATTAATTCGACTGACATGACTTCTCCCTATCTCAATTTTTATAAATTACGCCACGTAAGTGGTTGTCGTAAAACGTTAAAATAAAACTAGTGCGAATTGAACTCAAGTGCTAAACATGTATTGCTAAATAGTAAGTGCGATAGCTGATCAATCTAAGTGATGCAAAACTCCTCAGTTAAAATACTATTGGTGAGTGCCATTACGAGTTGAGCTGAACTTGTAAATAATTTGTAACGACGGCTCATTATTGCACTATTAGGAAGGCCTAACAACTGTTTATACTAAAGCCTAAAAATCATG
>CAIRXI010000125.1 GCA_903882525.1 uncultured Pseudomonadota bacterium | reverse complement strand
TGGCGCAAAGGTCTGCACAGAATCTACTGGATAACTTGGCGCATAGTAAGACTACTACGCTAGCACGGTTTATTTACGCGCTAGGGATGCGCAATGTGGGTGAAGCCACAGCAAAGGATCTCGCGAAGCATTTTGGTGGTCTATCGGCGCTAATGCTGGCTGGCATAGAAGAATTGCACACAGTAAATGACGTAGGTCCTGTGGTGGCTGAATCAATCATTAACTTCTTTTCAGAGCCTCATAATCAAAGTGTGATTGCAGAATTGATTCACGCTGGCATTCATTGGCCTGAAACAGATGGAAAGCAAGCCCCAATCGGCCATCTCGTTGGTAAAACGTTTGTGCTTACAGGAACTTTGCCAAACCTATCGCGCGATGATGCAAAAGAGTTAATAGAGGCGGCTGGCGGCAAGGTCAGTGGCAGTGTGTCCAAAAAAACGGACTTTGTGGTGGCCGGCAGTGATGCAGGTAGTAAGCTAGACAAAGCGCAGGAGCTTAGTTTAACTATATTAGATGAAAATGGCTTGCGGGCACTATTAAACTAGATCTATGTCATAACGATGGTGCACGACCATCTATATTTAAATAAATACCAACCAGAACAAACGATTGAGATTAAGAATGAAATTCAATATTACTTTAGCTTTGCTTTTTAGTGCATTGTTTATTAACAATGTTTATGCAGATAATGTCAATGAAAAAACCTGTGATCAAGCCTTGGAACAAGGGGATGTAGTGGGTGCTTTGACTGCCGCCAATAAGGCCTTAAGTTTTAATAGTCGCGATAAAGACACCCTCATTTGTCAAGGTAGGGCCTTTAGTGCGCAAGGAGAGCTTAATAAGGCTTTAGCTGCATTCAGTACATCAGCCAAGCTAACCAAAGACACTTTTGATCAAACGATTATTATGTTAGTAACCGGCCAGGCCTATAAGGCAGCCAAACAAAATGATGCCGCCATTGCTAACTTTGAGAAAAGTATTAATTTTGCAAAAGTAGCCAATAATCAGGCTTTTGTAAGAATCAATCAAAATGCGATAGGTGATATTTACTTTGAGAACAAGCAGTTTGATCAGGCACTTGCCCAGTATTTAGCTGGCAGTAAATTGGCTAATAATGACAATGAGCGTGGTGAGAGCTTTGAACGTGTCGCATTAACTTATCACACACTGCAACAGCACGACAAGGCGCTTGAATACCAACTCAAAGCCTATCTAATGCATGAGCAAGTAGGCACATTAGATCAATTAGCCCACTCTAGCATTGAGTTAGGCCACTATTACACCATGGTAAAAAGTTATGTCAGTGCCGAAAGAACCCTTAATAAGATTGTTAAGTTAGCTAAAGAGCAGGGTGGTGCTTACTATGAAGCACAAGGAAGTTATATGCTTGCCAAGGTTAAAGTCGCTATTGGTGACATTCCTGCAGCAAAAGCACTAGTTGAGCACGCTAAATCAATCGCTAAAACTACTAACGACAAAGCTTTAGCTGAAGAGATTGAGCAAGAAACCCACGATTTATATTAAGTTGTTGATACTGATGTAACATTTTTGTCTGATTGCTGTCCAATGGTTTAATCTTATTTTTGTGTGAAAGCGATGGCCATGATTATTCAAACTAAATCTGACTTAGTGCCATCAGAAATTACACCACTAGAAGTATTTAAAAATCGTAGACAGTTTATACAGAAAATAGGATTAGGTTTATCGGTAGGGGGGATATCAACGATTGCTCCGCCGTTATTCGCTAACACAATCACCTCATCAAACACACCTAGCAGCGCCAATGGTGCAACCCGTAGCAAAGCTTTACAGTTCGCTAAAACCAGCTATGGTGCGGGTGAAAAGTTAAATACTTACAACGATATCATTACCTATAATAACTTTTACGAGTTTGGCACTAGTAAGAGCGAGCCAGCCATGAACTCTAAGTTATTTAAACCGTACCCATGGACATTAAGTATTGAAGGTGAAATCAAAAAGCCGAAAACCATCAGTATTGAAGATTTATACAAACTTGCCCCATTAGAAGAACGTATTTATCGCATGCGTTGCGTAGAGGGTTGGTCTATGGTCGTTCCATGGGTGGGGTTACCTTTAGCGCAGCTCATTAAATGGGCCGAGCCTACCAGCAATGCTAAATATATTGAGTTTATTTCGTTAGCAGATTCACAGCAGATGGATGGCATCAATTTACCCATCCTTGACTGGCCATATACCGAAGCATTAAGACTAGATGAAGCTATGCACCCACTCACCATCATGGCAGTTGGTCTTTATGGAGAGCAGCTACCTAACCAAAACGGTGCACCTATGCGCTTAGTGGTTCCATGGAAGTACGGCTTCAAGGGTGCTAAATCAATCGTCAAAATACGCTTTACTGAGAAAATGCCTCAGACCACCTGGATGAAGGCTGGCCCAAGTGAATATGGCTTTTATGCTAACGTTAATCCGTTAGTTGAACACCCGCGCTGGTCTCAGGCTACTGAAAAACGAATTGGATCTGGTTTATTTGGTGGTCGTATTAAAACGCAGATGTTTAATGGATATAGCGAGCAAGTAGGGCAGTTGTACTCTGGTTTAGATTTACGTAAAAACTTCTAATAGCTTTTATTGCTTTGGCTTGGTTGCTAGTGATACGTTGTCATTTTTAATAATAAGTTGAAAATCTACATAAATTGTAATAACATTGTGCTTATGGAGAAATTAATGAAAGCAACACTTAGAAAAATGGGTAACTCTCAGGGAGTTCTAATTCCAAAGGCAATTATTGCACAACTAGGGATAGGTGAAGACATGAATATGACGGTAGAAAATGACACCATCGTATTACGCAAAGCCGAAAAACCTCTGCGTGACGGTTGGCTAGATGCGAGCAAAAAAATATCTGCGGCAGGAGATGATGCTTTAGTGTGGCCTGAATTTAGCAATACCGAGGATGCTGAGTGGGTATGGTGAGGCGTGGCGATGTATGGTTGGCATCGCTAGATCCAACAGTAGGTAGTGAGATTCAGAAAACTCGCCCTTGCGTAATAGTGTCTCCAGCTGAAATGCACGATAGCTTACGCACGGTCATAGTTGCGCCAATGACTACAGGAAGCCATCCAGCGCCTTACAGAATACCAGTAACATTGAATAATAAGGATGGATTAATATTAATTGACCAAATCCGCACCCTGGACAAGGTTCGATTGGTAAAAAAAGTTGGCGAAGTTAATGCAAAGGTATTGACAGCTACTCTTACCATTTTACAAGAAGCATTTACTGATTAATCTTAAATCGTATTTAAGTTTGCTTTTATATGTATCAACCTCACACCCTTAAAGTTAACTTATATTGTCAAATTCAATAAAGAGGGCGCCTACTAAGAAGCAATTCGGGCTGTTTAAAGCCTTTGTCTTTTTATTGTGTTTAGTACCCTTCTTGCGCCTTTTTGTTCTGGCACTTCAAGATGATTTGTCTGCTAACCCAGTTGAGTTTGTAGAGCGTGCGACTGGCTTTTGGACGCTTTTCATCCTATTACTCACGCTTAGCCTTACCCCGTTTAGATTACTTACTGGCATTGTCTGGCCTATTCAATTGCGGCGCATGACAGGGCTTTTTATGTATTTTTACGCTTGCCTTCATATAACGACATATCTTTGGTTAGATCACAGCTTATTCTGGCCGGAAATTTCACATGATATTTTGAAGCATCCTTATGTCTTGGTCGGGGTTGCTGCTTTTTTATTCACCACATCATTGGCGATTACTTCGAATAACTTCATGATGCGAAAGTTAGGACGCCGATGGAAGCAATTACATCGACTAGTCTATTTGATTGGAATTTTAGGTGTCGTGCATTTTTGGTGGTTGGTTAAGAAAGATATTCGCGAACCATTATTGTACGGATGCATTTTATTGGGGCTGTTAGCAATACGAATTTACTTCAGTTACATTCGACCTAAGCGTATCGGATGATTTGCTTATTGCTGGATTTCTGACGCTGATTATTTTATTTAGGTGAGGGGTGAGCCTAGGGCAGGTGATTATTTTGGCTAATCGCTAAAGGCAGTTATAGCAACAATGGTGTTTATATGGTAATTATCAATTTAACATAATATACATTATACGAAGTGAATACCTATTTAATAAGCCGAGGTTTAATTCGGCTTATGTCAGTTTGTTTATTCAGCGCACAAATAAACAACCTCTTCTATCAATTAACGATTGTTGAAAAAAGCAATATTCATCACTTTGTCATTCACAAAAGTAATTTCAGTTTCTTTGTACGTATGTTTAGGATCGTAGCGAACGATATTTTTGTAATACCACATTTCAACAGTCACACGTTTAGAACCTTTTTCTTCAACACCCGCTTGACCAAGAACTGTTGATGCGCCAGTAGGCTTTACTGACAACTCTTTTTTAAAAGGAGCACCCAATTTCTCAGCAATCACTTTCTGAGTCTTGCCACTGAATTTATTTAAAAACTCATCTTCGGTATAGGTTGTAGCAGCTTGTACTGAAGTAACCGCAGACACCAACAAAGTTGCCATTGCTAAGCTAAGACATATTTTTTTAATACTTAATTGCATTTTATTAATCTCCTAAGGACTGCAATATTATCTCACTTTACGAAGGATTAGCATAACCAAACACAGGTTTAGCTAAACAAGGTCACTCACAATACTAAGTGGTGCTCACCTTAAGACCGTCATAGCCTACAAAGACGTTGTTAGGCAGTTGTTCCGATAAAGCGACGTATTCTAATTGGTGTGTCATATGAATCAAATAAGTGGATTTTGCTTTGATCAGACTGGCATATTCCAAGCTTTGTTCCAAATTGATATGCGTATAGTGTGTTGTTGGACGTAAGCAATCTAGTAGTAAGACTTTAAGGCCTTGTAGCAACAAGAGTGAGCTCTCTGGAATTAAAGAGACATCTGTCAAATATGCGATATCGCCTACTCGATAGCCATATATATCACTGTTGCCATGCTTGAGGGGGATTGGAATTATGGTTTGCCCAAATAAATTAAATGGCCCATCTATGGCATTTGCTTTCAACACAGGCAGATCCCAAAAATTACTAGGTTCACGTAAGGTATAGCCAAACTTACCAGAAATATGCGCCACTGTTTCATGACTACCATAAAGCGGTATTTGGGCGCGTTGAATTTGACAAAATGCGCGTAAATCATCGATGCCGTGGATATGGTCAGCGTGCGTATGCGTGTAAAGAACCGCATCAAGGTGCGTCAACCCTGCCCTAAGTGACTGTAATCGCAAGTCTGGGCCAGTATCGATCAATATTACCTTGCCATTATCTAGCGTAATGACACTAGAGCAACGCGTTCTATTATTGCGAGTGTCCGTTGAGGTGCAGGTGTCACAATGACATCCCAGCATAGGCGTACCCGCACTTGAACCAACACCTAACATTAATAGTTCCATCTAACCCTTTGAATTACAATTAAATAAATAATAATAATTAGCCTGATATTCCACACTTAAGCATGAGCATGTTTAAACAATTGGAAGAAATTTTCAGTGGTAGTTGTCGCGACCTCTTCAAAACTAATGCCACGCAATTTGGCAATTTCCTCTGCAACATGTTTTACATAACTAGGCTGATTGGTTTTGCCTCGATAAGGGATAGGCGCTAGATAAGGTGAATCTGTTTCGATTAGCATTCTATTCAAAGGGACTTGCCGTGCAACTTCTTTAATGGCTACTGCGTTTTTAAAGGTCACAATCCCAGAAAATGAGATGTAAAATCCGAGCTCAATCGCTTCTAACGCAACCTCTAAGCTTTCGGTGAAGCAATGCATGACACCCCCAACTTTTTGGGCGTTCTCTTCACGCATTATGCGTAGCGTATCTGCTGCCGCATTGCGTGTATGGATTACCAATGGTTTCCCACACTGTATTGCGGCTTGAATATGAGTACGAAAACGAGTGCGCTGCCATTCTAAATCACCCGTCAGCCTAAAATAATCAAGTCCAGTTTCACCAATAGCCACAACTTTTTCATGATTCGCTAGAAGTAGTAAGCCTGCCACAGTAGGCTCTTCAATGTTTTCGTAATCTGGGTGCACGCCGACTGAGG
>CAIRXI010000124.1 GCA_903882525.1 uncultured Pseudomonadota bacterium | reverse complement strand
TTAGCAAATAAATTTAAAATAGCAAGGCTAGGATTAGATTTCACCGCGAAGCATACCAAGTGATCGCTACCGATAAAACCAGCGCTAAACCGCTCAAAAGCCAGTGTAAGCGCAGCTTTGGAATACACGTAACAAGGTGTGCCAAATTCACGTGCAATCTGGTTAAGGCCTACATTTTCGGCATGGAGTATATTATTGTTGAGCGTAAAAGAATTCACAGAATGGGCTTCAAATTTTGAGTTTATTGGGGGGTGGTTTGCGGGTACTGCCGTTCAGGGATATACAATGGACCTTTAGTGCCACAAGCGCAAAGTGCGCTAGCAAAACTTGCTAACAATACAATGTGAATGAATAGTCTGGCTGTGCTAGATTGCATATCTTAATACCTCTGGGGCTAAAAACTACGCTAATTTTAACATAAAGCCTAAGCGCAGTTTATTTTGAAATTGCCTAGCTTGGCAATTCCCCAAAGCATACGGACTGCCTGTCTGCAATAATGTCTTTTCTTGGGCTTAATTCGCCCAGGCTTGGCTAAGTACCAACACCCAATTAACGATTGGCTAGACTGATTTTTTTGGCTTATTAGAGATAAGCTTAGCCGTAATAATGCCATTCATTAAACCAAAACCTAAAGCCGCGGTGGCAAACACTGGTATTAAATAAACAACGCCTGCGTGTGGAATCAGCCACAGTCTGACTAGCAACAGCTGACCGCCGATATGGGCAAACGCAGCCAGAATACTTAGCGTGATGGGGCCAAACCATTTTTTAGGGAAATGCTGCGCTAGCCATAATGCCGCCAAACTTAACACGGCACCGCTCAAACTAAGTGCAAAAGTCGGGGATAAAAACTGTCCTAGCAATAAGCTGCTAGCAAACACGCGCAAAATACTGACCCAAGCCGTCGCGGCAAAACCATATTCATACAACACATATAAAGTGACGATGTTGGCAAGACCGGGCTTAACCCCAGGAATTGGGGATGGAATGACCGCTTCAACCATGTGGAGCGCAATGGCAATCGCCGCAAGCTTGGCAATGCGATGGTCGTCAACGGTGGTTTGTATCTGTGTCAGTTTCAATGCCATTTCTAGTTCTGCTTAATGTAGTCCATAAAGTGTAAGGGTATCTCTAGTGGTCGCTAATAGTTCAGGCTGTCATATGGTTTATTTTCGCCCAGCAATTCTAAACTCACTTGATTAGGCAGACAGATGGCGGCTTGCCCAGCTAAGCTTAACCAAGCTTGGTGGACACAGTATTGACCTTGACACGGGGATTTCGCAAATCTAGCTTTCCCATTGGCAATATTAATCACCGTGTCACCTAGCTTGCCTGGCACATGGACTTCACGTTGCAACTTTAAAGAATAGGTGGCATAAATTTTATCAGCCAGCCGGATTTGCACTTTGGTTGCATGCTCAGTAGACCATAACAATTGAAATAGATAAAACACGCCAAGTACGCCGAGCGCAAGTACCATCATATCGCCAGGCAAGAAATAAGCGCTTATGCGCTTAGGCTGCAATCGCTTAAGGAAGCGTTGTAAATTGAACATCCGCATTTACCCAATGTAGTTTTTGCGCCATTTGTTTTGACACTGTTATATGTGCGCGCGCATCTATCAGCATAAAGTCCTGAATACCAAATGCCTGTGCCAGCCTGCTACTTTGCGTAGCACCAGCGATAAAAATGGGTTTGGTGACAACATCAGACAACACGCCAGCTTGGCTTTGGTTGGCGGCTTGCGGTGGTACAAGCACAGTCACCGACTGCATATGTTGGGCAGGGTAGCCCGTGCGCGGATCAATAATATGGCAGTAGCGTTGACCATTCAACATAAAGTAGCGTTGGTAATCGCCCGAGGTACCAATGGCCCAGCCATCAGCTAAATCTAAAGTAGCAATTGCGGTTGGTTGTCGCGGATGTTGTATACCAACCCGCCACGGCTTGTTGCCATGCTGCCCTAATGCAATCACATTACCACCAATGTTAATTAGGGCATTTTTAACCCCTTGCTGACGTAAATAGGCGACTGCAACATCTAGCGCATAGCCTTTGGCATAGCCACCTAAATCAAGCTTTAGCGCGGCATTGTTGCTGTAAGCACTTTGATTATTCACCACAATATCCGCCATACGCGGATTAGCCTTTACTAGCGCTTTGATTTTCTGGGCATCAATAGTGACAGCGGTAAATTCATCACGCTGAAAGCCCCAAAGGCCTATTAACTGACCTATCCCTGGATTAAATAGACCCTCCGATTTTTCTGATAAGGTACGGATCTCTAAAAGCATCTGCGCTAAATCGGGACTAATCTTTAATGGGGCTTCCCCTTTAGAAAAGGCGGCATTGAGCTCCCCTAGCTCACTTGGCTGATTAGCAACAGTCGCTTTCCAAGCATGTAAACGATTATGCAGATTCTGAAAGTTTTGAAATACGTGATTGGCCAGCATAGCCGCACGCTCATCGCTTTCACCAGCGATACTGATATCCACCAAGGTGCCAAATACATAGCTTTGGCTATGATAAAGAGGCTCCTTAAAGCAGGCACTCAAAGCAAAGCAAAGAGCGACAAGTGCCAGTGACTTAAAGAACTTAAACATTGAGGTCTAAATAAGCGTAAATGTCTTACGCTCTAAAGCATCAACCATTAAGCTGGCAGGGTTGCAGGGTTGCGCCAAGCGCTTAGTTTGCTGAGCAATTTCAACCATACCGGTGGGGCTTGTGACGTTAATTTCTGTCAAATACTCACCAATGACATCTAAACCAACTAAAAGCAAACCTTCTTGTTTAAGCACTTTCCCAACAACGCTAGCAATCTCTAAATCGCGTGGTGACAATAGCTGAGCAACACCCGTGCCGCCAGCTGCCAAGTTGCCACGTGTTTCTCCTGCTTTGGGGATGCGTGCTAATGCGTAAGGTAGTGGCTCACCATCAATCACAATAATGCGTTTATCTCCCTGCAAAATAGCAGTCAGATAACGCTGCGCCATAATCGTACGTGTGCCAAACTGTGTGATAGTTTCTAAGATAACACCAATGTTAGGATCACCTGTAGTTAAGCGAAATACGCTGGCGCCCCCCATGCCATCAAGCGGTTTCACTACAATATCTTGATGGGTAGTTAGGAAGTCGCGGATTAAATCTTGATTGGCGGTCACCAAAAATTCTGGGGTAAATTGCGGGAAACGTGTGACGGCTAACTTTTCATTCCAATTACGAATAGTTTCAGGATCGTTGTAAACGTGTGCGCCTTGCTGCTGAGCAATTTCTAGCAAATAGGTGCTGTATAAATACTCATTATCAAAAGGCGGATCTTTACGCATAATGATGGCATCAAACTCGGTGGGGCTATATTCGGCTTGGGGTTCTAGGTCAAAACCATCAACAGTAAACACAAACTTTTTGGTGAATATTCTAGCCACCTCATCACGAAGAAAAATATCATACTGCATGCTGACAAATAAAGTATGACCGCGCCTAGCTGCTTCACGCATGATTGCTAAGCTTGTATCTTTTTCAGATTTTAAGTATTCAAGTGGATCTAATATAAATAGAATTTTCATATGGGACTAACTATTTAATGGGTCTTGTTCTTGCAGTTCCATTGCTGCTGCCAGCAAGGCTAAACGCGCCACCACGCCATAGGCATAGAAACGATTAGGCGCGGCATCAGGATCGCCAGCACAATCAGGCAAGGTACATGGTTTTTGAAATGCCAATGGCGAGAAGTGTGAGCCAGGCGCATTTAGATTTTCATCCATTCCGCGCTCGGTATGCACGCGATAGAAACCACCGATTACAAAGTGGTCCATCATATACACAACGGGTTCAGCCACACCATCGTCGATGCTTTCAAATGTGTAGACACCCTCTTGAATAATCACTTCACTGACTTGTAATCCTTCTTTCACCACTGCCATTTTATTACGGGCTTTACGATTTAAATCGCGCACATCGTCGGGAGATTTCACGGTCATAATGCCCATGCCATAAGTACCAGCATCCGCTTTAACAATCACAAATGGCTCTTGAGTAACGCCATATTCCGCGTACTTTATTTTTATTTTATCCAGCAACTGCTCTACCTTAAGGGCTAAGCAATCTTCACCAGTACGCGCGTGAAAGTTGATCTCTCCACAAGTTTCAAAGTAAGGATTAATGAGCCACTCATCTATGCCAAGTAACTCAGAAAATTCGTGCGCCACCTTATTGTAGGCTGCAAAATGTTGTGATTTCCGACGTGTGCTCCAGCCTGCATGAAGCGGTGGTATTAAGTCCTGCTCTAGATTCTTAAGAATATCGGGGATACCCGCTGATAAGTCATTATTAAGCAAGATGGCGCAACTATCAAAATCGCCGAGATCCTTATTTAACAACTTAAGCCGGTTGCCTACGCGCACTACTGGCTCTAGCAATAGCGGTATTCCACCTTGCGCTTCCAATATGGTAGGTTCGGTAATTTCTGGTGAAATTGAGCCAATACGCACGTCCATACCCGCTTGCCTTAAGATATTAGCCAGCTCTACTACATTACGTAGGTAA
This sequence comes from uncultured Pseudomonadota bacterium, assembly GCA_903882525.1. Classification (GTDB taxonomy): domain Bacteria; phylum Pseudomonadota; class Gammaproteobacteria; order Burkholderiales; family Methylophilaceae; genus Methylotenera. Next base: position 1,343 of record CAIRXI010000124.1, on the reverse strand, counting down.
TAAGTGTTTCGTGTATGGTTTTCCGGAATAATTAATAATCGATGCGCTTCAGGACAAATTTTCTCCACCGCCACCATCGCAGCTTGGACGCTGAGTGGTAAAAATTCAGCACTTAGGTTATTAAAACCTCCTGGAAATAAATTAGTATCCACCGGCGCCAGCTTGAATCCAGCGTTACGTAAATCAACTGAGGCGTAAAAAGGTGCGGCATAGTCTAACCACTTGGTACGAAACCAATGTTCAATCTTTGGCATACCATCGAGCATGCTTTTTTCTAGTGATAACAAGGGGCCATTTAAGGCGGTAGTCAGGCGTGGCACCATCTGTTTTTCTTCTTTAACAATAGTTGATTGGGGCACTTCGTGTGAACTAATTGTGAGCTTCTGTTAATTAATGATAAAAATAGTATTAAATACGCTTAATTCACCGTTGATATAATGATAAGTTCACATGTAATTGATGATAAGCATTTTTTAGTTTACTCAAACTACGCCCAAAAAAACGGCGAGTGCCCTACTTACAGCGAGCATATCTTCTTCCGCAAGGCGTCCGAACACGTTGCCGATTTTCTCACGAGGAATGGTTTGTGCTTTATCCACCATAATCTCTGATATTTTACTGAGTCCATTATGTTCGTCTGCATCAACCGCAATTCGAAACAAAGGTGTATTCCGGAGATCACTTGTCACTGGCAGGATGGTAACGGATGGATGTTCAGCAAATAGATCCGACTGAATAATTAAGGCAGGGCGTGGCTTGCCATAAGTGCCTTGTAGCGCAATAGTGACTAAATCACCGCGCCTCACTCCCAACCCTCAGTGTCAGCTACAATTTCCATCCAGTCCAATACATCTGTTTCTTGTGAATCAGCATGTAATGCAAGCGATTGCCGGCGGCATTCATCCGCAAAACCTGTACGACGAGTATCTGGCACCCATATTTGTACAGGACGTAATCCAGCAGCCCGTAAGCCAGCTCTGTGTTTTTGTACTCTTAAAGCAACATTTGCTTGCATGATTAACCCTTTATCAAGTTACATGTAACAAAGTATAAGACTTAGTTACATGTAACGCAAGTCAATTCAATAAAGCATGAGGGCGTAGTGAAACTCTTTTTAAATCGTTGAGTTGCGTAAACTTATCATCAATTACAATAATTTATCATTAATTAGCGCTAGCTCACACTAATCAGTAAGTTGATGCGCTTGCGCATCCGCGTGATAGCTACTTCTTACCATGGGGCCACTGGCCGTGTTATTAAAGCCCATGGCATCAGCTTGCAACTTTAATTGTTCAAAAATATCAGGTGCTACATAACGGATCACTGGCAAATGATGCACACTG
>CAIRXI010000123.1 GCA_903882525.1 uncultured Pseudomonadota bacterium | reverse complement strand
TGGCATTGACCAAGTATTCAGGAATCACTGCCTCCAGCGCAGTTGGTGCAAGTCCAAACACTACCGGGAATGGTGCGCTACTAATACTATCTACCGCCATTGAGCGCACATTGTCGCGTGACATGAGTTTAACTGGCATGAGTTCCATCAGGGCAGCTTGGATGTAAGATAAAGAATCATTCAATCCTATAATCCGACGATGTATGCCTAAAGTCGTCATCACCGCTTTGACTAACTCGCGAAAGGTATACACCTTAGGGCCAGCCAATTCGTATATTTGTCCGTAACTAGTTTGATTCTGCAGACTAAGCACAAAACACGTTGCGACATCTTCTACCCAAACAGGTTGAAATTTAGCCTGAGGCTTTGCCAGCATTAGCAACGGCATTACTTTAATGAGGGTGGCAAAGAGATTAATAAATCGATCACCACGCCCAAAAATGACTGATGGCTTAAAAATGGTCAGATTTAATTTTGATACATGCGATTTTTCTACCAAAGCCAACAATGCCGCTTCACCCGCACCTTTAGAACGCAAATACTGACTAGGCGCATGCTTGCCTGCGCGCAAACTACTCATATGCAATAGGCGAGTAATCCCTAAATCTATGCAAGTTTTAGCTAGGCGAGCAGGAAACTGATGGTGCATCAGATCAAAACTACTACGCCGAGTTTGGTGCAAAATGCCGATCAAGTTAATGACAGCATCAGAGCCGCCAATACCCTTACGTAGCGCTTGATTGTCGAGTATATTGCATTCCAACACCTCAACATGAGGAAGCAGCAATAGATGCTTGGCCACTTCACGTCTGCGCGTGAGCACTTTAACTTTATATCCTGCAGCGTCTAATTTTGTCACGATTGCGCTACCAACAAAACCTGAACCGCCTATGACACATATTTCTTTTAATTGCATGTAATGCCCTGTCTTTAAATTATTCAATTTCCGCTGTCATGACTTCAGCTTTCGCTCTGGCAGGAATGATTCCCAAACGTGATTTCAGTGTTTGTATTTTAGTACCTAAACGCGGCGCATAGAAGTTGGCATTGGCCATCACTTTCTGCACATAGTTTCTAGTTTCGAGAAAAGGGATAGTTTCAATATATATAGCGGCTTCTAGCGGCTGTTTAGCCATCCATTGCTTTGCTCGGCTAGGTCCTGCATTGTAGGCTGCCGTTGCCATCACGGCTTGGCCATCCATTAAATCTAAAGTGTGACGCATATAGTAGGTACCAATGTCTATATTGGTACCTAAATTATGAATCATATCAGCACGATAGCCACGCATGCCCATACGATGCGCCGCCCATTTAGCTGTGGCAGGCATCAACTGCATCAGACCAGAAGCCCCAACGTTGGATTTTGCATAGTGCATAAACCGGCTCTCTTGCCGCGTTAAACCATACACCCAAGCCTCGTCCACTTGCGCATTATTAGCAGAAGTGTGAATTAAATCGCGATATGGGGTTGGGTAGCGCAACTTATAATCATGCAGCTGACGTGTGTTGTCGGCAGTGCTAATGGCAATGTCATACCACTTCTGGCGCGAAGCAAACTCAGCAGCAGCTAATAACTGCTGATCATCGAAATTACGTGTGGCCCATACCCATTCTGACTTCGCCTCCCAGCGCATGTCCAAACGTTGAAACTCTATCGCGCGCTTAATTGCTGGATGATTAGCAACGGCTGTGACTTCAAGCTCACTATTCACATAATTCTGCTCTGCGTTACTTAAAGCCGCATCTAACTCATCAGCTGCTAGCCAACCATAATAATGCCGCTCTGTGGATAAGCGGCTAAACAGTACATTCGCCTCTACTTGCTGGCTACTATTTTTAGGTGCTGTTGCCTTCAAGGCGCGCGCCTTCCAATAACGCCAACTACTTTCATCCATTTGCTTAGCAGGCATAGCAGCAATAGCTGTTAATACTCTAGGCCAATCTTCAGCGCGAAGGGCAGCACGCACTTGCCAGGCGAGTTGTTCTTTTTCCAAATTAGCCCCAGCTGCCAAGGCATAAAATTCGAGTGCCTGCGGATGATGTGCGCGCGCTGCATGGTAGGCAATACGTCCCCAACCATAGGCACGCTCATGCTCTGGCAGTGAGCCTTGCAAGCTGCTGTAGAGACTAATCGCATCTTCTAATTTAGTTCGAGCAAGGCGATCAAGTGCAAATAGAAAAAGCTCATTACCAAACCGCGTTTTAAGCATCGCTTTATCTACATCTTTTTTATTGCTGCCTTGCTTACCAATAGCTTGGACTTCTAATATGGCTTGCGGTGTCTGGTTGGCAACCTCCAACCACTTGAGTTCATTGGTATCGATATTATTTAAACGGCTTGCGATCGCCCTAGCAAGGCTTGGCTTACCATCTAGTAGTGACAGCCTAAAACGTGCCCAAATATCATCGGTAGATAGTGCCCCAGTTTTTTGCAGTAAATCAAATAGTGCATTGCAGTTTGATGGTAAATCTACCGTCGTCATCCATAGGCTGCGACTGGCTTCTGTTACATCAACATCGCCAATTTGGGCATGACCAAGTAAGGCATAGCATTGCAACGTCACATCATCACGCTGGAAATCCGCATACTCTTCAAAGAAAGGTTGCCAATTACCTTGCTTAGCCAGCTTTTTCATCCATTCACCGCGCAAACGCTCAGTAAACGGCAGGTCAATATATTTTGCTAAAAAGTTCTGTACGTCCTCATCACGTGCTTGCTCTAATTTAAGCAACATCAGCCAATAGTCGGCATACGGGGCTAACACGTATTGTTGTGCATGCAACTGTTTGGCATCTTCTGCCAGAACCGACTCATTCCTACCCGCATAAGCATCACGCGCATGCTGGAATAATGTCTCATTCGACAAAGCATACGCTTGACCCGAAAATAGTCCAATGGCCATGCTAATGAGCAGGCCTAGTATATTGAAACTTAGGTGTAGTTTTCTAGTGCGGATGCTTAGGCTGTACATAAATACTTAAATATTAGAGTAGACGGCGTAGCATAAAAAGTACGGCGATGAATAACAGCAAAAACAAGCTGTACGTTAGTGTTTTTTTGAAATAAAGCAGATATTTCTTATCTTCATATAGCAAGTACAACCCCAGCAATAGCATCGCTGTAATAACGAGTAGGACTAGTATAAGGCGAATGATTAACATAATACGCCATTTTTCCTTAACAACATTAGCCGGTCAATAACGTCGGCGACTTGAGTAGCAGCTTAGTAGCTAGCTTGTGGCTTCAATTGTTTATTCTGCGCTAAAAACTCGCTAGGTGCATCTTCCGCTTTCTCAAAAGTAATGTATTCCCATGCTTCAGCATCAGCTAACAATGCGCGAAGCAATTTGTTATTCAAGGCATGTCCTGATTTATAGGCTTGAAAGGCACCTAAAATCGGGTGGCCTAACATATATAAATCACCAATTGCATCAAGTGCTTTATGTTTAACAAACTCATCGTCGTAACGCAGACCATCTGTGTTGAGCACACGATATTCATCTAAAACGATGGCGTTATCTAAACTGCCACCGCGCGCCAACCCATTAGACCTCAAATATTCGACTTCGTGCATAAAGCCAAAAGTGCGCGCACGACTAATTTCTTTAATATAAGAATCTACAGCAAAATCTATCTTCACATTATTGCCAGACTGCTCAAAAACCGGATGGTTGAAATCAATAGTAAAGTCTACTTTGAAGCCATGATATGGCTCAAAACGTACCCATTTATCACCTTCAACGACTTCTACAATTTTTTTCACTCGTATAAATTTCTTAGCTGCGGCTTGCTCAAGCAATCCGGCTTCTTGTAATAAAAATACAAAAGGGCCTGAACTACCATCCATAATCGGTATTTCAGCCGCATCAATATCAATATAGACGTTGTCAACACCTAAGCCAGCAAGCGCCGACATGATGTGTTCAACGGTAGCAACGCGCACGCCATTAGCCTCTAGTGCAGAACACATGCGGGTGTCATGCACTGCACTAGGAGTTGCCAAGATTTCATTGGGTTGAGGCAGATCAACCCGCTTGAAAACAATGCCAGTGTCGACTGCAGCTGGGCGCAGGGTAAGAGTAACCTTTTCGCCGTTATGCAAACCAACGCCGGTGGCGCTAATCGCTTTTTTTAATGTACGTTGCTTTAACATCAATGCTTACAAACTCCCGTATTAAAACCATCAATCTAAACAGCTTAAATGCATGCACTATGAGCATGGTGCTCGCATTTCATTTTAACTAAATATAAACATAAGCGGTTAAATTTTCCTTAGTAATCAACCATATATTAGCATAATTACCGAATCAATGGCCAGTGATAGCGCCACCTTCGCCTGCGCATGGCAAGCCACCTCTGTATTGTATTTAATTAAATCTATCGCTATTTAATCTGCTTGTTTACGTAAAAATGCAGGAATATCATATTCTTCAACACCAGACATTTTCATCGCTTCTACTTGGGCGCGACGATTGTTTGGTGTAAATACTGCAGGCGTTTCATCCTCCATCATGCTTCCACCACCGACAAACATAGGTTGATTAGTAGTGCCATCACGAACGATCTGTTGTGGTACTAATACTGGCTTTTGTGAACGACGTGCCATTCCAGTTAAACCAGTTGCGACCATCGTAACGCGTAATCCATCACCCATAGACTCATCAAACACATTGCCAACAATAACGGTAGCATCTTCCGCAGTAAAGGCTTTAATCGTGTTCATCACATCATAGTACTCTTTCATTTTGAATGAGCTAGAAGTAGTGATATTGACCAATACACCACGTGCATTTGCTAGATTGACATCTTCTAGTAATGGACTGGCAACAGCTTGTTCGGCTGCGATGCGTGCACGATCTGGGCCAGTAGCTAAAGCTGAACCCATCATCGCCATCCCCATTTCGCTCATCACTGTACGTACATCGGCAAAGTCAACGTTCACAGTACCTGCACAATTAATGATTTCAGCAATGCCAGAAACTGCGTTATGTAATACATCATTAGCGGCTCTAAATGCCTCTAAAAATGGAACATCTTCGCCTAAAACTTCCATTAACTTTTCATTAGGAATCACGATCAATGAGTCCACATGTTTAGACAACTCTTCTAAACCATCGGCTGCAACTTTGGTGCGTTTACCTTCAAATGCAAATGGTTTAGTGACTACGGCTACGGTCAAAATTCCCATTTCTTTTGCGATTTGTGCAATCACCGGCGCTGCACCTGTACCAGTACCACCGCCCATACCCGCGGTAATAAATAGCATATCAGCGCCTTCAATCAACTCTGCAATAGCATCGCGATCTTCTAAAGCTGCATCACGACCTACTTCTGGCTTTGCGCCAGCACCCAAACCTCTTGTCATGGCTTCGCCCATTTGCAAGATAGTTTTGGCTTGGCTCTTTTTCAAAGCCTGCATATCGGTATTAGCGCAAATGAACTCTACGCCACCTACACTTTTTTCTATCATGTGTGCTACGGCATTGCCACCGCAACCACCAACACCAATCACTTTAATAACGGCTTCCTGCGAATTTTTTTCCATAATTTCAAACATAATGTAACTCCTCTTTTTAACTTACCTAAATATAGTTGCTAGCCTTAAGCGATAGTATTTAGTTGATGCTCGCAACTTCCTACTAAAGATCTCTAAACCAACAACCTCTGCCAACCACAAACTCCCAAATAACTACTTAGAAATTACCTTGAAACCAACTTTTCATCTTGTCCATAATGCGTGCAAAGGAATTTGATTCCATTTGCCCGCTTAAATGACGCTCTAATTGTTGTTTACCCATTAACACCAAGCCCACCGCAGTGGCATAGCGTGGATTGCTAACTACTTCTGACAAACCACCTACGTATCTAGGCATACCAAGTCGCACCGGCATATGAAAAATCTCTTCGCCCAGTTCAACCATCCCACGCATCATGGCTGAGCCTCCGGTGATAACAATGCCGGAAGCGATCATGTCTTCCATCCCACTACGACGCAGTTCATTCAGCACCATCTCATATAGCTCAACAACACGTGGTTCTAATACTTCAGCTAATGTCTGCACTAATAACTGGCGTGGTTCACGACCATCAACGCCTGGCACTTCAACGACTTCACGCGGATCAGCTAATTGGCGAAGTGCGCAACCGTGTTTAATTTTGATTTCTTCAGCTGACTGGGTTGGCGTACGAAATGCCACCGCCACATCATTAGTCATTTGGTCTCCAGCAATGGGCACCACTGCGGTATGGCGAATGGCGCCTTGCTTGAATACCGCAATATCTGTCGTGCCCCCCCCTATATCCACTAAGCAGACACCCAATTCTTTTTCATCATCCGTCAATACCGCAAGACTAGATGCCAAAGGCTGAAGTATCAGATCACTCACCTCAATACCGCATCGCTTAATGCACTTCACTATATTTTGAGCAGCCGCTACGGCCCCTGTGACGATATGCACTTTAACTTCAAGTTTCATGCCACTCATCCCTAGTGGCTCGCGCACATCTTCCTGTCCATCGATAATAAATTCTTGGGTCAAAATATGCAGGATTTGCTGATCGGCTGGCAGGGCTATTGCGCGCGCTGTTTCAATCACGCGGTCCACATCCATTTGCGACACTTCTGCATCTTTAATTTTAACCATGCCATGTGAGTTCAGACTCTTAATATGGCTACCAGCGATACCGGTATACACGTTATTGATTTTGCAATCCGCCATCAACTCAGCCTCTTCCAGGGCCCGCTGTATTGATTGCATCGTTGACTCAATATTGATCACCACGCCTTTTTTAAGGCCGCGCGAACTGTGCTGCCCTAACCCGATGACCTTCAGCGTGCCTTCAGGCTGCAATTCAGCGACAATAGCGACAATCTTTGAGGTGCCGATATCTAGTCCAACTATTAAATTTTTATCTTCTTTAACTCTACTCATTGCTTGCTCCCTCCGTGGTTAGCTCACGGCTTGTTTTTTGGTGGTATTACTTGTTTTCTTATCACTGCTTTTCATTGCATCGGTTGGTCTGCGTACGGCAAAACCATTGGGGTAACGTAAATCTGCGTAACTAATTTTCTTATTTAATCCGGCGATGGTCGTGGTGTACACCTCAGCAAACCTCTCTAATCTAAGCTGCATTTCTACACGTCCTAATTCCATCACCATGCCATTACTTGTGGTCACCTGCCATGCGCGCCTCGGGGTCAGTGCTAGGCTACTAATCTCTAAGTTTGCCAACTTCAAGGCTTTACTAAATTCTGCGTATTGCGAAGCCACTTCAATCACACCATCTCCGGGGCCATAAAATATCGGCAAGTCACTACCAGAGGCGGCATGAAATAATTCACCATGCGTGTTCACTAAGGCAATGCTGCCCCACCGTGCCAATGCTTGATGCTCTTCAATTGACACTTCCAACTTATCTGGCCAACGTCTGCGGAGACTGACATTACGTGCCCACGGTAACTTCTCAAATGCATCACGTGCTTTAATCAAATCTAGGGTGAAAAAATTACCCTTTAAATGTTTAGCTACAATTAACTGAATCTGCTCACGACTGACATGATTTAATTGCCCTTCCACCTTCACTTCACGTAACGGAAAAATAGGCAAATGCACTACGGCAAATAACGCCGCATAAAGCATGCCCAGGACACACAGGGCAAACAGAAAATTGGCGACCCAATTTAATAATCGTGGTTTATCCCACATCAGCCAACTCCAGAATACGTATTACTAACTGTTCAAAACTGATGCCTGCAGCTTTGGCAGCCATTGGCACTAGACTATGATCAGTCATGCCTGGGCTAGTATTAATTTCCAAGAAATAATGTTGTCCAGCTTCATCCATTAAGAAATCCACTCGGCCCCAACCTTTGCAACCCACGGCACTAAATGCTTGCAAGGCTTGCTGTTGTATTTCAGCTTCTTTTTCAGCACTTAATCCGCATGGACATAAGTACTCAGTGTCATTACGCAAGTATTTGGCTTCAAAATCATAAAACTCATTTTTAGGCACAATACGAATAATTGGTAGTGCGCTATAACCCGCAGCACCATCGCCAATAATGCCAACTGTATATTCGCCACCGCCGACAAACGCTTCAGCTATCACCAAAGGATCAGCCTGAGCCGCTAACTCATAAGCCGCTTTTAAACCACCTGCTTGCTTAACCTTGCTAATACCGATGCTGGAGCCTTCATTGGCTGGCTTCACAAACATCGGCAAACCTAGTTTGGCTTCTATTGCGGCAAAATTACTATTAGCCGCGACCAGTTCAAAATCAGGCGTCACAATATTTAAAGCACGCCACAACAACTTGGTGCGCCATTTATCCATACCGATAGCTGAGGCCATCACACCACTTCCTGTATAAGGAATTTCCAACATTTCCAACGCGCCTTGAATGCAACCATCTTCACCAAAACGACCATGCAGATTAATAAATACGCGATCAAAATTTTCCAAGTCATGTAGTGGCTGCTCACGCGGATCAAAACCATGCGCATCTATGCCTTGTACCTGCAAGGCGCGTAGCACAGCAGCTCCACTTTTGAGCGAGACTTCGCGCTCGCCTGAGCGACCGCCCATCAATACCGCGACTTTCCCGAATTTTTTATCTAACTTCATATTCACCAATCACTTTTACTTCTTGCTGCAAGGACACGCCAAATTGTGCCAACACTTTTTCACGTATATGCTTAATTAACAACTCAATATCCAGTGCATTGGCATCGCCGATATTCACGATAAAATTGGCATGTTTTTCTGAAACTTGTGCGCCACCTATCAGGTAACCCTTTAATCCGCTTGCTTCGATTAGTCTGGCTGCATGATCTCCCTCCGGGTTTCTAAAGGTAGATCCCGCATTCGGTAAATTCAGCGGCTGCGAAGCTAAGCGTCTTGCCAATAAATCTTTAATCTTTTGTGTGGCTTCATGCGCTCCTCCAGCGTCTAACTTTAGCCATGCGCCTACAAACCATTCACTTGCTACTGGCATATCCACGTGCCGGTAACTGGCTTTAAATTCGGACGCCTCACGCGTATGCAACTGGCCTTGTCTATCTACAGTCATAACGCGGCTCACCACACTCCAGGTTTCACCGCCATAACATCCGGCGTTCATGGCCAGTGCTCCGCCTAGCGTGCCAGGAATACCTGCAAAAAATTCAGCCCCTTCTTTCGCTTCTTTAGCGCAGAATTTAGCTAGCTTGGAACAGGTCACCCCTGCCTCCACGTACACTAGACCCGCTTCCATTCTCAATTCAGTCAGTACGTTATGCATCAAGATTACCGTGCCGCGAATGCCTCCATCACGCACGAGAAGATTAGAACCTAAGCCTATAAAATAAATAGGTTCATTCGTCGATACACTTACCAAGAACCTACATAGATCATCCAAGCTTGACGGGATATATAATCGATCAGCCTTGCCGCCTACGCGCCAACTGGTATAGCGCGCCATTGGCTCGTTAAACAGCATTTTTCCAATTTCATTTTGAACAGCGTTCATCATCAATTGAGCCTTGCTCTGTCCATGGCTTCAGCTAAACGCTTAGTTTGGCTCGCCACTTGGCCGATAGAACCTGCGCCCATAACGATGACCACATCATGGTCCTGCGCTAGACCTAAGATAGCCTGCGGCAAACCGTCCGTCCTATCTACAAAAAGTGGCTCCACTTTTCCAGCCACACGAATCGCACGAATCAGTGATCGTGTATCAGCAGCCACTATCGGCGCTTCTCCCGCGGCATAAACTTCGGTAAGTACGACTGCATCGGCACTGGAGATCACACGAACAAAATCTTCAAAGCAATCACGAGTTCGCGTATAGCGGTGGGGTTGGAACGCAAGTACTAAACGGCGTTCTGGAAATGCCGCACGCGCCGCGGCAATGACCGCTTGCATTTCAACTGGATGATGTCCGTAGTCATCAATCAGGGTAAAACTACCGCCATTCTTGGCGGCAACTTCACCATAACGCTCAAAGCGGCGACCGACACCTTTAAATTCTTTTAAAGCCTTAATGATTGCAACGTCAGGCACATTCAGTTCACTGGCAATCGCAATCGCCGCTAATGCATTTAATACATAGTGATTACCTGGCAGATTTAGCGTCACATCGAATTCGGTGGTCACGCCATTAATTCTCTGCACCGTAAAGTGCATTTTTCCATCATCAGCACGTACATTCTTGGCACGTATACGTGCATCTTCACTAAAACCATAGGTCATGACAGGCTTAGTCACCCGCGGTAAAATCTCACGAATATTACTGTCATCGATACAAACCACAGCCATACCCCAAAATGGCAATTGCTGTAAAAATTCTACAAAAGCGCTTTTGAGTTTATCAAAGCTATGCTCATAGGTTTCCATATGGTCTTGATCGATATTGGTCACCACCGCCATCACGGGCGTTAGGTGCAAGAATGAAGCATCAGATTCATCAGCCTCAGCCACAATATATTCACCAGTACCTAGCTTAGCGTTAGCGTTAGCCGCTTCCAACTTGCCACCAATGACGTATGTTGGATCCATCCCCGCTTCAGCCAAAATACTGGCAATTAAGCTGGTGGTCGTGGTTTTTCCATGCGTGCCAGCGACTGCAATGCCCTGTCTGAAACGCATCAATTCAGCGAGCATTAGCGCACGCGGTACCACTGGAATATTTTTTTGGCGTGCGGCAATCACTTCTGGATTTTGCTCATTGACTGCACTAGAGACCACCACCACATCGGCAGCACCTAGATTTTCTGCGGCATGGCCTTGATACACGGTTGCGCCAAAATCAGTTAGACGCTTGGTCGTAGCATTGACGACCAAATCTGAGCCACTGACGCTAAAATCTAGATTCAGTAGCACTTCTGCTATACCACTCATGCCAGAGCCGGCAATGCCGATGAAATGAATATTTTTTACTTTATGTTTCATGCGGCAAGCTCCATACAAATATTGGCTACCGATGCAGTCGCTTCTGGTTTTCCTAAAGCGCGCGCTTTAATCGCCATGCTTAAACATTGCTCACGACTTAAATTTTGAATCAACCCTGCAAGTTTGTCGGCTGTAAATGTAGATTGCGAGACCAATATGGCCGCGTCTGCATCTGCTAAATAACTGGCATTACTTGTTTGGTGGTCATCCACGGCATGTGGGAACGGCACTAACACGCTCGCCACGCCAGCCGCTGACAACTCGGCGATGGTCAATGCCCCCGCACGGCAAATCACAACATCAGCCCAGCTATACATGGCAGCCATATCCTCAATATAAGCCATGGCCTCTGCTTTTACGCCCGCCTGTTCGTAATGCGCTTTTAATGCAGTGATATGTTTTTCACCGGCTTGGTGCACAACTTGCGGACGTTGCGCCATCGCTATCGTTGCTAATGCTTTTGGCAGTACTTGGTTTAAGGCTTGTGCACCCAAACTTCCACCAACAACTAACAGGCGTAGCGGTCCACTTCGCGTTTGCATTCTGGCTTCTGGTGCAGCCACTTGTGTAATCTCTCTACGTACTGGATTACCCACCAGCGTGGCCTTTGTTCCAAATGCAGATGGAAAAGCCGATAACACACGACTGGCAAAATGAGACAAGGTCTTATTGGTTAATCCTGCCACAGAGTTTTGTTCATGAATCAGCAAAGGTTTACGCATCACATAGGCCATCAATCCACCAGGAAATGCCGCAAAACCTCCCATGCCAAGCACAAGGTTTGGTTTAAATTTTGCAATGGCCGAGTACGCCTGAGCCAAAGCAAGACTTAATTTTATTGGTAGCAATAACCAGCCCATTAAACCTTTACCTCGCACGCCGCGCATGGTCATCATCGCTTTTTGGTAATTTTTATTGGCCAATAAACGGTTTTCCATACCCCCTACGGTGCAAAGCCAAACAATATTCCAGCCCTTAGCCTGCAGATAATCAGCCACAGCCATTGCTGGGTAGACATGCCCCCCAGTTCCACCGGCCATCACTAATAAAGTTTTAGTGGTTGCGGTCATGCCGGGATGCCTTTTTGTAAACGTCTATTTTCAAAATCGATGCGCATTAAGATGGCCATGCCGATGCAGTTAGCTAAAATACCGCTTCCTCCAAACGACAGTAAAGGTAAGGTCAACCCCTTGGTTGGTAATACCCCCATATTGACGCCCATATTAATAATGCCTTGCACGCCTATCCATACGCCTAAGCCTTGGGATAACAGGGCCGCAAAATAACGTTCATTGGCAATCGCTTCTTTGGCAATTGCAAATGAGCGCAGAACGATCCACACAAATAAACCCACTACTGCCAACACGCCAATAAATCCAAGCTCTTCAGCGATTACCGCCAATAAGAAGTCGGTATGTGCCTCTGGTAAATATAGTAGTTTTTCAACACTGGCACCTAAGCCCACACCAAACCACTCACCGCGACCAAAAGCAATCAGGGCATGCGACAACTGATAACCTTTTCCATAGGGATCAGCCCACGGATCCATAAAGCCAATCACACGTTCCAATCGATAGGGTGAACTCCAAATTAGGAAGATAAATCCCACTACCAACAACACGAGTAGCCCAGCAAAGATGCGGCCATTAATGCCACCTAGCCACAGTATAGAAATTGAAATCGCTGCAATCACGGCAAAGGCACCGAAATCAGGTTCACGCAACAACAAGCCGCCTACTAATAGCATCACCACCAACATTGGCAAGAAGCCCCGTGTAAAACTATTCATTAACGCGGCTTTGCGTACGGTGTAATCGGCCACATACATGGCGGAAAAAAGCTTCATTAGTTCCGAGGGCTGCAAGTTGATCACGAACAATGACAACCAACGACGACTACCTCCTACGACACGGCCGATACCTGGAATGAGCACCAATACTAATAACGCCAGGCCAAATAAGAATAAGTAGGGCGCCATTTTTTGCCACCATGAGATAGGGATATTGAACACCACCAGCGCGGCCGACAAACTGATCACAATAAATATGGCCTGACGCACTAAATAATAATGGCTGTTGTGACCCACTGCTTTATCTGCTTCCGCAATTGCAATTGAGGCTGAATACACCATCACCAATCCAATGCCTAACAATATAAGTACCGTCCATAGGAGGCCTTGATCATAAGGTGAAGAATTGATGCGCTCACGATTAAGTATGTTGGTAATCATGTAGCCTCCTGCAAACCATGCACACAACTCACAAACACAGCAGCTCTATGCTCATAATTTTTAAACATATCAAAACTGGCACAAGCTGGAGATAGCAACACCGCGTCACCAGGACGAGCCATTTTCTTAGCGATGGTGACGGCTTCGCCCATATCTGCCGCATGGTAGATGGGCACCTCAATGGCAATGAGTGCTGCTTCAATGATGCCCGCATCGCGCCCGATCAATACTACTGCACGCCCATTACCTGCCACCGCGGCTTGTAATGGTGTGAAATCTTGACCCTTTCCTTCCCCGCCAGCAATCAGCACCACTTTTTGTGGTTGGCCATGTTTATAAAGGCCGGCAATGGCAGCACAGGTAGCGCCAACATTGGTGCCTTTAGAATCATCGTAATAATCCACTTCATTAATATTGGCGACCCACTCAACCCGGTGTGGCAAGCCTTTGAAGTTATAAAGCGTTTGAATAATCGGCACATAATCTAAGCCTATACCTCGACAAAGCGCTACTGCAGCTAAAGCATTCGCCGCGTTATGTAGGCCAGCAATTTTCAGATCCTGCATATTAATCAGCTCTTTTTTACCCTCAACTAACCATGTTTCACCGGACACCTGGCGCAAACCGAAACTTTGCGCATCAGTATCATCGTCGGATAACCCGAATGTCACTTGCGCTAATTTTGGCCGCGCCATCATCATGCTCCAGGCGTCGTCACGGTTTAGCACTTGTAGTGTTGCTTGGTAAAAAATATGGGCTTTGGCAATAGCGTAATCCTGCAGACTGGCATAGCGATCCATGTGATCTTCAGACAAATTAAGCATGGTGGCTGCATCAATTTGCAAGCTCGTAGTGGTTTCCAATTGAAAGCTAGACAACTCAAGCACGTAAACATCAGGTGTATCTAAAGCCAAAGCCTCTAATACTGGTAAGCCTATGTTGCCTGCAACGATCGTTTTCAAACCAGCGGCTTTGCACATCTCACCGACCAAGGTGGTCACAGTAGTTTTTCCGTTGGCGCCAGTGATTGCAATTAATTTCGCGCTGCTTGGGCGATATTGCGCAAACAGCTCTACATCACCAACGACGCTAATCCCACGCTGTATTGCTGCCTGAATTTGTGGTTCTGATAAAGCGACACCTGGGCTCACTACAATTAAATCAACGTTGGTAAACGTATTTGCTTGGAAAGCGCCACTAAAGATGCTGACTTGCGGATACAGTGCTTGCACTTCCGCCATTGATGGCGGTTGCTCACGGCTATCGGCAACTGACACTAGTGCACCCTGCGTGCTGAGCCAACGCAATGCCGAGAGCCCGGTTTCACCCAGTCCCAGTACAAGCACACGTTTATTTTTAAGCGCTATAGGCATCAGTTTTTGTCTTATCTTAATTTCAAAGTGGATAATCCCACCAACACTAGCATCATGCTGATGATCCAAAAACGCACTACTACCTGCGTTTCTTTCCAGCCTTTTTGTTCATAATGGTGATGTAATGGCGCCATTAAAAATATACGTCGACCGACTCCAAATCGTTTCTTGGTGTATTTAAAATAAATGACCTGCGCTGCAACTGAGAATGTTTCAATCACAAACACTCCACCCATGATGAACAGTACGATTTCCTGACGTACAATCACTGCCACAATCCCTAAAGCCGCACCTAAGGCTAAGGCACCGACGTCCCCCATAAATACTTCAGCTGGGTAGGCGTTGAACCACAAAAATCCTAATCCGGCGCCAACCATGGCTGAGCAAAATACGGCCAACTCTCCAACACCAGGCACAAATGGTATCCCCAGATATTTAGAAAAGTAAAAGTGGCCAGTGACATAAGCGAATAATGCTAATGCACCCGCCACCATGACAGTTGGCATAATCGCCAATCCATCTAGTCCATCGGTCAGATTGACCGCATTACTACTGCCGACCACCACAAGATAAGTCAAGACGATAAATCCAAACGCACTGAGTGGAATAGCTAAGCTCTTAAAGAACGGGATCAAGAGTGTGGTCTCGGCTGGTGTCGATGCGGTGTGTTGCAAAAATAACGCCACACTAAATCCAACCACAGACTGCCAAAAGTACTTCTCTTTTGCAGACAATCCTTTGGGGTTGCGATGCACAACTTTGCGCCAATCATCCACCCAGCCAATAATGCCAAAACCTAAAGTCGTAAATAGCACTACCCATACGAACTTATTACTTAAATCTGCCCATAGCAATGTAGATATTGCAATGGCGACCAAGATTAGTGCACCACCCATCGTAGGTGTGCCTGCTTTGATCAAGTGTGTTTGTGGCCCATCATCACGTACTGATTGCCCCACTTTGTAGTGTGTAAGCTTGCGGATTAAAGTGGGGCCGACAACAAAAGAGATCGTCAGCGCTGTCATCGTAGCCAGCACCGCGCGCAAGGTAATGTAATTAAACACATGAAAACCACGAATATCGTGGGCCAGCCATTGTGCTAGTGCTAGTAACATTTAATGCCCTCCATTAGTTTGTTTGTCATGGGTCACTGTGATGGCTTTAACAATGCGCTCCATCTTCATAAAGCGTGAGCCTTTGACCAAAACCGCAGTATTTGCGGTCATGTGCGCCACCAAATCTGCATTTAAATCTTCAACCGATGCAAAATGACGTGCTCCGCTACCGAAAGCCTTTGTGATATGTGCGCTTAGCGTACCTAAGGTAAGCAAGGTGTTAATGCGCCCAGCTTTAGCATAGCGGCCAATATCAGCATGAAGCGCCTCAGCGCCATCACCCATTTCACCCATATCACCAAGCACCAATATTTTCTCTCCCACCTGCGCCGTCAATACATCGATGGCAGCCTTCATAGAGGCGGGGTTGGCGTTATAGCTATCATCAATCACTAAGGCGCCATTAAACCCTGTGAAATGCTGCAAACGACCTGGAACGCCTATGTAATTTTCTAAGCCTTGAACGATTGCCGTTTCTGTTATCCCTAATGCTAGGGCAGCTGCAGTAGCAGCTAAAGCATTGCTCACATTGTGCAGGCCAGGTACTGGCAAATTCACTTCAAACTCAACTTGCGGCATTTTGATTTTAAGAACGCTGGCACTAGCTTCTAGACGATAGTACGCACTTACATCGGCCTTATTTTTTAGCCCAAAACTAATGACTTTGTGACTGGCAGCAGCAGCTTTCCATAACGGAGCAAAATCATCATCCGCATTAATGATTGCAACACCGTCAGCCGCAAGGCCGTCAAATATTTCGGCTTTGGCATTCGCTATCGCTTGCAATGATCCTAATTCACCAATATGCGCACTGGCTGCATTGTTAATGACGGCCACATTAGGTTTAGCAATATGGCTTAGGTAACTGATTTCACCGCTATGGTTCATACCCATTTCAGTAACTGCATAACGATGTTGGGGTTGCAGTTTGAGTAAAGTCAGTGGCAGACCAATATGATTATTAAGGTTACCCTGGGTGGCGAGTACCTGTTCCGGATGTTGGCAAGCAGCTCTTAATATTGATGCAAGCATTTCTTTCACTGTGGTTTTGCCATTGCTACCAGTAATGGCCACCAACGGAAGATTCATTTGGCTACGTTGATAGGCCGCTAGTTCGCCTAGCGCTTGATAAGTATCTTTCACCACTAGCGCTGGCGTAGCGCCTTTAATTTCATGATTAACAAGTACGGCTGCTGCGCCCTCTGCAATGGCTTGTTTTGCAAAATCATGGCCATCAAAATGCTCGCCTTTTAATGCCACAAACAATTGGCCAGGCACCACATGACGGCTATCAATACCAACAGTACTGAACATTGCATCAGCGCCAATTAACTTAGCTTGTGTAGTGCTAGCTGCTATGGATAGCATCATTGCGCCACTCCCACCATGTTGGCTGGTTTGTACTGCCCAAGCGCCATTTTCGCGACTGCAACATCACTAAATGGAAGTTTTACACCGGCGATTTCTTGATAATCCTCATGCCCCTTACCTGCCACTAATACGATATCACCAGCGTGCGCCGTGGCTACCCCCAAATGAATGGCCGCATTACGGTCTAGCTCAATCCGATAAAAACCATTTAACCCAGTCACAATCTGATGAATGATGGATGTTGAGTCTTCGTTACGGGGATTATCTGCAGTAACGATGACTTCATCAGCTAACGCAGTAGCAATGGCTCCCATCAGCGGGCGCTTGCCTGCATCACGTTCACCACCACAACCAAATACACATATAAGCTTGCTGCTGGGTTCCAGTTGCTCTCGCAGAGTGGCTAATACTTTTTCTAAAGCATCTGGTGTATGGGCATAATCAATCACCACCAATGGTAATTCTGCACCCCCTAATTGCTGCATACGTCCAGGCACAGGTTTGATTTTTGCAATAGCCGCAACTGCGTCCGCTAGACTAATATCTATGGCCAGCAATGTCGCTAATACTGCCAGCAGATTATAGGCATTAAAACGTCCTAGCACTGGCGCGCTTACCTGAGCAACACCTTGCGGGGTTGTTACCCTCATGCTTATCCCTTGCTGTTGCAGTTGCAAATTACTCCCGCGCACATCACCGGCCTCTAGGCCATAGCTGAGTAACGCTTTTTGCTGGGCCATTAGCTTGATTGCAATCTCTTGTCCAAATGCATCATCGGCATTCACAATGGCACAAGCCAAACTAGGCCACGCAAACAAGGCTTGCTTCGCATCAGCATAAGCTTCCATCGTTTGGTGATAATCTAGATGGTCCCGGCTTAAATTCGTCAGAACCGCAATATCAAAATCGACCCCATTAACTCGCCCTTGATCTAGGCCATGCGAGGATACTTCCATGACTGCCGCTTTTGCATTTTGGGATGCAAAATTTGCTAACATTGCTTGTAACAATATAGCGTCTGGGGTGGTATTACTGGATACAGCTAATGAGGTATTTGATGCAGTCACCATGCCATTGCCGATTGTGCCCAATACTGCACTTTTTTGACCCAACAGGCTTAAGCACTGCGCAATCCATAGACTGACTGAAGTCTTGCCATTGGTACCAGTAACACCAATCATGGTCAACTTCTGTGAAGGCTGCCCATAAAAATCAGCAGCTATTTGTCCAACTTTTTGTTTTAAATCAGCAATACCAACATTAGCTATTTCAAAATTGCCAGGCCAACTAAATCCAGCTTGCTCCCAAAGTACAGCGCTTGCGCCAGCTACAATCGCCTGCGCAATATAATCACGTCCATCACTATGCACACCAGGATAGGCTAAGAACAATGCACCAGGCAGCACTTGGCGACTATCCGCAGTGATGCTAGTAAATGATTGCATAAGACCTAGCTTGGAAAGTAGACTCATATACTTTCTTTCACATCATCTACGTTATCTGAAGCGCCGCTCGGAATTACTACATTTCTGTAAGGCGCATCTTGCGGTATCGCTAGCAACCTTAATGTGTCAGCCATGACCGCACTAAATACCGGAGCTGCCGCTACTCCGCCGTAATACTGATCATTGGCGATATTAGGTTCGTCAATCATGACCGCCATAATCAATCGCGGATTAGACGCAGGTGCAATACCCACGAAAGAGGCTACGTACTTATTTTTTTCATAGCCATGCGGCCCTAACTTATGCGTGGTTCCAGTTTTTCCGGCAATGCGATAACCTAGCACTTGCGCCTTTAATGCAGTACCTCCTGGCAATACCACCATCTCCAACATATCTTTCATGCTTTGTGCGGTGCGGGCACTAAATACCTGCACACCCACTGGGGCTTCTTGTAGTTTTAATAGTGAAACTGGCTTTAACTCACCATCATTGGCAAATGCTGTATAAGCACGCGCCAACTGAAGCAAAGTCACACTAATACCATTTCCAAACGACATAGTCGCCTGCTCAATTGGGCGCCAGGTTTTATAGTCGCGCACACGGCCAGAGGCCTCGCCAGGAAAGCCGATATTGGTCTTTGCGCCAAAACCCATTTGATTAAACATACTCCACATGTATTTTGGATCTAGCGACAGGGCGATTTTGGAAGCCCCCACATTAGATGACTTTTGAATCACTTCCGCCACTGTCAACACACCATGGGCATGTGAGTCATGGATAGTAGCTGGGCCGATTTTCATAAAGCCTGGTGAAGTTTGAATTTTAGTATCGGGTTGATACAGCCCAGACTCTAGACCTGCTGACACCGTCATCGGCTTCATGGTTGAACCTGGCTCAAAAATATCAACAATGGCACGATTACGCGACTTGCCTTGAATGTTAACCGGATTATTTGGATTATAAGTAGGCACATTAACCATGGCCAACACTTCACCAGTGCGCGCATCCAATACAATAGCAGCGCCTGCTTGCGCATGATGTAACTCAACGGCTTTTACCAATTCACGGTGCGCCAAATACTGAATTCTGCGATCGATTGATAAGACAACGTCATGCCCATCTTGCGGCACTTTTACTGCAACCAAATCTTCAATAATATGGCCCGATCTATCCTTAATAACACGACGGCTTCCTGCTTTTCCTGACAAAGCCTTATCCATTGCGTACTCAAAGCCCTCTTGGCCTTTATCCTCTATTCCATTAAAGCCGACCAAATGCGCCGTCACATCACCAGCTGGGTAGTAACGCTTATATTCACGCTGTAGATAGATACCAGAAACGCCAAGCTTCATTACTTGCGCCGCCAACTCTGGAGAGATGCGGCGTTTTAAGTACACAAACTCACGCTCATCATTGGCTAACTTTTGATTAATAAACTCAACTTTAAGCTGCAATAAGTCTGCTATTTTTTTAGTCTGCTCAGCATCAATCTTTACATCTGAAGGGTTAGCCCATACAGACTCTACCGGCGAACTAATGGCTAGCAACTCCCCATAACGGTCAGTTATTTTCCCCCGCTGCGCTGACAGGACTAGCGTGCGGCTATAGCGCGCATCACCCTTTTCTTGCAAGAAACTCTTATGGTAACTTTGCAAATAAATGCCGCGCCCTAATAAAGCAGCAAAACCTGACAAGACAACCACCAATAATAGACGTCGACGCCATGCTGGTAGCTTCACAACAATAGGCATATTCATTGCCATTATTGCGCTGCTCCATTGGCATTTTTTTCAACATTGATTTGCTTGCTAGTTGAACCTTTAATTGCAACCACTTGCACACGCTTAGGCTCTGGCACTTGCATCTGCAACTGCTGGGCAGCAATCATTTCTACTCGCGAATGCATGGCCCAAGTACTTTGCTCTAACTGTAATTGCCCATATTCCTGATCGGACTGTTTAGCTTGCTGGTTTATTTGCTCCAACTCAATATAAAGCTTACGTGCTTTATGTTGTGCATTCACTAGTCCCAGTGAAGAAAAGATCAGTGCGCAAAAAAGCATAAGATTAAGCCGCGTCATACGACTTCCGTTCTTTCGGCAACGCGAAGTACTGCACTACGTGAACGGGGATTGGCCTTTACTTCCTTAGCGCTAGGCTTGATGGTTTTGCCTACACCTTTTAATTTAGGCTGAGGCAAATCAGCAGCCCGCACTGGAAAGTTAGGCGGCAAATCATCGCGATTAGCTTGATCGCGCACAAACTGCTTCACGATGCGATCTTCCAACGAATGAAAACTAATCACAGCTAATCGGCCTTGCGGTGCTAACAAGGCCAAGCATTGCGGCATAGTTAGCGCAAGCTCCTCAAGCTCCTGATTGACGTAAATCCGTAAAGCTTGAAATGTGCGCGTTGCTGGGTTCTGCCCTGGCTCGAAGCGCGTGACTGTACTTGCCACGATCTTGGCAAGTTCCCCAGTAGTGGTGATGGGGCGCCCGTCATTGCGCTCCGTAATAATCGCCCTTGCAATCTGCTTAGCAAACCGTTCTTCACCATAATTTTTTATAACCTCTGCCAAATGTTGTTCTGTTGTATGGCTCAAAAATTCAGCAACGGTTTGGCCGCTACTTTGATCCATACGCATATCTAAAGGCGCATCGTACCTAAAACTAAAACCACGACTTGCATCATCAATTTGTGGCGATGAAATGCCTAGATCTAGCAAAATTCCATCTACCTGACTTACACCCAACTCGGCCAAGCGTGTTTGCATGGCCGCAAAATGACTATGTACCATCAAGAAACGTTGGTCTTGGATTGACTTGCTGGATTCAAGCGCACTTAGGTCGCGATCAAACGCAATCAGACGGCCATTACCATCTAATTTTTCTAATATTTTTTTGGAGTGTCCACCGCGGCCGAAGGTCGCGTCTACATAAATACCGCTAGGCTTAATAGCTAACGCATGCACAGCCTCTTCCAGCAAAACTGTAGTATGCATATTTTCTGAATTGGACTGAGAGACTGGTAACGACATGCTGGCTAAGGATGTTTCTGCTAATTCTTTTTCTGAGATATGCGCCTGTTTGACAGTCGCTGATTTTAAAGACACTGAAGCTTGCGTGGGCGTGCGGTTCACGCCCTTGATCACAGAGAGAAGCCCTCTAGTTCAGCCGGCATTTCAAAGTCACCGCCGTGGATGGCCTGAGCCAACTGCGCACGCCAAGCTTCCATATCCCATAATTCAAAGTGACTGCCTTGTCCTACCAGCATCACTTCCTTATCTAAGCCTGCAAATTCACGAAGTACTGGCGACACCAACATGCGCCCAGCACTATCAAGTACTACATCTTCAGCAAAACCTACTAGCAAACGTTGCAATGCACTAGATTGTTTATCAAATGAAGATAGTGCCATCATCTTGGCCTGAATCGGCTCCCATGCAGGCTGTGGATATAATAACAAGCAACGATGTGGATGCGCAGTCAGCACCAAGCTACCAGCGCACTCAAGCTGCAAGGCCTCCCTGTGCTTGGTAGGCACAGCAAGTCTGCTTTTGGCATCTAAACTTAATGAGGTAGCACCGCGAAACATAAGCCCGTTATTTTTCCTAAATTCTATATGTCTAAATCAGGGATTTTATAAAGCGTCATTTGGGCAAATTTTTAGCAGCAAAACAACTAAGCCACTTAACAATAAATTTCCCACAAAAACCCACTTCTTCCCACTAATCTGCACTATAGATAAAAGTATCGCTTAATGCAAGCCCTTTTTTACTATTTTTTCTATATAGGTCAATGACTTAGCGTATTTTAGTGCTAAAAATAAAGTCGTTATAAATTAAGCACATACAAAATTATGTGAATGTAGATTATTAGAATAGTTACGAAAGCTTTTGAATTGTAATTGGCGTAATAATGATAGTGAAAAACACTGCCAGGGAAGTAAAAGTAGAGGAGTGGTAATAGATTTGAAGCGATGGGAGGAACTAAACTGCACTAACCGCAAAAGCATGCTTGCAGCGTCACCCCCCTAAAGTAATTCAGAGAGTATTTTATGAAGAGTGAAGCTGGCCGATAAGCCGGGTTCTGTAGGCTTTATTGCTAAAGCTGACAGTCATTCATCTAGGCGCATAATTACTTATGCGCTCAAGCAACCTACCCGCTGGCAGCGCGAGCCACGCCCTATTTACTTGCGTAAAAATGCCAGCCTATTTGGTCTTGCTGCGAATGGAGGTTACCGCGTTTCACCGTAACTTAATACGCTCGTCTCTGTGGCCCTATTCCGCGCCTTATACCTTGCGGCTTTCAACGTACGGCCGTTAGCCGTCATCCCGCTCTATGCAGCCCGGACTTTCCTCCCCCTATTGCTAGGCGGCGACTGTCTAGCCAGCTTCGATTACATTTTAACATGCTCCCAGTGCTTAGCTGAGCTGAATCTTAAAACAAGCTTCATTTAGCCAATGCAAGCTTGGTCATATGGCGTTAGTGATAACTAGAGTAATTTCCAGTGCAAAGTCTGCCCCGCCCAAAGAGGAACCAAGGCTTCATCAGCAAACGGTAAGCTAGCCGGTACGGTCCAACTTTCTTTCACTAGGCTAATTTTCTCAGCATTACGTGCTAAGCCATAAAAATCCGCACCGTAAAAACTCGCAAACCCTTCCAGCTTATCCAACGCACCAGCCCGATCGAACGCTTCAGCATAAAGCTCAAGCGCCGTATGGGCAGTGTACATACCCGCACAACCGCAAGCGTTCTCCTTGGTCGATTTTGCATGTGGCGCGCTATCAGTGCCTAAGAAAAATTTAGCATTGCCTGAAGTGGCCGCCTGCACCAAGGCCAATCGATGCTGCTCGCGTTTTAAGATAGGCAAACAATAATGGTGAGGCAAAATACCACCTTTAAACATATCATTGCGATTAAGCAGCAAATGATGCGCTGTAATGGTCGCGGCAACGTTACTAGGCGTGGCTAAAACAAAATCAGCTGCATCTTTAGTCGTAATGTGTTCAAACACTACTTTAAGCCCAGGATAGTTTTTCAGAAGCGGCAGCATATTGCGCTCAATAAATACGCGCTCACGATCAAATACATCCACATCAGCATCTGTCACTTCTGCATGCACTAGCAACGGCATGCCCAACTTCTCCATAGCAGACAAGGCCTTGCTGCAACTCCCTAAATTAGTGACCCCAGAATCAGAGTTGGTGGTAGCGCCAGCCGGATAAAGTTTAACCCCGTGTACGATGCCACTGGCTTTAGCTTCAACTATATCGTCAGCACTCGTGTTATCAGTCAAATACAACGTCATTAGCGGTGTAAATTTTGAGCCTGCTGGTAAGGCCGCAACAATACGCTGCATATAAGTTAACGCTAGCGCGGCCGTGGTCACTGGTGGTCGCAAATTCGGCATCACTATGGCGCGTGCAAATTGGCGCACTGTGTCCGGTAGCACTGCGTGCAATGCTGCGCCATCTCTAAGATGAAGGTGCCAGTCGTCTGGACGGGTAAGCGTAATAGTTTTCATGATTTAATTGATGTTAGGTTATTGATCAGATTTTAATGAAAGGGCTAGCTCGTAAAGTACATTCTTTTTTTCACCCGTAATTTCAGTGGTTAATTGCACGGCCTGCTTCAGTGGCAAGTCTGCCAACAATAATTTTAAAACGCGCACTGTGTCTTCGGGTATTTCTGCCGCATCTTTAATGGCTGCAGCTTCCACCAATAATACAAATTCGCCACGTTGCTGATTAGCATCCGCCTGCAACCAAGCTTCCGCTTTACTCAACTCACAACTATAAATCGTTTCAAAAGTCTTAGTAATTTCACGTGCAATAGTAATGCGGCGCTCAGCACCCAATATCGCAGCCATATCTACAACACTCTCAATAATCCGATGTGGCGCCTCATAAAAAACCAGTGTAACGGCTTGCGCTTTAAGTATTTCTAACGCTTTACGGCGAGCCGAACCACTTGCTGGCAGAAAACCATAAAATAAAAATCCGTTTTGTGAGATGCCAGAAGCAGATAATGCGGCAATTACTGCACTAGCCCCTGGAATAGGCACCACTTTAATGCCAGCCTTACGTACCAAGTCAACCACGATTGCGCCTGGATCACTGACGGCTGGTGTACCTGCATCAGTTACTAAGGCAATATTCTGCCCCGCTAGCAATAACGCCAATAGTTTTTCTGCTGACTGATGCTCATTATGCTCATGCACCGCAATTAATTTTTTAGCAATGCCAAAATGCGACAATAGCCCCGAGGTATGCCGCGTATCCTCTGCCGCAATTGCATCCACACTTTTGAGCACTTCCAAAGCACGCAGAGTGATATCACTCAAATTGCCAATTGGCGTTGCTACCACATATAATAAGCCATTACTTGTCATTCATTGGCATCACATTCCAGTTAGAGTTGTTAGATTAAAAAGTCTTCATGAATTATTGTCACTACCTACCAAACTTGTTCACGACCTCTATTTTGAAAGGGTTGTTACAGCTATTGCGATGCAGCTTGGTTGGCATCATTGCGATAAGCTCAAATAGCTGGGCAAACGATGTTCCTGATAAGACAATAAACGCTGAACAAGCTTTTATGCAAGGACAGCAATATGTAGAACAGGCTGACTTGGGATTAGCCGCGCTTAGTCTAACGCGCATTCCACCCAACTCCCCTTACGCGAAGTTGTTAGCTGGAAATATCGCCGCTAAGAATGCAGAGTTTGACCGTGCATTTATACTGCTACTCCCTTTGCAGTCCAACCTTGATTTTAACCGAACTGCAATCGCTAGTTTACATGCAAGTTTAAGTGCTGCCTACGAAAAACAAGGCGATATTACAAGCACCATAGAGCAACTAGTGCGCAGACATCCTTATTTATTGGACTCACAAGCGATTAGCGAT
>CAIRXI010000122.1 GCA_903882525.1 uncultured Pseudomonadota bacterium | reverse complement strand
GTGAAATTATATTAATGGAAGCTTTTGGTGGTGGCTTTACTTGGGGTTCTGCCCTGATTAAATATTAGCCTAATACACTAAGTTTATAATAATCAATCTAAATTAAGTCCTTAAAAATATAATGAATAAATTTGCATTTTTCTTTCCAGGCCAAGGCTCACAATCAGTAGGGATGATGGCGGGTTTTGCTGAAGCTGGCCACGTTGCGGGTATTGTTCGTGACACTTTTACTGAAGCTTCCGATATTCTAGGCGCAGATTTTTGGGCTATGGCAACAGTGCCGAACGAGCAGATTAACGAAACCACAAACACACAACCGATTATGCTGATTGCCGGCGTTGCGACATGGCGTGCTTGGCAAGAGACTGCTAATAAGCAACCTAGCATTTTGGCGGGACATAGCTTGGGTGAATATACTGCGCTGGTCGCTGCAGGGGCTTTGGCATTTAAAGATGCCTTACCATTGGTGCGCTACCGTGCTGAAGTGATGCAAAATGCTGTGCCAGTTGGCGTTGGTGCAATGGCAGCAATACTTGGTCTTGACGATGCTAGCGTCCGCGCTTTATGTTTAGAAGCTGCACAAAACGAGGTATTAGAAGCTGTTAATTTTAATTCACCAGGTCAAGTAGTGATTGCTGGTAATAAAGCGGCAGTAGAGCGTGGCATGGAGCTAGCAAAAGCTCAAGGTGCTAAGCGCGCATTGGCTTTGCCAGTCAGCGTACCTTCGCACTGCGCTTTAATGCAACCTGCCGCCGTGCAATTAAAAGCTTATCTAGAAAACGTGACGTTCAATAAGCCAAGTATTGCCGTACTTCACAACGCTGATGTCGCCGCCTATAATGAAAGCGACAAAATTAAGGATGCACTAGTACGTCAGTTATACAGTCCAGTGCGTTGGGTGGAAACTGTACAAGCTATTTATGCGCAAGGCATTACGCAGGCGGCTGAATGTGGTCCAGGTAAAGTGTTGGCTGGATTAAGTAAGCGTATCGTAGCTGAATTACCAGCAACTGCACTCATAAGTCAAGCTGCGCTAGAAGAATTTCAAGCACAATTAGATTAAATATAATGTATAAATTCAGAGGCTTACTATGTTAACTGGACAAATTGCTTTAATTACAGGTGCTAGCCGTGGGATTGGCGCTGCTATTGCACAAGCGCTAGGCGAACAGGGTGCCATCGTGGTCGGCACTGCCACTTCAGAAGCTGGAGCGCAGGCGATAAGCCAAGCGTTTTCTAATGCTAAAATTAAGGGCGAAGGCATGGCTTTAAATGTTAATGATGCTGCACAAATTGAAGTGACATTGAAAGTGATTGCCGAAAAATATGGTGATGTCAGTATCTTGGTCAACAATGCAGGCATTACGCGCGACACATTATTAATGCGCATGAAGGATGAGGATTGGGATGCTGTCATTGGCACCAATTTAACGTCGGTATTCCGCATGAGTCAGGCGGTATTGCGCCCAATGATGAAAGCGCGTACTGGACGTATTATTAGTATTTCTTCAGTGGTCGGCCATATGGGCAACGCTGGGCAAACTAATTATGCTGCTGCTAAGGCAGGCATGACGGGCTTTACCAAGTCGCTAGCAGCAGAAGTAGGCAGTCGTGGCATTACCGTGAATTGTGTAGCGCCAGGCTTTATCGATACAGATATGACAGCTGAGTTATCGGAAGAGATCACCAATAAAATGTTGGCGCGTATTCCCGCTGGCCGTTTGGGTAATGTAAAAGAAATTGCGGCTACTGTCGCATTTCTAGCGTCACCAAGCGCAGCGTACATTACGGGCGAAACAATCCATGTAAACGGTGGTATGTTGATGGTGTAAGCTTAAGCTTATTTCATTATCATATCGAGTTTTTGTTTAAGTATTTTGGCATTCTGGTTGAGTTTAGGTAGAATGTCGTCTTAGCTGTATTAAGCTATATTTTCAATAAAAGGGGTAATTAGATGTCTGACATCGAACAACGCGTTAAAAAGATTGTGGCTGAACAATTAGGTGCAAACGAAGCTGATGTTAAAAATGCTTCATCATTTGTAGATGATTTAGGTGCTGATTCACTCGACACAGTTGAGTTGGTAATGGCATTAGAAGAAGAATTTGACTGCGAAATCCCAGACGAAGAAGCAGAAAAAATCACTACAGTACAATTAGCGATTGATTACATCAATACTAACCTCAAGTAATTCCAAGTAAATCAAACATGGTCAGCAAGCCTCTTTATCAAAGAAGCTTGCTGCTTTTACCATTCGTTTCTTAATCCTATATAAGAGACAATCTTATGTCTAAACCTATGAATAAACGTAGAGTCGTCGTGACTGGCCTTGGTGTAGTTTCTCCTGTTGGTATTGGAGTTAAAACTGCATGGGACAATATTATTGCTGGAAGATCTGGCATTGCACAAATTACTAAGTTTGATGCGAGCGCTTTTACCACCACCATCGCAGGTGAAGTAAAAGACTTTAATGTTGAAGATTTCATTCCAGCTAAAGACGCGCGACGAATGGATGCTTTTATTCAATACGGATTGGCTGCAGCGATTGAAGCGGTAAAAGACTCTGGCATTGTCGCTACTGAAGAAAATGCTGAACGTATTGGCGTTTCCATCGGTTCCGGCATTGGCGGCATGCAGAATATTGAAGATACTGACATTCTGTACCAAGCTTCAGGCCCCCGTAAAATATCACCGTTCTTTATCCCCGGCACTATCATCAACATGATTTCAGGTAATCTGTCGATTATGTTTGGCTTTAAAGGCCCTAATGTAGCTATCGTAACAGCTTGTACGACGGGGACTCATTCAATTGGTGATGCTTCACGAATGATTGAATACGGTGATGCGGATGTGATGATTGCAGGGGGAGCGGAAGCGGCAATTACACGCCTAAGCGTAGGCGGATTTGCTTCTTCACGGGCGCTATCAACGCGTAATGATGATCCAGCAACGGCAAGTCGTCCTTGGGATAAGGATAGAGACGGCTTTGTGATAGGTGAGGGCGCTGGGGTCATGGTGTTAGAAGAATATGAACACGCTAAAAAACGTGGCGCTAAAATTTATGCTGAATTAAGTGGCTATGGCATGAGTGCTGATGCGTACCACATGACAGCCCCGAATATGGATGGACCACGTCGTTCGATGCGTAATGCTATGCAAAATGCAGGGATTAATGTGGATGCTGTGGAATTTATCAACGCCCACGGTACATCAACACCACTAGGTGACTCCAATGAAACCAATGCGATTAAAGCCGCTTTTGGTGACCATGCAAGCAAGTTAGTCGTGAACTCGACCAAATCAATGACAGGTCATCTATTAGGCGGTGCGGGTGGCTTAGAATCAGTATTTACTGTTCTTTCTATCTACAATCAAGTATCACCGCCGACGATCAATATTTTCAACCAAGACCCTGAGTGTGATTTAGACTTCTGCGCAAACACTGCGCGTGATATGAAGATTGAATATGCCTTGAAGAATAACTTTGGATTTGGTGGCACGAACGGCAGTCTAGTATTTAAAAAAATCTAGTCGATACTCTAAATACGACGTTGCCGATAGCAACAGAAAAGCCTGCGCAACCACAATACGCAGGCTTTGTTTTTTCAACTAGTCTATTACCTTAGGCTATGGTTTAATTCAAGCTCATGGCATCTATTCATACATATTTAATTAACGGTGATTTTAACCAAGTCATCTCCCCGCTAGACCGTGGCTTTGCCTATGGCGATGGCGTTTTTCGCACCATGCTTGTCCGTAACGGCGTGCCTGAGAGTTGGCCGCAGCACTACCAGAAATTAGTGGCTGATTGTGCGGTCATTGGCATCGTTTGCCCTAGTGCCGAGCTATTAATGGGGGATATACAACAGTTATTCCCGATTAACCAAGCCCCTATTGATACCATAGAAATCGCTAAGGTAATTATTAGTCGAGGTGAAGGTGAGCGCGGTTACGCACCTCCGTCAATTACGATGCCAACGCGCGTTGTCATTAAGTCAGCCGCTAGCGTTTGTGCTACAAAAAACTATAGTACTGGCGTTGACTTGCATCTATGCGAAACACGTCTGGCAGATCAGCCTAAGCTCGCGGGTATCAAACACTTAAATCGCCTTGAAAATGTGATGGCTCGCATGGAGTGGCGCGATGAAAGCCTGTTTGACGGTATTTTACAAGATCAAGAGGGTAATGTGATTGAATGTACCATGAGCAATATCTTTGCTCGATTTGGCAGAAAGTTAACCACCCCAGATTTAAGCCGTTGTGGGGTTGCAGGGATTACTCGGCAACGTATTATGGCGCTAGCACACACGTTAGATTTAGAGGTATCGGTCTCAACACTTTCATTGGAGCGCTTATTAGAAGCAGATGAAGTGATGATTTGCAATAGCCTCTATGGCGCCTTTCAAGTCCGTAGCCTAAATCAGAAAGTATGGCCACAACTTAATCTAGCCGAAAACGTCAGGGCTGCACTTGCCTATGCTTAAAAAGATCAAACGCCGCTTATTGTTAACGACCTTTGTGGCCTTAATACTAGGCGCTGGGTTAACTTATTACGCAATCTCTTCACTTAGGTTGCAACCGTCTAGTCAGGAAATTGTAATTCAGCCTAAGAGCGGTCTAAGGAGTATCGCTAGCCAGTTGGTTGCGCAGGGTGTGCTGAAAGAACCTTGGCGTTTTATCTTGTTAGCGAAGCTATTAAACAAGCAGTCCTATTTACAGGCTGGTGATTACACGCTTAATAAAAACATTACGCCCTATCAACTACTACTGTCGCTTAACCATGGTAGAACCACGCAGGGTGGTGTTACCTTTATTGAGGGGCGTACTTTCACTCAAATGCTTGTTAAGCTAGAAGTGAATGATGCGGTCAAGCAAACCACTACCACAATGTCAGAAGCTGAAATACTTAAGCAGATTGGCGCGCCATATAAAGTGGCAGAAGGGTTGTTCTTTCCTGATACCTATTACTTCGATCGCAATACTGAAGACACCGTCTTATTAAAACGTAGCTACACAGCCATGCAGACTAAACTGGCTA
Organism: uncultured Pseudomonadota bacterium; assembly: GCA_903882525.1. Lineage (GTDB taxonomy): Bacteria > Pseudomonadota > Gammaproteobacteria > Burkholderiales > Methylophilaceae > Methylotenera. The sequence continues at coordinate 1,384 of CAIRXI010000122.1, read as the reverse complement.
AAGCATGGGAGAATCGCGACGCAAATCTCCCTTATAAAAACAGCTACCAAGCGCTCATTATGGCTTCCATTGTTGAAAAGGAAACGGGTAGGGCAAGCGAACGTCCAATGATTGCAGGCGTATTTATCAATCGCTTGCGGATTGGCATGCGACTACAAACTGATCCCACAGTTATTTATGGCATGGGCGTGCAATTTGATGGCAATATTCGTAAGAAAGATTTAATGGCCGACACCCCTTACAACACTTATACGCGTGACGGTCTGCCGCCAACGCCTATCGCTATGCCTGGTATCGCTTCAATTGAAGCAGCATTACATCCAGCTAAAACTAAAGCGCTGTATTTTGTAGGAAAAGGCGATGGTAGCCACGCTTTTTCTAACAACCTTGACGATCATAATCGCGCGGTTGTTCATTATCAATTAGGAAATAAACATTAACTTATGAGCGGAAAGTTTATTACATTAGAGGGGATGGACGGCGCTGGGAAAAGCACGCATATTCCAAACATTATCAATATCTTACAAGCTAGAGGGTGCGAGGTGGTGTCAACTCGTGAACCAGGTGGTACTGCACTAGGTGAACGTTTACGTGAACTTTTACTACATGAACCGATGCATGCTGAAACCGAAACGTTATTAATGTTTGCTGCGCGCCGTGAACATATTGCTGCAGTGATTAGACCAGCGCTAGCCCGTGGTGCCTACGTACTATCAGATCGATTTACGGATGCAACCTATGCCTACCAATGTGGCGCTAAGGGCGTGCTCGCTACAAAAATTCAAATCTTGGAGCAATGGGTTCAATCTGAATTGCAGCCTGACATCACCCTGTTATTTGATGTGCCAGTTGAAGTGAGTATGCAAAGACTAGCAGCAACACGTGTGCCTGATAAGTTTGAGCGCGAGGATGCAGATTTTTTCAGTCGTATTAGGCAAGCTTATTTACAGCGCGCTCAAGAAAATCCAACAAGATTTAGAGTCATCGATGCCAGCGTTGCTTTAACAGAGGTAGTTGCCAATGTTGAAGCCATTCTTGCGACTATTTAGTATTGGTGATGAATCAGAATGACTAGTTTAAGCAAACTTTACCCTTGGCAAACTCAGGTTTGGCAGCATCTCAATCAGGATGTGCAGCGTATGCCTCATGCCCTGCTTCTGCATGGAAGATCAGGTATTGGGAAGTATGATTTTGCACGCCATTTTAGTCAGGCACTGTTATGTCTAGATAAGAGTGAACAAGGATTCGCCTGCGGTCATTGCTCTAGTTGTAATTGGTTTAATGACGACAGTCATCCAGATTTTCGTTTATTAAGCCCAGAACAAGAAATTGAAGCTGACGATGAGGTTGTTTCAACCAAAAAAACTCAGAAGAAAACACAGAT
>CAIRXI010000121.1 GCA_903882525.1 uncultured Pseudomonadota bacterium | reverse complement strand
GTTGATTAAAATCAAAGAATTCTAATAAATTAATGGTTTATAAGTCGCCGCAAGCTTTCTGGTCAGCACATGCGGCAACCTAATCTGTGCTTAGCTCTGTTATGCTGTGCACTCAAAGTTAAATAAATATTTTAAAGAAAAGAGTAGCTCTTGTATAAACACCCACTGCTAGATCGCGACAAGATTTCACCGAAAGAGGCACTGGATGTGTTAATTGAGGGCAATGGTCGATTTACCAAAAACTTATCTCTGCATAGAGATTTGCTTAGTATTGTCAATATTACTAAAGATAAGCAGCATCCGTTTGCTGCAATTTTAGGTTGTAGCGATTCGCGTACAGCCTCTGAAATTATATTTGATCAGGGTTTGGGTGATATTTTTAGTGTGCGCTTGGCTGGCAATATAGCCTCACCTTTTGCTATCGGTAGCTTAGAGTTTTCTTGTAAATATTTAGGTAGTAAGTTAATTGTGGTGCTTGGCCATAGTGGCTGTGGAGCGGTAATGGCGGCTTGCGATCATTACACTGGCGGGCATATTGGCGAGATATTAAAGCATATAGAGCCGGCGGTTGATCACCATCAGGCATTGGGGCACGGTCAAGGTTCCGCTGATAAGCAGTTCGTCAGTCAGGTCTGTCAGACTAATGTTGAGTTGCAAATCCAGGCTATTTTAGATGGCAGTGAAATTCTGACGCAAATGTTGGCAGATAAACAAATTGGCATTGCTGCAGCCGTCTACGATGTAGGGTCAGGCGTGGTCACTTTCGACCACGCTAAATCCCTATTTTAAAATCCATCTTCTAATTCTTAATTCTGCAATATGAGCTTACTTTAGTTCAGGCTGAATTAACTTCATAATTGCTGGGTCATCAGGCTGCACTTCTGATGTGAAGCTATGCACGGTTTTGCCGTTAGATGTAATCACATATTTATGAAAATTCCACTGCGGTTCCTGACCAGCGGCTGCAATGAGCCCCTTGTAGAAAGGTTGTGCATTCGCCCCTGATACTGAACCTTTAGAAATCATCGGGAATTTGACGCCGTAAGTCATTTTACAAAAATTGCCGATTTCTTTATCGCTTTGCAATTCCTGCCTAAAGTCATTGGAGGGGAAACCAATGACTAGCAATCCCCGCGCCTTGTATTGTTGAGACATCGCTTCCAGTTTTTCGAACTGTGGTGTAAAACCGCATCGGCTGGCAGTATTCACCACTAGTATTGGTTGATTGCGATGTTGGCATAGATCAATGCTCTCACCCTGCAATGTTTTAAATTGGTGATTTAATAGAGCAGGGCAATCGCCAGCTACTGCAGATAACGGCATTGCAAAAAGTGCCAAAGGCAGTAAAAATATTTTCATGGTAGATCCTTAAAAGTAAGCTTGCAAAACACTGTCAATTACCAAGATTTCAACACCACTTCTTCAACATCGACCTCTTGGCAATCTTCGTTATTGCAGCCACTGGTTCTTTTCCATTCAACCGGAAATGGCATTTTCTCTGTAGGAAGTGGGGCGCCATTAATGCCATAGCCAAGCGCAAACACTACTGCACCATTATTTACAGGAAACCCTGACCTAGTTTCAGCCATGCTAGTCATGGTCTTGGATAGCGCGGGTGGCACTTCATCATCACTATCTAACCATGCTTTAATCTTGCCATCATTCCGCACTGCAATCACTAAAAATCCCCAGTTCGCATTGGATTCGACGGTGCTGAGTTTCTCTCTGATATCAATTTCTAGCTGTTTAATGTATTTAGCCATCCCTTCAATATTTCCAACTTTCTTCATGGTAGCTATTTTTGGTTGCATCATTTTAATCATTAGGTACTCTATGTCTGTGGCTGAAGCAGCCAGTGGAAACAGCATCAACAACATGGCGATAAATTTCATATTCATACTCCTAAATAGTGTGGTTTATTATTATTTACGCTAAAAACTTTTAATACGACTAAGAAGATGCACATTAGTTCGACCAACACTCAAGCAATGCTAGCTATAATAGCGTTAACTTCAGTGACGTATTTCAGGTGAGCGCTATGCAAAATCAAGTCCAAACCATCTCAACCCATGGCTTTAATGATCAAAAGCCTGGTACTTCCGGCTTACGCAAAAAAGTGCAGGTATTTCAGCAGACGCATTATTTAGAAAACTTTGTGCAGAGCATATTTGACACACTAGAGGTGCCTTTGGGTGCGACCTTAACCGTTGGTGGTGATGGGCGATATTACAATCGCCATGCGATACAGAC
>CAIRXI010000120.1 GCA_903882525.1 uncultured Pseudomonadota bacterium | reverse complement strand
CCAAATTAAAACATCAGTGATGGATTTTAGCGATTGAATAATTAATCAATTCAACCTTATAGGCGGAAAAAGTTTTAAGTAGTAGATTGTAAGTATCCAAATCAAATTTAAGCGTCCTTTCCGTATTTAGCGCGGCCTCTAAATCAGCGTCCGTCTCGGCAACCCCTAAATAGCACCAATCACCAAAAATATGGATTTGTGTTTGATTGGTTTCTTGATTGTGTTCACGTACACCAATCTTGCCGACATAGGGCCAAGCTTTGAGCTTATGAGAGACTAAGGCTTGTTGTACGCGTAAATAATGAATTTCGGGCAACTCTCCACCACAACAAACCCCCTTGCAACGTTTGATTTGGCGTGCAAAACAGGGGCCACCCCCTGACTCTAAACCAAGTACTTTAGGGCATAACTGATGTGCATCAGCGACTTTACGTAGGGCCTCAATGGCTTGGCGCTTACTTTTAAAAGTGCCGAACAACTGTCCATCAACTTGCTGACCAAATACGGCAGGATTAATCTCTTCTTCTGTGAGCAAAGTGACGATTGGCCTAGCATCAGCCGTTGCCCCTAGCTTCCAACTAAAAAGCTGGCGATTATTTTGAAGTTGGCGGTTATGGAGCGGTTGGCGCTCTTTGATCAAGCGAGACTCCAGTAACAGGGCACCAAAGTCCCCAGCAGTCTCCAACCACGTTACCCGTTTAATCTGCTGGTTAATGAGCATCTCTTTGGCCGAAGCATGATCACTACTCAAGTGACGCAACACGCGCGTGCGTATATTGGTACTTTTGCCTATATAGAGCGATAAGTCGTTTTCACCGAAGAACAAATAAACACCCGGCCCTTCTGGCATATCTTCAAGCATGATGCCATCTAGATGCGGCGGTAAAGTCGGCCCACGCATTAATTGATGAGCGGCATTGGCAATAGCTGACTCCCCTAGTTCCAGCCTAGCCGAATCTAAAAAAGCCAAGATGCTTTCCACATCGCCCATGGCACGATGCCGCGCGACGGTTGTAATCTGATGGCGCTGCATAATAGCGTCTAAGCCATGGCTATAATGCTGCGGGTAGAGTAAGCGGGAAAGCTTGACTGTACACAGCACCTTTTGTCGCAGGTGGATATCGATACGTTTGAGTTCTGCTTTAATAAAGCCATAATCAAAACGCACATTGTGCGCAGCTAATACGGTGCCTTCTAAAAAAGCTAAGAGCTTGTCTGCGACCTCGGCAAAGGTAGGCGCATTTTCCACCATACGGTTATTAATACCGGTTAACTGTTGAATAAAGGGCGGAATAAGCTGCTCTGGATTAACTAAGGTTTGCCAGCGCGCGACTTCAACCCCTTGTTCAAAGCGGACTAGCGCAATTTCGGTAATCCGGTCCTTAAGTGGCGTGGCACCTGTCGTTTCTAGATCTAAATAGGTGATAGACGGAAGCACTACGCTAACCTAGCATTAATAGCTTGAATAAATGGTCCAAGTTTTGGTGGTTGCGGCTCAATATCGACCCGTATAGAAAACTGACGTAGCGCAGCACTGCAAACGGGACCAATAGACGCGACTAAAGTTTTATGCAGACTCGCTTGCAAAGCGCCTTCGCGCTGCTGTTGCGCTGCGACAGCAAATAGATTATGGACCTGTGAAGCGCTGGTAAAGCAGACCACATCAATCTCGCCCTGATCTAGTTTATCCATCAGCGACAATAAGGGTTGTGTATCTGATGGCAAACGCCAACGGTAGGTACTAATTTCAGTTAGCAATGCACCCCTAGCCTTGATCGCATCATTTAGCTCAACATTAGTATCACCGTAGCGCTGCACTACTACGTGCTTACCCGCCAACGGCGTATTAGCAAGACCACTTAACACCTCAGCAGTCGTGTAGGGATCACCTGCCGTAATATCGATACGCACATGATGTGCCCGTAATGCAGAAGATGGCTTAACACCTCGCACTACGACCAATGAAGACGCTAAGATTTGTAGCAGTTGTTCAGTGAGCCCTAAATTATCGGTCGTGGCAAAGAGCGCCTTCACCCCTACCCCAGTCTGGAAAATAAAAACATCTGGTGATGCTAATTGCCAGGAAGCAATCAACTCGGCAATCAGGATGGGGTCAATGTCAGGGACTTCTGCCAACGCTGGGGCTGAAAATGGCGTGCCGCCGTACTTGCGTACCAAGTCAGCCAATTGTTCGCCGGCGCGGTTTTCAAGGATGGCAATTGTTTTATTTTTCAATACTGAAGCCTAGCATTAACTGGATTTCCATTGTTTCTGCATCTCAATAAACATGAACGAGGCCGTCCATGAAATTAGAACTAAACCTGTCAGCGCTTCTAACCCAGCCAAAAAGCGTATATCGCCCTTAGCCACAATGTCACCAAACCCTAGTGAGGTATAGCTCACAAAGGAAAAGTAAGTGCAGTCCATCAAACTATTGTCAAAGTCGCCCTGCAATGCGCCGAACAGTTTCGCGTGCACCATAAAGTAGTAACCAAAAGCGAATACCCAAATTTCAGCGATATGCGCAAAAAGTGCACCAAAAATGCCAAATAAAACACGAAATCGATGCTTGATCGGCAACAGAGGAATGACGCCAGACAGCTTGTTGAGCGCTTCAAAGTGTATTAATACAGCGATGGCCACTAAAATGCTGTTAAGGATGAGTGAAAGGATCATAGTGTATGCTTCTGTTCAGTTTCAGGGGTTAATCACGGCAACAATCTACCGCATGTCTTGTGCTAAGTTAAATCAGATTGCGCTCTCGCAACTCAGCTTTAATATAGGCATAATAAATAGGAGCCGCCACGATGCCAGCTAAGCCAAAGGCCGCCTCCATCGCCATCATCGCAATCAATAACTCCCAGGCGTTTGCGCGAATTTGACTGCCCACAATCCGCGCATTCAGAAAGTACTCGAACTTATGAATGACGACCAAAAACAGTAAAGAACCAATAGCGATGCTTAAAGACTGACTTAAGCTCACGATTACAATGACCGTATTAGAGACTAAATTACCTACTACAGGGATTAAGCCCACCACAAAGGTAATGGCAATCATGGTTTTCACCAACGGCAAATGAATGCCCATTAAAGGCAAAACCAGCAATAAATAAATGGCGGTAAAACTAGTATTAATGGCTGCTATACGCAATTGCGCGAACACGACGCGTCGGAAGGCATCGCTAAACAAACGACTACGGCCAAGCATTGCACGTGAAAACGGCTTAAACTCTTCAATCATGACCGCCTCACGCAAGGCTAAAATGCCCCCGATAATCATACCAATTAATATATGGATGGTCACGCGACCTGCTTCTTTACCAACCACCTGCAATTCATCTGCATGGATGCGCAACCAAACGGCCGCATTTTCTCTGAAAGAATTAGCGTCCGCGGGCAATCGTTCCAACAGCCAGCTCGGCAATATTTTTCTTGAATCTTCAACAATTTGTGCCATCTTGGCTAATAAGACTGTGACACTTCCAGAATCAGATCTTAAAAAAGTTAACAAGCTAGCCCCTGCGACTACCAGCAAACTGACCACGACAAACACTAAAATACCAACTGCCCATATTTTAGATAGCCCCGTTGAATGCCTACTCAGAAAGTGACGCGCAAGATACGGGGTAATGATATGCACCAATTCAAACACCAATAGACCCGCGAGTAACGCAGGCAGTAAGCCAAGAATCAGTACCGCAAATAAAGCGCAGGCGGTAAGAATCCAAGCGCTAATTTCGTAGGGTGAGGGTGTGGTGTTTGGCGTATTTTTCGTCATCATTATCTTAATAAGTTAATTTAAATACATTGGCTATCATCATGTATTAGTTGTAAAAATATTTAATAAAATCCTGTGTATATGTCTTTAATTATTCACCATATGGCTTAAATCTATTTAAAAAACCTTCCACTTCATGGACAGGCAACGATACTACTAAATCAATCTGTGCGTCAAAGGACTTACTGACAATACTACCATTACAGTTTGAAAGCGCTCGGCTTAGTAGATCCATCTGCTTGTAATCAAT
>CAIRXI010000119.1 GCA_903882525.1 uncultured Pseudomonadota bacterium | reverse complement strand
GTGCTGTTTGTTACCCTTGATCCAGAGCGTGATACGCAAGAAGTTTTGGCGAAATTTGTGCCATCGTTTGATGCAAGCTTTATTGGTTTACGCGGTTCGGTGGCTGAGATTAACGCCACAGCACAGGTATTTAAGATTTTTGCTAGCAAAGTGCAGTCTGAAGGGAAGGGTGTTTACACCATAGACCATAGCGCAGGCTTGTATGTATTCGATAAGGCTGGAAAGATCCGTTTGTATGTGGAGTATGCGGAGAAGCCTGCTGATATTGCGCACGATATTCTGCATATTCTTTAGAAACACTTACCGCGATTAATCGCGGTTTACATGACGTGCAATTTTGGTGACCACGCTTTCAGTTCTTTTTCTGCGGCTTTGTAATCCGGATAAATGCTTGCGACTTCCGCCCAAAATTTAGCAGAATGATTCATCTGCTTTAAGTGTGCCAGTTCATGGCAAATCACATAATTGATTAAATGTGGCGGCGCCTGTAATAGGCGCCAATTGAGTCGCACCTCTTTTCTTGAGTTGCAACTTCCCCAGCGCGTGCGTGCGCTCGATAATATTAGGGTAGGCATAGCTACGCCTAATTTAGTGGAAAATAGCGCTAGGCGTCTTGCAAAATCAACGAGCGCCTGCTTTTTGTACCATTGCAACACTTTGCGCGCAACGGCGGCTTGGTCATCGTGATTAGGCATCGCTAAGTGCAATACACCTGGGCTGTAATCGACTGCGCGACTGCGGCTCTCATAATCTCAAGCCAATGTGACGGTGTTCCCCAGTAACAATAGTTGCTCGCTATCTTGCCACTGCATGACTGGGATTTTCTGGTTGTTGGCGGTGGTGAGTTTTCTGAGGATCCAGTCGGCCTTCAGCGAAATAATCCGCTCTAGCTCAACTATCGACACGCGCAGCGGCGCATGAATAATCAAGCCTGCAGTAGTGATTTTTAAACCTACGGTGCGACGCTGTCTGCGTTCTAACTGATAATGCAGTTCGTCACCGGAAGGCAAGGTGATCGTATGTGTCATAGAGTTTATTGAGGCTGATGTAGTGCCGCAGTTTCGGCGTTAATCCAAGTCTCGACTTGGCCATTGACCGCTTCTGGTTTTAAATGGCTGCAGTCTATGGGCTGACCTATGCTGACCGTAATTACACCAGGTTTTTTAAGCCAACTATTTTTCGCCCAGTGTAGTCCTGCATTATGCGCTACTGGGAGTACAGTAGCTTTGGTGCCGCTAGCTAGCCATGCACCACCAATATGAAATTTACTTTTTTTGCCTGGAGCAATCCGTGTGCCTTCAGGAAATACGACTACCCACAAGCCCTGCGCTAGACGTTGCTGACCTAGTTGTATCAGCTGTTTAAGCGCTTCACGGCCTGCACTTCGCTGAATGGCGATAGGGGATGTCATCGCTAATCCCCAGCCGAAAAATGGAATCCACAAAAGCTCACGTTTCATCACATAGGCTTGTGGTGGGAAAATCAGCTGAAACGCCAATGTTTCCCATGCTGATTGATGTTTAGCCAAAATGACGCAAGGGCTAGTCGGTATATTTTGCAGGCCTTTGACTTCATAACGGATATTGCAAGTCAAGGCTAACCACCACAACATGATACGAGCCCATGCGCTGATAATTTGATTGCGTCTAATGCGATTGAACGGAAAAGTAAGTAAGGCTAATACCGAGAAAATGGGGGTAAATAGCCATTGGCCTAGGCTAAAAATGAGTGAGCGCAGTATCAACAAACTTATGCGTACTCTGCAACAATACGTTGCACAGCTTCACTTAAATCCGCGCAGACCCAAGTGTTCTCAGGTAAGGCCTTTTCTGGCTGATTGGATTCGGCTAAAGTCAGTTCGCCTTTGCCAGTGCGCACCAAAATGGGCTGGCAACCGGCCTTGGCGTAGGCCTGTAAGTCACGTAGTGCATCACCTACTGCAGGGACTTTATTTAACTCGACCGAAAAGCGTTTGCCGATTTCTTCAATCATGCCGGGCTTGGGTTTGCGGCAACTACAATGATCATCTGCTGCGTGTGGGCAGTAAAATATAGCATCTACGCGCGCACCCACTTGCGCTAGTTCGCGCTGCATTTTTTCGTGGATATTATTTAAGGTCGCCATATCAAATAAACCGCGACTGACCCCCGATTGATTGGTGGCAACTGCAATTCTAAAGCCAGATTGATTTAGTAAAGCCATGGCATCTAGACTGCCTGGAATCGCAATCCACTCGTTAGGGCTTTTAATAAAATTAGCGCTATCTTGATTAATCACACCATCGCGGTCGAGAATCACCAGTTTCATGCGCGTTTTTCCTTAGCTAGCCAATTTAGATAAATCTGCAACACGGTTCATCGCGCGGTGAAGCATGGCAAGCAATCCTTGGCGGTTAGCGCGAAGTGCAAGATCATCTGCATTCACCATTACGCTATCAAAGAACGCATCTACCGGCGTTTTTAATGCAGCGAGCGCTTGCAGTGAAGCGGTGTAGTCGCCACTGTCAAACGCGCGGTCTGCTTCTGGTTTGACTGCAACCAGTGCCTGATGTAATGCAATTTCAGCCGCTTCTTGCAATAATACTGCAGAAACTTCAGCCTTGATTTCACCTTCTATTTTTTTCAGTATATTGCCTACGCGCTTATTGGCGGCGGCTAATGCTGGGGCTTCTGCCAGCGTTGAGAAAGCACGCACCGCAGTCAGGCGTGTTGGTATTTCTGTAAGCAATTGTGGATTTAACGCCAGTACAGCATCGACTTCTTGTGGACTGGCGCCTTGGTCACGTAAATTCACACTTAAGCGATCAAAGCAGAAATCTTTAATTGATTGAACGGTGGCTTGCGTATTGCCGGCTTCAGCATGACCTTCTTGTGCAAATTGTTGCAGCACATCATGAATCAGCTGTTCAAACGGTAAGTCCAATTTAGCTTCAATAAGCATACGAATAATACCGAGCGCTTGGCGGCGTAAGCCGAATGGATCTTTATCGCCAGTCGGTTTTTCGCCGATGCTAAATAGACCTACTAAGGTTTCTAATTTGTCAGCCAAAGCCAATACAATGCCCACTTGATTGCGAGGCAATTCATCGCCAGCAAAGCGCGGTTTGTAATGGTCTTCTATGGCGTAGGCAATCGCATCGTCCCAGCCTTCATGTTGCGCATAATAGCGCCCCATAATGCCCTGGAGTTCAGGGAATTCGCCGACCATATCGGTCAGTAAATCTACTTTTGAAAAACCAGCAGCAATCGCCACGGCTCGTCCTAGTTCGCTATCACCCACTTGATTGGCAATCGCGGCAGCAATTTTTACCACACGTTGATTACGCTGTAGTTGGTTGCCAAGCTTGTTGTGGTAAACCACTTTCACTAAGTCGGCGACTCTAGATTCCAAGGTTTTTTTGCGGTCTTGGTCAAAGAAGAATTTAGCATCAGCGAGTCGCGGGCGAACGACACGCTCGTTGCCGCCAATGACGCTACTAGGATCATCAGGACTAATATTAGACACAATCAAAAACTGATTGCTTAACTTGTTGTTGGCATCCAAGAGTGGAAAGTACTTTTGATTGGCTTTCATGGTCAAAATCAAACATTCCTGCGGTACTTCCAAATACACCGCTTCAAATTGGCCAAGTAATACATTCGGGCGTTCAACCAATGCAGTCACTTCATCTAATAATGCCTCATCTTCAATGGGTTTGAGGCCGGCACTTAAACCCGCAGCCTTAAGCTGACGTGCAATCTCGGCTTTTCGCTCACTAAAACTGGCGATGACCGCACCTTCAGTTTTAAGTTGTTCTGCATAATGATCCGCATGTTTTAAAACAAGCGGTGACACTTTAGCTTCGAAGCGGTGGCCCTGAGTTTGCTTGCCTGCGCTTAAACCTAGCGCAGTCACAGCGACTACTTCGCTACCATGCAAAGCCACTAGGCCATGTGCTGGGCGTACAAAGTTCACACCAGTCCAGCCGTCAGCTAATTGGTAAGTCATCACTTTTGGGATAGGTAATTTACTAATCGCTTCATGCAAAGCGATTTGCAGGCCCTCTTTTAACGCGACACCTGCTTGCACCACATCTAAAAATAAAGCGGCATTCTTGCCATCCATCTGCTGCGTTAGATTGGTGACTTCGCTTTCATCTAAGCCCATGCCATTAAGACGTTTAATTAAGGCAGGGGTAGCCTTGCCGTCGACATCTAAGCCTACGCTCACAGGCATGAGTTTTTGTGTAATCGCTTTATCTGCTGAAGTCGCTAACACTTGCGTAATATGTACTGCCAAACGACGTGGTGAGGCGTAAGGCGTTACTGCGGCAGTTGCATCAGCCAAGCCCTGTGCCACTAGTGATTCTGCCAATACATTGGCAAAGGCATCGCCTAATTTATTTAATACTTTAGGCGGCAGCTCTTCTACAAATAGTTCTACTAATAAATTTTGTGTACTCATTATTTTCTCGTTCGTGTCCGTCATAGCCAGTTAAGCGACTTTTTTAGCTAACAGTTCTAGTACTTCGCCGGCATGGGCTTTATTGGCCATGGGAAAGCCCAAGCGTGCGCGACTTTCTAGATAACTAGCGGCGACAGAACGCGCTAAATTACGAATGCGACCGATATAGCCTGCACGCTCAGTGACTGAAATCGCTCCACGGGCATCGAGCAAGTTAAAGGTATGCGCTGCTTTTAGAATTTGCTCATAGGCGGGCAACGCCAGTTCACTTTCCATTAAGTGCTTGGCTTGTTTTTCATGGGCATTAAAAGCGGTAAACAAAAACTCAGCATCAGAATGCTCAAAGTTATAAGCACTTTGTTCTTTTTCATTTTGCAGGTAAACATCACCATAACTTAAACCTTCAGTCCAAGTCAGGTCGTAGACATTGTCTACCCCTTGAAGGTACATGGCCAATCGTTCTAAACCATAGGTAATTTCGCCAGTGATGGGTTTGCAGTTAATGCCACCCACTTGCTGAAAATAGGTGAACTGCGTGACTTCCATACCATTTAACCAGACTTCCCAACCTAAGCCCCAAGCCCCTAAAGTTGGATTTTCCCAGTCATCCTCAACAAAGCGAATATCATTCTTTTTTAGGTCAAAGCCCAAGGCTTCTAATGAACCAAGATACAGTTCAAGAATATCCGCAGGGGCAGGTTTAAGTACGACTTGAAATTGGTAGTAGTGCTGTAACCGATTTGGATTTTCACCATAACGGCCATCTTTAGGACGGCGGCTAGGTTGCACATATGCGGCTTTCCATGGTTCAGGTCCAAGTGAGCGTAAGAACGTCGCAGTATGGCTAGTGCCAGCGCCGACTTCCATATCGTATGATTGTAGTAGGGCGCAACCGCGCTCAGACCAGTAATTTTGTAAGGTAAGGATGATTTGCTGAAAAGTTAAAGCCATATTTCAAATCTATTTAAGCGAAAAGGCAGATTTTACTTTGTTTTGTGCTTGCTGACCAAGCCTTTAGGTGGTGACTTAGTAAGGGTCCTGAGTTTGGTTCTTACTAAAAATAGTATGATGATCAGGCAGATCCCCAAAAACAGCCAGTTACCCCAACGCACATAGGGTGTGGTGCCGCGATATCCTTGCGCCATGCCATTCAGTGTAAATTGAGTGAAGTGTGGCGCTTGCGCGATGAGATTGCCATGGGGGTCAATGATGGCGGTAGCACCCGTATTGGTTGCGCGCAACACCATGCGTCCGGTTTCCAAAGCGCGCGCCTGAGAAAATTGTAGGTGTTGATCGGCGGCAATCGACTCGCCGTACCAAGCGTCATTGCTAACGTTGACCAGTAGGGTGGCCTGTGGCAGTTGGCGAATAACCTCTTCACCAAATACGTCTTCATAACAGATATTTAGTGCCACTTGCTGACCCGCAATCGACATCGGTTGCTGATGAGTGGCCCCGCGAGATAAATCACTTAAAGGCATATCTAGCAGGTCGCGATAAACCCAGCCTAAGGCCGACTTTAATGGAATAAATTCGCCAAATGGTACTAGATGTGACTTGCGGTAAATCTCAGACGGCGCAGTGCCTAGACTCAATACACTATTAAAATATTCTCCATTTTCAAGCTCCACTAGGCCAACTAAAATATCTCCTTGGTTTTTTTTTGCATGAATCTGCAAGCGCGCCTTTAGCGCAAGTGGGATCTCGCTAGATAACACTGGTAGTGCAGTTTCCGGCATCACAATTAGTTGTGCTGAACTAGATTCCGCCATCTTTAAATACAATACTAGCGTTTGCTGTGCAATTTCCGGTATCCATTTTAAATTTTGCGCGATATTACCCTGCAGAAGAGCAACGCTAATGGGTTTGCCGTTAGGTGCGGTCCACTCGACCAATTTCAATATGCCACCAGTACCCCAAATAAAGAATAGCAGAGCAATGGCATTGCGTTGCCAGCGAAGGGTATTCTCTTTGTGAATAAAGTGTTTGGCTAACCAAAAGCCGAGCAAACTGGCGCTAAAGACAGTCAGTAGCGAAACGCCGTAGACGCCAATGATAGGCATATAGCCAGCAAGTGGGCTGCTAGGAACCTGACTATAACCAATGCTGAGCCACGGAAATCCGGTAAAAATCCAGCTTCTAACCCAGTCAGTAAGCGCCCAAGACACGGGAATCGTTAACAGCATCGTGTGTGTTTGTTTCGAGGTGAGGCTAACCCCCGAGGCCCAAACGCTGAGTGCACCAACCACAGCAGGAAACAGTGCCAAAAAGGCACACAAGAGGAATGTGAGTAGACCCGCCATTAGACTTGGCATACCACCAAACTCATGCAGGCTGATATAGATCCAGTAAATGCCTGCACCAAACAACCCGAGTCCATAAATAAAGCCTGCGAGTGCCGCCTGTTTGGGTGATTGACTTAGGTGCCAGAAATAGAATAAGCCAATCAAAGACAGAACGCTGGCTAAATACCAATAAAATGGTGCAAAGCCGAGCACGCCAAGGGCGCCCAGAAGCAATAATGTCAATGGTTTAAAGGCTGGATAATGGAATAATGAGCGCATGACCAAATTGTAGCTTGATACTGCAATGTTATACGCTTCGGCAGGGGCTTTTTTATACGAATACGCACAAATGCAAAAAAGGGCGATTAGCCCTTTTTGTATGCACTTTACCAATAGGCGACCTTAAGATTTTGGCTTAGCCGTTGGCACTTCAAATTTTTCAGCGCTATTGTCAATATCAGAGCCATCGTTATTAAGGAACACCACGGTTACCACTTTGTCGTCAATAAAATCCAATTCGGTGGTTTCATAATAACTGCCATCGGAAGAGGTGTTGATGAAGTGGTACTGCCAAATAGAAGCTACAATCTTGCCAGTCCCTTTAATTTTGACGTCATCAGCTTTGGCAGGTTCGCCAAATTGCGCAATGATTTGAGCTTTATCAAAGCCATTGATGGCATCAATAAAATCTTTCTCAACGGTGGGAATTGCAGTGACTTCTTGGGATGTTGCGTCGGCAAATGCCCAGTTTGAAAAAGAAAACTGACCAAGCAACGCAACAACTACAGCTAAGTATTTCATGGTTCACCGCCCTAACATAACGAGAAATAATCTAGGTTCAAAAAGTATTTACTTCTTCTTATGAGATGACTTCTCGCAATTTAGTTCCACCGGTCATTAGGAGGAATGCCTTTTTAAGGGGTGGTCGCGGTATCTTCGTTCAGGACTTCTACCGAGATGCTGTGCAGACGGCGACTATCAGCACGCAATACTTTGACATGTAAGCCATCAAAGCTAATCTCATCATTACGTTTTGGTAGGTGCCCAAATTTATTGACCACCAAACCGCCTATGGTAGAGAATTCTTCGTCACTGAGGTCGGTGCCTACAATTTCATTAAAGTCGGCGATTTCAGTGAGGGCTTTGACTCTAAATTGGCCGTCAGCACTCTGGATGATATTGTCTTCGTCTTCGTCGTAGTCGTATTCATCTTCAATGTCGCCGACAATTTGCTCCAACACATCTTCAATCGTGACCATGCCGGCGATACCGCCGTACTCATCCACCACGATGGCAATATGGTTGCGATTGCTACGAAATTCTTTGAGTAAGACATTGAGGCGCTTGGCTTCTGGAATAAAGATAGCAGGGCGCAACATATCACGCACTTCAAAGTCTTCACCAGCATAGTAACGAAGCAAGTCTTTAGCCAGCAAGATACCAATAACGTCGTTTTTATTGTCTTCAATCACCGGAAAGCGCGAGTGAGCGGTTTCTATCACATGGGGGATGAAAGTTTCTGGCGGATGGGTGATGTCAATGACATCCATTTGTGAGCGCGGAATCATGATGTCGCGCACTTGCATTTCACTTACTTGGAGCACGCCTTCAATCATGGCGAGCGAGTCTGAATCCATTAAGCTATTTTCATAAGCGCCGTGTAACAGCTCGACCAGTTGTTCACGATCTTCAGGTTCACGCAGTAAAAAATGACTTAAACGTTCTAATAAACTAGGTTTTTCCGACTCGGTAGCCATTAGTTGGCGCCCTCTGTAATGAGATAGGGATCAGCATACCCTAATTTACTCATAATTGCTGTTTCTAAGCCTTCCATTAGTTCGGCTTGTGCTTCTATTTCGTGATCATAACCATGTAAATGCAAAATGCCATGCACGGTCAAATGCGCGTAGTGTGCTGTCAATGATTTGCCTTGAGCAAGGGCCTCAGTCGCGACCACTGGCGCACAGATAATAATGTCACCCATTAAATGTGGCTCATCGCTTAGCGGAAAAGTAAGAACATTGGTGGCGTAATCTTTAGCGCGATAGGCTAGATTAAGGGCGCGACCTTCTGCTTTATCCACAATTCGCAAAGTGACTTCAGTATCTACGCGTAGACTAGCTTTAGCCCATTGCCTAAATTGCTTAGCGCTGGGGATTTGCGCTTGGTCGCTAGCAATTTGTAAGGTGAGGTTGAGTTTAGGCATAGAGCTTAGCTACGCGACCGATAGTCGTCTTAGTCGCGTCGCTTGTCATTATTTCGATTGTGTCGGGCAGTCGGTGTAAGGGAAGCGAACATGGCCATAGCGCACCACCAAAATCGCCATCGCAATTAAAAAGATAGAACCTGAAAGTGCAAACATACGGAAAGCGTCAATCTCGGCAATATCTAGGACAAGATAGCGCGCCAACGCAATAATGCCGATATAAAGCGGATAGCGTACGGGTAAATTACCTGAACCTAGGTAGTGGTCAAGCATGGACATCACTTCTAGGTATAAAAATAGCAGTAGCAGATCGCCAACACTAATCGCGCGTGCGAGCCATATGTGGTTAATGGCCTGAAAGATGGCAAAAATAGTGGCGATGGCAATAATGATCAGTACGCCTTGCCCAACCATGCCAAGGCTAACTTGGGTTAATCGGCTAAATTTATTCGGGGTCATAACACTTCCTTCAGTCGTCTAAATGCAAATTGATTATACCTTTTAACCAGCAGGTGAAAGGGTATAGCTTAGGTGTTTTGGTTTTTCAGTTCGTAATCTTCGTATGCATTGACAATTTTTTGCACTAAGGGGTGGCGCACGACATCAGCCGCCAAGAAGTGCGTCATTGCAATGCCCTTGATATCTTTCAGTACTTTTTGCGCGTCGACCAAGCCACTTTTTTGGTGGCGTTGCAAGTCTATTTGCGTCACGTCTCCAGTAATCACTGCCTTGG
>CAIRXI010000118.1 GCA_903882525.1 uncultured Pseudomonadota bacterium | reverse complement strand
GCAGGTGGTACGCATAATAGCTGCACGTGGATCCATGTTGCGATAGACTCGGTGACCAAAACCCATCAAGCGGAACGTATCAGTTTTGTCCTTGGCGCGCTTAATAAATTCGCCGATACGTGAAACATCACCAATTTCTTCCAGCATATTCAGCGTTGCTTCGTTAGCGCCGCCATGCGCAGGGCCCCACAGCGATGCGATCCCTGCAGAAATGCAGGCGAATGGATTCGCGCCACTTGAGCCAACCAAGCGTACCGTGCTGGTGGACGCATTTTGTTCATGGTCTGCATGTAAAATTAGAATACGTTCAAATGCCTTGGCTAGCACTGGATTGGGCGTGTATTTTTCACAGGGTGTTGCAAACATCATATGCATGAAGTTTTCAGCGTAATTCAGGTGATTCTGTGGGTACATAAATGGCTGACCCAAATTGTATTTATAGCTCCAAGCAGCAATCGTAGGTACTTTTGCAAGTAAGCGATGTGCAGAAATTTCGCGATGTTTTGCATCACGAATATCCATAGCATCAAAATAAAAGGCAGAAAGTGAGCCGACCACACCGACCATAACCGCCATTGGGTGGGCGTCGCGGCGGAAGCCTCTGAAAATGTTATTGAGTTGATCGTGCAGCATAGTGCTGCCATTAATTGTGTTGGTAAATTGTTGTTTTTCTGCAGCATTGGGTAGTTCGCCATGCAGCAATAAATAAGACACTTCCATAAAATTACAGTGCTCAGCCAACTGTTCAATTGGGTAGCCACGGTAATATAACAAGCCATGTTCACCATCAATAAAAGTGATATTAGAGTTGCATGCAGCAGTAGACAGAAATCCTGGGTCGTACGTAAACACACCATGCTTACTTAGATTACGTATGTCAATTACGTCATTGCCCAAGCTGCTAGATAGGATTGGCAAATCAATCGGTTGGGCACCATTATCAAATGTAAGTGTGGCTTTAGTAGGTTTGTTCATCGTTAAAGGTCTTCTAGTGTTTAAATTCTACTTAGATTAATGCTCAATTTTTGGATGATTATACTGTAATGATGGGCTTACAGGCTTGCTCAGCGTTATTTTTATAGCCATGAGCATTCTTAGCGTTGCCAGTTAATTTTGATAAATAGCGCCTAATATTCGCGCACCTTTAGCGCCTGTAACTTCTGGCAAATTGGCCGTTTTTTTATCTAGGGTTTGTTTTGCAAGCCAAGCAAATGCAATTGCCTCCAGCCAGTCGACGCCAACACCAAGGATGTCAGTACTTTCAACCCGAGTGTCAGTCAACAATGTTTGTAGGCTTGATCTAAGTAAACTGTTGTGCGCGCCGCCGCCACATAGGTAAACTTCATCAACGCTTCCACAATAATGCTGAAGCGAATCAACAATAGTGTGGGCTGTCAGCGCTACCAAGGTCCGCGCAACGTCTTGGGCAGCGTAGTGTTGCCCGGATATTTTTTTTGATAGCCAATGATCATTAAACAAATCGCGGCCAGTGCTTTTTGGGGGGCTCAATGCAAAATAAGGATCTGCTAACATCGCTTCTAATAATGGAGCTATTACATGGCCAGTACTTGCCCACCCACCGTTGGCATCGTAGTCTAGATTTTGGTGCTGTTTAATCCAGGCATCTAGCAACATATTTCCTGGACCTGAATCAAATCCAAGTACATTGTTATTTTTAAGAAAGGTAATATTGGCAATACCACCGATATTAATAATGGCGCGTGACATTTGTGCGCTTGCGAACATCGCTTGATGAAAAGCCGGAACTAAGGGTGCGCCTTGTCCGCCTGCAGCAATATCACGGCTTCTAAAGTCAGCCACAACAGTGATGCCTGTAAGCTCTGCAAGGAGTGCTGGGTTTCCAATTTGCAGGGTAAATCCTATGCCATCCATGAGTTGTGGTTGGTGCCTTATGGTTTGACCATGACATCCGATAGCAGTGATTTGTTGCGATTTTAGATTTATTTTCGCTACAAGCTGATTGACCGCCTCAGCATATAGCTTTGCTAAGGTATTACTCATTAGAGCCGTGGTTTCAAGTTCGTTCGCGGTAGGGTGCTGCAGCGCTAGAATTTGTGCGCGTAAAGAAGCTGGATAGGCTAAAAAATGTGTATTCAATAGACGTACTTGACCGCTAGCAGTCGAATCATTACTGTTAAATTCAACCAAGGCAACGTCAACACCATCAAGGCTAGTGCCTGACATCAGTCCAATGAAAAGCATGTTATGCATTTTTTTGTTCTAGGAGATTTATCTTAATTTATTAAATAACTTAACCGAGTGTCACGCATAGGCGGAATGCTGATTTTTTGTAAGACAGTAGCTCTTGGAATATCGGTGGATAAGCGCATTGGTGCAATACCAAAAGCTGTGTAGATACTGAATAAAGGTAAGCAAGAAATCATTAGAGTCCAGCGCAATTTGAGCTTAGGTTCAGATTTATGGCTGTTTTGCGCTAAAATACGATTTGGCATTGAGTCTGGCTTGAAGTTTTTCTGAGCAGAATAATTAGATGTACCGTTATTTTGATTGGGCTCGTTAGTCTGCACGGGCTTGCCTTTACTGAAATCTAATACGAAGCCAATACTAACAGAAAACCCAATTAAAACAAGAAAATGACCGGCATTAAAGCCGGTATTGAAGCTAGAGTTTAAGGATAAAAGACGTGAATAATGACATCAATCAGCAGCTCGCCGTAATTAAGCGTGGTGCAGATGAGCTATTAATTGAGGCGGAGTTAGTAGAAAAACTGCGCCTTAGTATCAAGGCGAACCAGCCATTAAGAATTAAAGCTGGATTTGACCCTACTGCGCCGGATCTGCACCTAGGCCACACTGTGTTGCTTAATAAGTTACGTCAATTCCAAGAATTGGGGCATCAGGTGTTATTCCTAATTGGGGACTTCACCGGCATGATAGGCGACCCCACCGGTAAAAGCACCACTAGACCGCCCTTAACTGCAGAGCAAGTGCAGGAAAATGCGAAGTCATATGCAACGCAGGTATTTAAAATTCTAAGGCCAGAGCAGACGCAGGTGGTTTTTAACTCTACTTGGCTTAACGAATTGGGCGCGGCCGGCATGCTGAAGTTGGCGGCCAGCCATACCGTTGCACAGATGTTGGAGCGCGATGACTTTTCAAAAAGATATAAGTCTAATCAACCGATTGCCATACATGAGTTTTTATATCCTTTATTACAAGGCTATGACTCCGTAGCTTTAAAGGCAGACGTTGAATTGGGTGGCACCGATCAAAAATTCAATCTATTGATGGGTCGCGAACTACAAAAGCAAGCCGGACAAAGCCAGCAGTGCGTGCTTACCATGCCATTATTAGAAGGCTTGGATGGCGTCAACAAGATGTCTAAATCATTAGGCAATTACATTGGCATAGCCGAAGCACCAGAAGTAATCTTTGCCAAAATAATGTCAATTTCCGATGAGCTCATGTGGCGTTATATAGAGTTGTTGTCATTTGAGACCTTAGAAGTTATAGCGCAATGGAAAGCTGATGTAGCCGCGGGCAGCAATCCGCGTGACATTAAAGTCGGATTTGCACAGGAGATTGTTGCGCGCTTTCATAGTCAAGCGGATGCGGAGAATGCATTGGCGGATTTTCAAACGCGCGCCAAAGGGGGCATTCCTGATGACGTACCTGAAGTAACCATCACAATAGAAGGTCAGCAAATAGGAATTGCACAGCTACTTAAGATTGCGGGCTTAGTCTCAAGCACCTCTGAAGCATTTAGAGCGATTGAGCAGGGCGGGATTAAGATTGATGGTGAGAAGGTTGTAGACAAGGGCTTGATGCTGGCAAAGGGCGTTACAGTGACCGCACAAGTAGGTAAACGTAAGTTTGCAAATGTAACAATTGTGTAACGGTGCCCTTTACGGGTTGACCAAAGTGGCTACACCTGTAAAATGCGCCCCTCTCGCTTAGGAAGTAACGGCGTAGAGAATGTAAGGGCAGAAAAAATACAGTTAATAATAAATGTGATTTGTTCAAATTTATAATTGACGGGCTGTTAAAGCTCTGTATAATGCGCCCTCTCGCTTAAGAAGTAGTTTTTCTAAGTGGGGAATAAATAGTAGTAAAGCAATAAATTGAGCGCTGTAAATGTACGGTCAAGAAATAAATGTTGAAACTATGAACATTATGATTGACGGGGTTTAAAACCTCTGTATAATGCGCTCCTCGTTACGGCAAAGCGGTAACGAGATGACTTTCGAGTCGACTGATCTTTAACAATTTAACAACTGATAAGTGTGGGTGCTTGTGGTTGAGGTACGCTGGTTTAGACGCAATTAACTTGTTGCATTGAGAGTTTACTCTTGGTGTAATTTAACTTGATTGTTTGGTTTATTCTGGCCTCAGAAAACAAGTGCTTACACTTAAATTTATGACAAATATGTAATGGTTCTTAGTAATAGGAATCACACAGACCTTGAAATGAATTTGAGTCTTCAGCCTATCACGTTCTCTAATTATCGTTAGAGGATAGGGCTGATAAAGCAAAAGCGAAATACCACCTCGAAAGAGGAAAAAGTAATAGTCATAAATTAAACTGAAGAGTTTGATCATGGCTCAGATTGAACGCTGGCGGAATGCTTTACACATGCAAGTCGAACGGCAGCACGGACTTCGGTCTGGTGGCGAGTGGCGAACGGGTGAGTAATATATCGGAACGTATCCAATAATGGGGGATAACTAATCGAAAGGTTGGCTAATACCGCATACGCCCTACGGGGGAAAGCTAGGGATCTTCGGACCTGGCGTTAATGGAGCGGCCGATATCTGATTAGCTAGTTGGTGGGGTAAAGGCCCACCAAGGCGACGATCAGTAGCTGGTCTGAGAGGACGACCAGCCACACTGGAACTGAGACACGGTCCAGACTCCTACGGGAGGCAGCAGTGGGGAATTTTGGACAATGGGCGCAAGCCTGATCCAGCCATTCCGCGTGAGTGAAGAAGGCCTTCGGGTTGTAAAGCTCTTTCGCAAGGGAAGAAAACTTATCCTCTAACATAGGATGAGGTTGACGGTACCTTGATAAGAAGCACCGGCTAACTACGTGCCAGCAGCCGCGGTAATACGTAGGGTGCGAGCGTTAATCGGAATTACTGGGCGTAAAGCGTGCGCAGGCTGTTTTGTAAGTCAGATGTGAAATCCCTGAGCTCAACTTAGGAACTGCGTTTGAAACTACAAGACTAGAATATGTCAGAGGGGGGTAGAATTCCACGTGTAGCAGTGAAATGCGTAGAGATGTGGAGGAATACCAATGGCGAAGGCAGCCCCCTGGGATAATATTGACGCTCATGCACGAAAGCGTGGGGAGCAAACAGGATTAGATACCCTGGTAGTCCACGCCCTAAACGATGCGAACTAGGTGTTGGGGAAGGAGACTTTCTTAGTACCGCAGCTAACGCGTGAAGTTCGCCGCCTGGGGAGTACGGTCGCAAGATTAAAACTCAAAGGAATTGACGGGGACCCGCACAAGCGGTGGATGATGTGGATTAATTCGATGCAACGCGAAAAACCTTACCTACCCTTGACATGTCAGGAATTCTGCTGAGAGGTGGAAGTGCCCGAAAGGGAACCTGAACACAGGTGCTGCATGGCTGTCGTCAGCTCGTGTCGTGAGATGTTGGGTTAAGTCCCGCAACGAGCGCAACCCTCGTTCTGTGTTGCCAGCATTTAGTTGGGGACTCACAGGAGACTGCCG
>CAIRXI010000117.1 GCA_903882525.1 uncultured Pseudomonadota bacterium | reverse complement strand
CGGTAAATAAGGCAATTATCGAAAGTAATTTTTTCATCGTAATCCCCTTATAAGGCTTCCACGCCGGTTTCACCGGTGCGGATGCGATAAACTTGTTCTAGGTTAAAGACAAAAATCTTGCCGTCACCAATTTTGCCTGTGGAGGCTGATTTTTCAATCGCATCGACAACCTGATCTAACATGTCATCTTTAATAGCGACTTCTAATTTCACTTTCGGTAAGAAATCAACCACGTATTCAGCGCCACGATATAACTCTGTGTGGCCTTTTTGACGTCCAAAGCCTTTTACCTCAGTCACGGTAATACCCTGAACACCAATGTTGGATAGGGCTTCCCTCACTTCATCAAGCTTAAATGGCTTGATAATTGCAGATACAAATTTCATGTTTTTCTCCTGTACATAAGGATGGTTGGGCGGTAAACACATCAAGTGCTCACCGCCACTAAAGACTTAACTTAGAAAGTTTTTTGAACGTAAATAGTGCCTTGGGCATCAGCGATGTTGCCGCCGTTATATGCATATGGATATGTGCTGCCGAGTGGCTGCTTGCCGTAACCCAATTCCTTAGCATTAGTGTCCGTGTAATAAGCACCCACAGTCACACCGTTCGCAAAAGCTTTGCTCAAACCGAGCTTCCAATCGGTATAAGAATAGACATCATTGCCAGAACCACTGTATTCTTGTCGGCCAACGTGTGCAGTAGCGGTGATAGTGTCCGTCACAGGGTAATTGGCTGTAATGTCGGCATAATAAGTTCCGGCGGCATCTTTATTGCCAAAAACACCATCTGATACTGCTACAGATAATTTAGCCGTGACCCACTTGTATGCAAGGCTGCCGTAGACTTCAGTAGTTTCAGCACGCTTAAGCAAGAAGCCAGTTGACTTAAAGTCGCCAGGGTAAACATACTGTAATAGGCCGACATCATAAGATACATCTTTAATAGCCCCGCGATACCCGCCATAAAGATCTAACTCTAACGAAGCATTGCTATAAGAATTACTGTCCCCTAACCAACTCACATTAGAAGCCCAAGTGCCTAAATAAAAACCACTGACATTCGTGTAGTCAACGCCACCTTGAATCGCAGGCTTGTTTCCACTTTGTGTTAAACCACGGAAAATGTACTGGCTATACAAACCGACATTATATGCAACTGTATTGACTGGAGCTGCCTCAGCAGCCGGCGCTACAACTGGTGCAGCCTCATCAGCAAAAGATAATGCAGGCACTGCAAGTGTACTTAATACTGCTAAAGATAATAATGATTTACGCATGTTGCTCTACTCCTCAAAAAAAACGATAAAAATAAAATTCTGCATATGAGCATAAGCAAGGTGCGTGCCAACTTAAATACTATTTAAAATCAATAACATAAATACATTTACATCCAAGGTAGTTTTTTGTAGATAGGGATCAAAGCTGTTAAACTGCATATAATCTTAAGGAATATACCATGCTTAACTCACAAAAATTAAATGAAATATCTAATAAAATCAGGGAGATGGTCAGTGACTCTCCATTAGCCGACGCTGAACACAACCTGAATGCACTATTAAAGAGCGTGCTCACCAAAATGGAGCTTGTTTCACGCGAGGAGTTTGATGTGCAAGCTGAAGTGCTACGTAATACACGGCAAAAGCTAGAGCTATTAGAGGCTAAGCTTGAACAACTAGAGCGGCAAACTGAAAATAAAGCTTAGATTTAGTACACGCTCCTTGTTGAGGTGATTCATTTTGAACGCCTCGATGTATAAGCATGTAGTCTTTAAGCCAATGCTATAATTTGGTCTTGCAATGAATTTAGATTAAAGCTTGCCCATGTCACAAACAAACTATTCCTCAACTGAAAAAGTTCTCCGCGATTTATTAGCCAACCGCATCTTAATTTTAGATGGCGCCATGGGCACAAT
>CAIRXI010000116.1 GCA_903882525.1 uncultured Pseudomonadota bacterium | reverse complement strand
TTTTTAATGTGTTGCTGTGCAAAAAATTGATGCACCCCGTCAATTTGCGCCGGTTGAATATTAATGACAAAACGATTGGGCGCATCAACAGGAAGCGAGGCCTGCCAATTATGTATGAGGTCTCCCCGAATTAAGGCTAACAAGACGAGCACCATCAAGCCCATACTGAACCCAATCATTTGTATCGTAGAAATCGAGAACCTACGCTTTAAGCCTAGCACGCCTAACTGAACGGCATTGACTGTAGAGTTTTGTGGCGATAAAGTGAATAGACGTGCCGTTAGCCAAACAAATCCGTAGGCACATGCAATGACTAGCAAGCACAATAATAAGATGGCACCGATCGTCGCCAATGCAATTTTAAAATCCTGCGCCTGCCAAAATACCATGACGCTCATCGTCAAAGCCGCGGGCAAGAACTTGAGTTGAGCGCTTAAAGGTTGCACCAGCGTTTCGCGGCGCAGAATATTCATGGCGCTTAAATGACGCATTTGCCAAGCATGCGGCAACACCACCGCAAACATCATGGCGATACTTGCAACCATGCCGACAAACATTGGCATCAGGCCTGCTGGTGGCAGAGCTTCTACAAACAGACTTCCAGCTAATTGTGCTAAACCGAGCTGCGCCATAAACCCCAGTACTATACCGACCAAAGCACTGAAAAAAGCGATCAACAATGTCTGTATTGCT
This sequence comes from uncultured Pseudomonadota bacterium, assembly GCA_903882525.1. Lineage (GTDB taxonomy): Bacteria > Pseudomonadota > Gammaproteobacteria > Burkholderiales > Methylophilaceae > Methylotenera. The sequence continues at coordinate 41,604 of CAIRXI010000116.1, read as the reverse complement.
AACAATTGCATCACAGTGTTCCGAGATGCGCCAAAGCAACGCATCAGTGCAAAACTATCTAAGCTTTGCTTAATATAAGGCATGCTGGAAAGTAGCATGGCCACCATGGCTAGAATCACGCTCACCATAGCCGATAACCCTAAGAACTGCTGGGCTTTCTCTAAGGCCAATTTAATCTCAGGTCTTGCATTACGAAGATCTTGGATTTTTTCACCACGCCCTAACTCAGGCTGAGTGAGGCTAATATATTGGTTAATCTTGCCTGGTGTCCCCGCTAGTAATAACTGAAATTTGGCGCGACTCCCATATTGCAACAGTTTGGTTGAGGCTAAATCGGCTGCGTTCATCATTAATCGTGGCGCAAAGCTAAACATATCGCCCCCACGTGATGGCTCATGCAGCAAAATAGCACTTACGCTAAATTTACGCTCTCCGACTTCAACTTCACTACCGACTTGCAAGTTGAGTAAGTGGGCAAGTCGTGGCTCCACCCACACCTGACCTAGCTTAGGAATAGCCTTAACCACTTGACCTTCATCATCCGTGGTTGCACCTATGGTTAGATCACCTCGCAATGGAAAACCCTGCCCTACCGCCTTCACTTCTACAAGTTGACTTGAATTTCCAAACACCACCATGCTTGGAAACTCATAGCTTCGTAACGAAGCTAATCCTAACGTGGTGGCACGTTGCTCAAAATTTTCTGGTAGCGTATGGTTTGCCGACAGGACGAGATCAGCCCCAAGTAACAAGCTCCCTTGCTGATTGAGCGCTTTATCAATGCGCTGTGTAAAGAAGCTCACTGCCGTAATCGCTGCGACCGCCAACACCAAGGAAAATACCAACACCCTTAGCGCCCCTGCGCGCCACAAGCTGCAAGTTTGCAAGTAAGCTAATTTTAAAATGGCATTCATACTAAATCTGTCAGTACACCATTATCCAACTGTAATTGGCGCTTACAGCGACTGGCTAACTCCATGTCATGAGTCACCAACACCAAGGTAGTGTTAGCCTCCGCGTTCATCTTAAAGAGCAATTCAATAATAACTTTTCCGGTTGCATTATCTAAATTGCCAGTAGGCTCATCAGCAAATAAGATGCGCGGCTTGGTGGCAAAAGCACGTGCAATAGCTACTCTTTGCTGTTCGCCGCCAGATAACTGCTTTGGGTAATGCTGTACGCGCTGACTTAAACCTACCTGGTCTAAGGCTTCGAGACTTAACGCCTGAGCATCGGCATGTTGCGTCAACTGTAGCGGAAGCATGACATTTTCAAGCGCAGTGAGTGACGGTAATAACTGGAATGACTGAAACACAAAACTCATGTAACGTGCGCGCACAAACGCACGCCCATCTTCATCTAAGCTACTAAATGCTTGCATCTCGACCAAAACCTGACCACTCGTAGGTACATCAAGACCCGCCAACAAGCTTAGTAAGGTAGATTTACCAGAACCTGAGCTCCCTATAATCGCGACCTGCTCACCTGTGTGAATGGTTAGATTTAAACCTTGTAGTATGCGAATATAGTTATCATGATTAGCAATTTCGTAGTATAAATTTTGTGCCTGAATAATGGGAGTGCGTTGCATCTATGTTTTTCCGATTACGTTCAATAATGAGAGTCCTATTACTGAGTCCACTCTTACTGGGATTAAGTTGCCTTATTTTTTTAACGGCACCTGTTTACGCGGCAAGTAATAGCATTTTGATTTATGGCGACAGTCTATCTGCAGCCTATGGGATACCACAACAGCTAGGATGGGTAAGCCTACTACAACAAAGACTGGAAGATCAACACTACCCATACAAAGTCATCAACGCAAGCGTTAGTGGCGAAACCACTAGCGGTGGGCTTAGTCGGCTTAGTGCAACACTCAATGAGCATCAACCCAACATCGTTATTTTAGAACTAGGCGCTAATGATGGCCTGCGTGGTCTGCCACTAACCGAGATGAAGGCTAACTTAGCGCAGATAATAGAACAAAGTAAAAAATCTGGCGCAAAAGTACTCATTATCGGCATGAGAATACCTCCCAATTACGGCCCCAAGTATTCGCAGTCATTCACGCAAAAATACCAACAGTTAAGCCATGAATTTAAAGTTCCGCGCGTACCTTTTATGTTGCAGGGCATGGAAAACCGACTAGAGTTAATTCAGGATGATGGCTTACACCCCAACGTGCAGGGGCAGCCTATCATTTTAGAAAATATATGGCCGCAGTTAAAACTAATACTTAAAAAGTGAGATTCTTAGTAGAGGCAACCTTTTGGATTGTGCTTCCCTAAAGAACAAAGCGTTAGTCGACACGTGCATCCTGCCAGCTAATCGTTAAGCCAACCTCTTCACCGTGGGCTTGTAACTCATGTGCAATACCAATGCTAGGCACACAAGCCAAGGTGTCGTGCCAATAGATGAGTGGCAAATTAGTCCGTTGCCATGGCGGAATATTCGCTTCCTGCAATAGATGCTTCAAGGTTCGCGTAGGTCTTAGCTCATTCGGCTTAAAGCGCTCTCCGCCATCTCGGTTGGTAATTCTCAATTTGGTCATACCAAACTTTAACGCCAACCCAGTGCCTACTACCTGCTTAAATATAAGTTGTCCACCATTGGGTAAGTCTAAATACTGCTCACCATTCCATACCAAATCAAAATCATGCGCCACTTGCTCACGACATAGATAAACGCGTTGTTGAAAGCGCTTTAAACTTAAATGTTGTAGGGGAATATTGATATTGGCATCCACCTTGGCATTCAGTAACTGATGTAGAATTTCTGCCAATTGTTCTGTATGTGGCATGGCCAAATGATTGCGCGCCAACCAGAAGCGCAATACATTTTTTGCTCGCGCCTGACTTAGCATGCTTAACCCAGATACGCACACGCTATTTTCACGCACCAGTGTTTGAGCATCGATGTTGGCTAAATCATCAAGCAACGTATTGGCTTCTGCCATATGCGATGCAGTTCTTGCAAGTACGGATGAAATTGCTGGTGACCGTCCTGCCAAGATTGGCATCAACGTATGGCGCACAAAATTGCGTTCATAGTGCGTATTCACGTTACTCTCATCATCACACCAAGCAATGGCGTGTAACTTTGCATAGTCATGTAGTTGTTGACGTGTAATTCCCAATAGAGGTCGCAGTAAACGGCGCACAGGATCAATTGCAGCCATACTCGCCAACCCTTTAACGCCAGCACCACGCATCAACTGCAATATTAGCGTTTCGGCTTGGTCATCTTCATGATGCGCGGTCACAATAAAATCTGGTGAGGCGTCCGCTACAAGGGCATTAAAAAGTGCCTCATAACGTAAATGCCTTGCAGCGGCTTCTACGCCACAATTTGGATTTTTCTCAACCTGCACATGCGCCACCTGAAAGGGTACTTGCAGATGCTGACATTGCTGCTCACAAAAACTAGCCCATGCATCTGCATTAGGGCTTAAACCATGGTGCACATGCATTGCTGACAACTCAACGCCTAAGCTGGACTTAGCATTAGCCAATAGATGTAAGAGCACGCAAGAATCTAGCCCGCCACTTAAGGCCAGCAGTAAATGCTGGCCTGACTTAAGATGCGTCGCGAGAAATTGATTTAACTGAAGTTGGATTGCGCTAAGGGTTAGCGCATGAGATTTAGAGCGAATTGCGGAAGCTTTACTTTTTGACACCTTAAATTTTGACTGATGGGTTCTTATCAGCCACTTCTTTAAATTTACCGTAGCTCATTAAACGCTCATAACGAGTCACTAATAAAGATTTAATGGATTTATTTTTTAGTTTAGCTAGCTCATCTTTTAACGCACCGCGTAAGGTTTCCATCACCACTTCTGGTGCACGATGACAGCCGCCTAATGGCTCAGGCACAATACGATCAACCAAACCCATGGATTTAAGGCGATCAGCGGTAATCGCTAACGACTCAGCCGCTACCGGCGCTTGATCAGCACTTTTGTATAAGATAGATGCACAACCTTCAGGGGAAATCACCGCGTAGGTACCGTATTGCAGAATTAACAATTGATCAACTACACCAAGTGCCAATGCTCCACCGGAGCCACCTTCACCGATAATCACACCGATAATAGGCGTTTTTAATTCGGCCATCACATACAAATTACGTGCAATGGCTTCAGATTGACCACGTTCTTCAGCACCAATACCTGGGTAAGCACCTGGAGTATCAATGAGGGTAATCACAGGAATGTTGAATTTTTCTGCCATGCGATATAAGCGTAGCGCTTTACGATAGCCTTCCGGACGTGGCATACCAAAATTACGGTATTGACGCTCTTTAACATCACGCCCTTTTTGATGGCCGATAACCATGACCGGCTGCCCTTCAAATCGAGCTAAACCACCAACAATAGCTGGATCGTCCGCATACGCACGATCCCCATGTAATTCTTCAAAGTCAGTAAAAATACCTTGGATATAATCCAAGGTGTAAGGACGTTGGGGATGGCGCGCTAATTGCGAAATTTGCCATGCGGACAAACTGCCGTAAATGTCTTCAGATAATTTTTGATTTTTCTTTTCTAAAGCTGACAACTCTTTAGAAATGTCTAAATTATCATGATCATCATGGGCTGACTGTAAGCCTTCAATTTTGGCTTCAAGTTCAGCAATCGGTTGTTCAAAATCTAAATAAGTTATTTTCATGCGTTTGGGCTTAATCTCAAGAATCTTTGTTTAATTATATAGGATTTTTACGTTTTCACGACTTAACCATGCGCTTAAGCCGGCAATCAGATCTTCATGCAAATCTACACGCCAATTATTACCTAGCATCAATTCAACTTTGCTACTGGCATTATGGTATTCCACTTTCACAGCACATCCTCGCGTTTCATCTGATGCGCTTTTACAATAAGGCTTTAATAATTCTTTTAATTTAACTGCATCGGCCTGGCCATTGCATGACACTTTTAAAAAACTAGCACGGCTATTACGAATGCTAGATAAATCATGTAATTTTCTAGCATTGACGCGGATGCCACCCGAAAACTCATCATTGCTCACGCGTCCTTCAACAATAATTAACTGGTCGTCTTTTAGTAAATGCTGCGACTGATTGAGTAAGTCGTTACCTACCACCACTTCTATACGCGTAGTACCGTCATCAAGCCCGACGATGGCCATTTTTCCACGTGCAGTCATCCGGTTACGCACTCCAGAAACAATTCCTGCCAATAGCTGTGGCTGTTCTTTCGGTGCCAAATTAGCTAAGGTTGTACTGACAAATTGGCTAAGATCTTTTTGATAGGCCCAGTAAGGATGTCCGCTAAAAAAGAAGCCAAGTGCAGCTTTTTCTTCTTGTAGACGCTGCTGCTCAGTCCATGCTGGAACGCTTGGCAATACATTGACTGCATTATCAACAGCTTCACCAAACAAACTGTCCTGATTACTATTAGCATTGTTTTGTTCAGCTGCAGCCATCGCCATGGCAACACCAGCTAACAAAGCATTGCGATTAGGTGGCGTTTGATCTTGACTAACCTGATCAAAAGCCCCTGCTCGTATTAAAGATTCAACCACACGGCGATTCACTTTACGCAAATCCAAACGGTTGCAGAAATCAAACAAGTCTTTAAATGGGCCGTCTTTAGCGCGTGCCTGTAAGATTACTTCAATCGCAGCGGCACCAGTACCTTTTACTGCACCCAATCCATACAAAATCTGGCTTTTATTCACCGGCTTAAATTTAAATTCACTCTGATTCACATCAGGGGGTAATACCTCAATCTGATTGGGTGCACAGTCCTCATAAAAAATGCGCACACTATCCGTATTATTCATATCAGCCGACATGGTTGAGGCTAAGAAAGCCGCCGGATAATGCGCTTTTAAATAGGCAGTTTGATAGGCAACCATAGCATAGGCTGCGGCGTGGGATTTATTAAAACCATAGCCAGCAAACTTCTCCAACAAGTCAAATAACTCGGTGGCCTGACGCTCGGTCATATTGTTTTTAACCGCGCCCTCAGTAAAGGTCTTACGCTGATCGTCCATTTCCTCTTGCTTTTTCTTACCCATCGCTCGGCGAAGCAAGTCTGCACCGCCCAAGCTATACCCAGCTACCACCTGCGCAATCTGCATGACCTGCTCTTGATAAACGGCAATGCCATAGGTTTCTTTAAGAATAGCCTCTGTGAGCGGATGTGGGTATTCCACACGCTGTTTACCGTGTTTACGTCTACAGTAATCTGGAATTAAATCCATCGGGCCAGGACGGTATAACGCTACCAGCGCAATAATATCTTCAAAGCAATCGGGTAAGGCCTGCTTTAACATGTCTTTCATACCGCGTGATTCCAGCTGGAATACAGCCGTAGTATTGGCGGTTTTTAATAGCTGAAAAGTGGCTTTATCATTTAACGGTAAAGTCGCAAAAGACAATGGCGGTAAGTCGCTGTCGGCGCGCTGTTTATTAGCATTGACTAAGGCTAACTCTAAAATGGTGAGTGTGCGGAGACCCAAAAAGTCAAACTTGACCAAGCCCACGGCTTCCACATCGTCTTTATCGTATTGACTGACTAGACTGGCGCCATCGGGTTGACAATAAATCGGTGAAAAGTCTGAGATTTTTCCTGGTGATATCAATACACCACCGGCATGCATACCGACATTTCGGACTAAGCCTTCTAGCCTTAATGCTAGTTCCAATAGCTCGCGCAACTCTTCTTCATTTTCACGTCGCTCGGCAAGTTGAGGCTCTTTAACTAAAGCATCGGTCAGCGTAATGCCCAACTCCATAGGAATCAACTTGCTAATACCATCCACAAAGTGGAACGGTAAATCTAGCACACGGCCTACATCACGTATCACCGCTTTAGCTGCCATGGTACCAAAAGTGGCAATTTGGGATACTGCATCCAATCCATACTTCTGCTTCACATAGTCGATGACACGATCACGCCCTTCTTGGCAGAAATCGATATCAAAGTCGGGCATGGAAACGCGATCTGGATTAAGAAATCGTTCAAACAGCAAGTTATATTCTAACGGGTCTAAATCGGTAATACCCAGGCTATAAGCGACCACCGATCCAGCACCAGATCCACGGCCTGGTCCTACCGGAACCCCATTATGCTTAGCCCAGTTAATAAAGTCAGCCACAATTAAGAAGTAGCCTGCAAAACCCATTTGGTTAATAACCTTGGTTTCAAAATCCAAACGGTCGTGGTAACTTTGCTGCTTATTAGCTCGCACAGACGCATCTGGATAAAGCACGGCTAGGCGTTGCACTAATCCAATACGCGCAGCATCCACCAAATACTCATTTAAACTTTCGTTATTAGGCGTAGGGAAATTTGGTAAATAGTTTTTACCTAAGGTAAGCGCCAAGTTACAGCGTTTCGCAATCTCTACACTATTAGCCAATGCCTCAGGCATGTCATCAAACAAGTGCGTAATTTCAGCCTGCGTTTTAAAATACTGCTCAGTAGTAAAGTACTTTGGCCGGCGCGTATCTGCAAGCACATAACCTTCAGAGATGCAGGTACGGGCTTCATGCGCCCTAAAGTCATCAGGGGTGGTGAATTGAATTGGGTGGGTAGCGACGATTGGGAGCTTTAGCTGGCTTGCAATCTGACGTGCTTGCTGGATATAGCCCTCTTCGTTGCCATTGGTTGACCCTACACGCTGCACTTCTATATAAAAACGTCCGGGGAACAGAGCTTGCCAATCGGCCGCTAATTTAAGCGCCAAGTCTAAATTTTCCTGCCCACAAGCTTGACCCACATCACCGGCCAATGCACCAGAGAGCATTAGCAGCCCCTCTGTACCACATTCCGAAAACCACTCACGCTTAAATTCAGCGCGGCCACGATATTGGTTACTTAAGTAGGCACGGCTGATTAACTGGCAAAGTAGTAAATATCCCGCATGGGACTGACATAATAATAGTGCGCGACTAGGTTGATCACGATTAGACGTATTTTCCAACCAGATATCACAACCAATAATCGGCTTAACGCCCTTGCTACGCGCGGCTTTATAAAACTTAATAGCACCGAACAAATTGCTCAAATCGGTTAATGCCAGCGCTGGCATTTGATCGTCTACTGCATGCTTAACATAGTCGTCAATACGTACAATACCATCGACAATGGAGTACTCACTATGACAGCGCAAGTGCACAAAATGCGGAGACTTTAAAGCTGATGGCGTGGTTGCAGACATCTGTCAATTTTACCTTATACGCGCCTATTTTGAGCGTAAAACTTTACCCAATAATGGATTAATATCGGTAGCACTGACTAGTTAAAACCATGGTAGTAAGCCGCACTATATTTTAATAAATATTCATAATTTTTGGTAAAACCCCTACAAAAACAAGGGCATATAATAAGGTAAAATATCAAAAAGCGCGGTGCAAAATAAACACTTTTGTTTTATGATGATCGCATAGTCAATATCACATCAAAACTTAATAGGAAAATATCATGAGCAACGCAGTCACACTAAAAGGTAGCCCAGTAGAAATCGGCGGCAACTTCCCACAGAAAGGTCAAGTAGCACCTGATTTCACGCTTGCCGACAAAAGTAGAACCGACGTCTCATTAGCTAACTTTGCTGGCAAACGCAAAATACTGAATATATTTCCAAGTATTGATACACCAACTTGTGCGATTTCAGTACGCACTTTCAACAAACAAGCTGCCAGCCTCAATAACACAGTGGTGCTATGCATTTCAGCCGACTTGCCGTTTGCACAAAGTCGCTTTTGCGCGGCAGAAGGCATTGAAAATGTAGTTTCCCTGTCTAGCTTCCGCAATACCCCTAGCTTTGCACAGAGCTATGGCGTAGCGATAAACTCCACTAGCTTAGCTGGCTTAACTACCCGCGCAGTGATTGTGTTAGATGAAAATAATAATGTTTTGCATAGCGAATTGGTATCTGAAATCACTAGTGAGCCTAATTACGATGCTGCATTAGCGGTTCTTAAATAATAGATTACAAACCCAAATAAAAAAGCGCATGACGTCTAACACGTCATGCGCTTTTTTGCTTTTTATATATCCGCTTTATAGATAATCTGTGTATTTATTGTTTTTTCCCCGCGCCCTGTCTACAGGGTATTTCAAAGCATTCAGCGCTATTTTTTTATTCGCAGCATCAATCAAATCAATTTCCAGCACTTGCGCCAACCTAAGCAAGTACACAAAAGTGTCTGCAATCTCATGACTGACTTGCTCACGCTTCTCAGGAGTCAGCAGATAGCTTTCATCCTCAGTACTCCATTGGAAATGCTCTACTAACTCAGCCGCTTCAACTATCATCGCCATCGCTAAATTTTTAGGCGAGTGAAACTGCTCCCAATCGCGCGCTTCAACAAACTGCTGCAGCTTCTGATTGAGTTGCCCTAATGAATCAATACTCACATTCGGATCAGTCATGCGGTTCCCTAGTTAAAGCTATTTGCGATTGCTGCCCGCCACCATTTTAATTTCAAACAACCGGCATTCCAAAGGTCCGTTATATAAAGGCGTGCGCTTGCTTGGAGTGAGGCGCATTAATTTTGGCATACGCAGATCATTGGTTAGGAAATACGTATTCCAGCCAGCAAATTTACGCTTAAGAGACTCGCCGATTTTGGGATAAAGCTGCGTTAACTCTTCATCTTCACCAATACGCACACCGTATGGAGGATTGGCGACCATCACACCTGATTCAGCCGGTGGCAACAAATTGACAATATCTTGCTGCGATAATTGCACTGCAGCCAACAGGCCAGCATCTTCCAGATTTTTCTTAGCAATGCGTACTGCGCGCAAATCAATATCTGAGCCATATATCTTTTGAAACGTCACTGGCTTAACCTTGCTCGCCGCCATATTTTTTAACTTAGACCAAGTAGTAGGCTCAAAATTATTTAAGGTTTCAAAGCCGAAACTTCTTTTGTAACCTGGCGCCATATCAAGCGCAACCATGGCTGCCTCTAATAAAAAAGTACCGCTACCGCACATCGGGTCTAGTAATGGGGTGCCCACCTGCCAGCCAGACAATTTTAAAATACCAGCGGCCAAGTTTTCACGCAAAGGGGCTTCTATGCTGGCGCCACGGTTACCACGCTGAAACAAAGCTGCCCCGGAAGTATCTAAGTAAAACTGGTATTCTTCAGCAGCCAAATAAGCATGAATACGCACGGCTGGGTTTTTCGTATCAATATAAGGACGACTACCCACGCTTAGTCTAAATTTATCGCACACCGCATCTTTAATTTTTAAAGTAGCAAATTCTAAGCTTTTTAGCGGACATTTAACGCCGGTCACTTTCACCATAAAGTCATGTTTAACATCAAACCATTGAGGCCAATTCAGCTTATAAGCAGCTTCGAATAAGTCTTCTTCGTTCAAGTATTTTCCGCGTGAAACTTGCCATAGAATGCGGGTGGCAATGCGTGAATGCAAATTAGCGGCATAACAAACCGACCAATCGCCATCAAAACTCGCTCCGCCGTCAGTAGTCTTAATGGCTTTGGCATTCACCTGCAAAAGTTCATCTGCAAGCAGTTGCTCTAGGCCCCGTGGACAGGTTGCAAAGTATCGGTTAGGCGCTTGGTTTTGGTTCATAGCTTAGCTATCGCTTTTCATAAAAATTCGGTTGTTGGTACTGGAATTATGTTCTGCTAATTTTTCTACAAATTGCAAAAACTCAACTTTATGCGTTTTTTCTAGTAATTTAGCGCGCTCACGCAGGCTCGCTAAACGCAGATCGATAGGTTCACGCTTAAAAGCAAAGACAGCAATATTGCCAGGCTTGCCAGTTGGTAATATTAACACCCTGCCATCAAAACTCTGCTCTATCCGCTGCAGATACACATCATACTTCTTATCACTACCCCATAAATTAATCACCAAGATACCGTCATCCATGAGCGTTGTGGCGCATTGATCAAAAAAATCTTGGCTACAAAAATTAGGCGGGATGCCGTTGCTATCAAAAGCATCAATCAACAAGACTTCGGCCACGTCAGCATGCTCGGCCAAATAGACTAAACCATCACCTTCAATGACCTCTAAACGTTCATCATTTTCTGGTAGGTAAAATTGGTTATGTGCAATTTGAATAATTTTTGGATTCAGCTCAATGACAATACTTTGAATATCACGGCAATATGCATGCATATACTTAGCGAGAGAGCCACCACCCAAGCCTATTGCAAGCACATTTTTAATCATAGGTTTGAATAGAAGAAAACACATGATGGCACGGGTGTAGGTGAGCTCCAGTGAAAACGGCTCACGAATCCGCATTGCGCTTTGTATGGTGACCGAGCCTAAATGCAAAGCGCGCACACCATCAGTCTCACTCACATCCACTGATTCATCAAGGGCCCCAAGTCCACGCATCAGATGCTTTGCTACGCGAAACACTAGGCAACCACCTCTGCGTTTTCGTTATCATCAATAATCGTTTCAGCTACCGTGGCAACTGCCTCATCTAATACCTCAATGAATTTAGTGCGTAACTCAATTAACAATGTATCGACTTCCTGTATTTGCAAGCTAACGCGAGTGCCAGACTTGAGCTCAGGCAAACCATAGACTTTAGTCATGTAAGGTAAATCATCCAAGCGCACCAAATTTTCACGCCATACCGTGGCATGAACTATTTGCGCATCTTCCTGAATTAAATACTGTAAACAGCAATAACGTTCCATGCGCGACTGAAACTCACTATAAGCCTGAAAGGTGAGCTCAAAGTTACGCATATGCGTAGTCAATGCTTCACTGTTTGGCGGGTATGCAGGCGCTATATTTTGCGCCACGCTAATAATCTGGCGTTGATTAATCAAGTCTACAGCGCGACGCAACGGCGATGTACTCCAAGCATACTGCGCTACACCCAAACCTTGGTGAGGCTCGGCACGCGTAGTCATATAGACTTTTCCACCAGATTGGGCGCGATAAATACCTGGCACTTCATGGGTGGCCAAAAGGGCCCCCCATTGATTGTTAGCTTCTATCATCAACTCCGCCACTAGCTTATCCATAGGCGAACCACGATGGCGACCTACAATGCTAACTTTGCCATCATTGACATAAAAGTTGTAGTCAATCTGCGGCGGTTTGGTCGGGTCATACTTACCGCGCAATTTTTCTAGAGATTCAGCCAACTTAAACAAATACAATAGGGTAGCCCAGTAGGGATGCCCACTGTCGGCATCCAAAGTCGTTTCATTAAAAAACGGCTCTAAAGTGTCATGGCGCAGATTGTCTGCAATCTGCATGCGCTCTACTTTAGTATCGCGCTGAGTAATAACTAAATCAGCGTTCACATGAAGGTATAACGATAACACCGGCTTAATCTCGCCCGCGTCCAAGCTAAAGGGTCTGATTGCCGCTTCTGGCAACATGGTAATTTTATGGCCTGGCATATATACAGTAGATAAGCGCTGCATCACCTCTTTGTCCAACGGGCTATCTGGCGTAATGCCTAGGGCAGGCGCAGCAATATGAATGCCGACACGCGTAATGCCATTTGGCAATTGCGTAATAGAAAAAGCATCGTCAATTTCGGTGGTCGTACTGTCATCAATGCTAAAAGCCACAGCATCGGCCAACGGTAACTCTTCAAACGGCTCTATGACTGTCTCAGAAAGAAACTCCGTACCCTTGGTAAAGTGTTCACGCAAAAATGCGCCTAGATGATAATCCTGAGCTGAAGGAATAGCACCACATGCCTGCAGTAATTTAAGTTGAGTGAGGTGCAGTTCGTTGGCCGCTGTCTCTAGCGTTTTGTATTCCATGGAATTTTTGTCAGGCTCGTATAAAAGCATATCAAGCTTGGACTTCAGTTCATCCGGCACGTCCAAGGCTTTTAACTGCAGCACATAACCAGCCATTTTTTCTGCCAATAATCGCTTTTTCTCAAGTCCTGCCAACGCAGCCTTCAGGATTTCAGCTGGGGCTGCTTTGTAATGGCCTTTGCCTTTACGATTAAAGTACACTGGCGCGCTATGCAACTTAATAGCGATAGCTGCGGCTTCAATAGGTGTAGGTTTTCTACCGTAGTAGTCGGCGGCGAACGCTTCAAATCCAAATTCAGGCTCGCCACAACATTCCCATAAAAAGTCCACCTCCAAGCTCGCGGCTTCTGCATTAGCGGCTTCCATAAAGCCCGCCAAAGGCAATTCAAAGCGCATTAGCACGCTGCTCGTTTTAATTTTGCTTCGCTTGCCACTGGCAGATTCTATTTGCATAGAACCCTGTGTTTCAGTCATGATAGAGGCAAGTTTGAAATTGCCATCTTCTTCAAAAAATACGTTCATTGTTCAGTTCTAATTTCTATTGGTATGATCGATTGGTTTAGTCTACTGATGTAAGCTAATGGAAATGTTAGGGTGCTTTTTTTTGTTTTTAACGCTGTGCATACAAAACTACTTGGCATTATACCAGTCCATACCCATCACCTGAACTTAAAGCGACATATTGAATTTCATACAACCAATCATTCACCTATTACTAAAAACTAGCTAAAAAATGGATCAACGCATACCCGTCACCCTGCTCACTGGATTCTTAGGCAGTGGCAAAACTACCCTACTGAATAAACTACTGCACCAACCAGCGCTGCATGACACTGCAATCATTATTAATGAGCTAGGCGATGCCGGTCTGGATCAAATTTTTGCTCAAAGCAATTTAGCGCAAAATATTGAAAGTGAGCATATCGCAGATAATACGGTATTGCTGAGTTCTGGTTGCCTATGTTGTAGCTTAAAAAATGAATTGGCAGACACCATGCGCGACTTGTTTTTTAAGCGCGCACTAAAAGCCATACCAGAATTTAAACGCCTAATTATTGAAACCACCGGCATGGCCGACCCTGGCCCCATACTGGCTAACCTCATGAACGAGCCAGTGATTGAATCCACCTACCGACTGGATGCGGTCGTGGTCACCATAGACAGTATTTATGGCTTGCAACAACTAGATGAGAATATAGAGGCTTTAAAACAGGCAGCCGTTGCAGATGTGTTGCTGCTAACCAAAACTGACCTAGCTAGCCCCGATCAAATTAGCCAGTTACAACAAAAACTCAGCGCCATTAACCCCGGTGCAACTCAGCACTGCATCACCCAAGGCAATCTAGACCCTGCGCTCGTGATTGATATCGGTTTATTTGATTTCGCCACAAAACGAGCCTCACCATTGCGCTGGCTCCGTGCACCTAGAAAATCGTCTAATTCCACCTTAACAAAGGTGACAAAAGTACACAATGACGACATTGTGAGTTTTACTGTGGTCATGCCTAGCCCACTACAATGGTCACGACTTAAGCCACATTTACTTTGGTTTTGCCAAAACTATGGCAAAGACTTACTGCGGCTTAAAGGCATCATATACGCAGAAGATCAATCGGACCCGCTCGCAATTCATGCTGTTCATTTTACACCTTACCCTCCTACCCCGCTTGAGGGTTGGCATGAAGAAGCAAAGCAGTCTCGCATCGTGATTATCGGCAAAGGCTTAGATGAACTAGCTATCAGAAAAGCCTTGATGCAATTTTAGAAAAGCAGGATTGATGAATTGATATCCACAGGTTGGGGTTACTTATCTGTTGACCTAGATGAAATAAAATGATGAAGGGCTGGAGTAAATTCCAGCCCTTTTCTTTGCGGACGTCTGCTTAGAGGTAGCGCGATTAGTAGAGCGTTAGTCTGTTATGGGCCAGTTGAAGACATTCGCTATTTTCGCTGTATCTCTACTAACCCCATCCAATCAGGCATAGCTCAGGATGTGCTAAATACCCAATGACCGCTTTGGGTCGATAGTGAAGATTTTGTATGTCTGCTATCAGGATATTCAAGCAAGTAAATTTTACTATTGAAAATTTATTGAAAATACAGATATATCTTATTAATTAATAAGTAAATTGGTCAGCAGCGAAGTTAAGCCTAACAGGCATAAAAAAGCCCCGAAATTTACATTCACGGGGCGATTTTAATTGTTTATAAAACTTTGGTGCGAAAGGAGAGACTCGAACTCTCACGCCTTGCGGCGCTGGAACCTAAATCCAGTGCGTCTACCAATTCCGCCACTCTCGCAGGTAGGGTTCAGCTAAAATAAATCTCAGCCGTTTAAACAAGGCGCTATTGTAGCGCAACTATGCCATCAGCGAAAAGATATAAATGAAAAAGTTGGTTTTATTCCTAACTTTCACTTACAGCGTATGCGTTTAGTTAATAGCACTCAATGGAGCATAACGTTACTTGGACTAACAAAAACAACTTGCATCATAGTTCGGCCAAAGATATTGCCAAATAACAGGTCTAAGCGACACAATAGCTAGCAGAGCTAACTACGATTGTGCGAAAATGATGTTAATATTTTTAAATACAAAATCAAACAAAGTCGACTGATATGCAAAACGCCATTAATGCCAATGAAATAAGCATGCTACGTTCGGAGCTAGAGCTATTAATGCGCGAACGCCAAGCGTTGTTAGTAGTTACTGGCGCCGCTGCAGGCTTAATTGCCGAGATGGATAGCCATAATTTACCGGGCACATTTTTAGCGGCTGCAGACTTACTAGCGACGTCCATCAATAGCTTAAGCGAAGAGACTCTGCAAGATGCTCTAAGCGCAGTACAAGATGAAATCGTCAACTAGTTAACATCACGATTTAGCCATCCTAATTTGAATGATTTAAATCCTCTATTTTGATTCAACGCACCACGACCAGTTTTATATTCATGTCAGTATTAGCGGCTTCAATGCCCCTAACATTGACTGCCTGTAACTTTATTCAATATCAGCCAAAAGCCATTGACGTTAAGCTTAATGCTGAAAAGATCGCAAGCAAAGACCCGTCTAGCCCAGAATTTATACAATACCTAGTCAATAGTGGTTATAAAAAAGAACTACTGCCACTTAAGCAATGGGGTGTAGATGAACTCACTTATTGCGCCTTATTCTTTCATCCTAGCTTAGATGTAGATAGATCTCAGTGGCGCGCTGCTGAAGCTGCAGTCGGCACGGCAAGCGCAAGCCCTACTCCCTCGATTAACACAAGCGCGGCTAATAACAGTCGTGCAAATGAGGCTAAAAGCCCTTACGCATTTAGCCTTAGTATTGACATCCCAATAGAAACCTCCAATAAACGTGAGATTCGAATAGAAAACGCGCAGCATTTATCTCTGGCGGCTAAGTTACAAATTGCTCAAAGCGCGTGGCAACTTCGGAACCAAGTAGCGTTAAGTCTTAATGCCTATCAATTTAATCTAGAACAAAGTCGCTTACTAAGCGCTGAAAAAATACAGCGCGCTGAAATCGTGGCCATTTACCAGAAACGATTAGGCTTCGGCGCCACATCTAATGTTGAGTTGAGTACGGCCAACCTGCAATTACAAGCAAGTAACGCAGCCTTACAGGCCAACGAACTGAATCATCTAGTATTAATGTCTAGTTTAGCCAGTAACTTAGGACTCAGCCTGCCTAAAGTTAAAAATATGAATATAGTCACCGACAGCAATAGCCTGCTAACGTTGAAGTTAGAACCCGATCTGCAAGCCGAGGCTGTTTTTAACCGCCTGGACCTTCGCATTGCACTGGAACGCTATGCAGCAGCAGAAGCTAAATTAAAACTTGAAATCGCCAAGCAGTATCCGAACATTACCATTAGTCCCGGCTATGCCTATGAGTATGGAGACAAAGTGTGGTCACTAGGATTATCCGGCTTACTAAGTATGCTAAACAAAAATAAAGTAGCCATTAACGAAGCTACATCGTTGCGTGAAGTTGAAGCAGCTCAATTTGAAGCGCTACAAAGTAAAATTATGAGTGATGCCAGCGTGGCTTATGCGCAACTAATGCAAGCGCAACAAGTCCTAGAAAACCAAAAAAACATATTAAAGCAACAGCAACATAACACTCAACAAATGAATAAAAGACTAGCCGCCGGAGAAATTGACAGGCTGGAACTGACTTTTGCTAAACTTGAGCTAAATGCAGTCGAGAAAAACCTAGCATTGGCGCATTACCAATTGAAAATAGCAGAGGCAGAGCTCGAAAATACCTTACAAAAACCATTGATACAAACCACACAAAGCTTGGATATTGAAGCCATAAGTTTAAAATCAGCCTCGCATTAATTTGCGAGGCCATAATAAAAAAGTGATTGGGAGCAACGTTTGATGAACCGTAAACTGAGCATGATTATTGGCTTACAAGCATTTTTAATTGTAATGCTATTTTGGGTGTTGGTATTCTTTGGCAAAGATGAATACGAGGCTTCTAGCCAAGCGAGCGCAGATCAGATTGCAACGCCTAATCGCGTCTCTAACAAAGCTGGCAAAACCATCATTACCGTCAACCCAGCCACACAAGCGCAAAGTGAAATCAAAACCAGTCCGCTTAAAGTGGGCACACACCAAGCCACGCTAACCAGTTACGGCAATATCATCAGTATCGACAGTTTAATTGATTTGCGTACGCGCTACTTGTCATCCAAAGCTGAGGCTGAGGTGTTGCGCACAACGCTGACCCATTTTAAGTCTGAATATAACCGTTTACATACGCTGAATCTGGATGATAAAAACATATCTGATAAAGCTGTTGCAGCAGCCTTGGTCGACGTTAAATCCAATGAAGCTAAAGTATTTGCGGCCGAATTAAATGCCACAAATTTGGCCAGTAGTATGCAACAAGCTTGGGGTGAAGGCTTGGCACAACTAGCCCTCAATAAGGAGGCAAGTCAGTTATTGCAAAACTTGATCGACTACAAAGAAGTGTTAATCCAAATAACCTTACCCTTTGATAGCCCAGAGCCCTCGCAAAAAAGTAGTATCAGCGTGGCGCCTTCATTAGCAAGTTCTCATAACGTCAATGCGCAATATATTTCGCGCGCACCAGCGAGTAGCGCCACAATTCAGGGCAAGACCTATTTTTATCATGCCAAAAGTCTAGAGTTGCGGGCTGGCATGCAGGTCAAGGTACTGTCTACACAAAGCAAAGGCAGTATTAGTGGCGTGATTATCCCGAGTACAGCAGTCATTTGGTATGGTGGCAAGCCTTGGGTTTACCGCAAACTTGGTGCAGATCAATTTAGTCGCCTACCAATCAATACTGAAGTAGAACTTGAAAATGGTTGGTTTTATACAGGAAAACTCACCCCCAATGACGCTGTGGTGACTAGCGGTGCACAATTATTACTCTCCGAAGAGTTTAAGTCACAAATTACCAATGAGAATCAGGATTAAATCACCATGATGTCGTCCTTAGTCCGATTTTCCATTCGATTTAGTGGGGTCATTATTGGTCTAGCCTGCCTAGTACTTTTGTATGGGATTTACACCCTGACGAGAAGTAATCTTGATGTTTTTCCAGAATTTTCTCCGACTCAAATTATCATTCAAACTGAATCACCTGGGCTATCTGCTGAGTTAGTAGAGAGCTTGGTTAGCCAGCCGATTGAAAGCAGCATTGCTGGATCAGTCGGTATCAAAAGCATGCGTTCCCAGTCGATTCCAGGGCTTTCAATTGTCACTGTCATTTTTGATGAGCAGACCGATATTTTCCGCAATCGACAAGTGGTAGCAGAGCGCTTGGCGACACTAAATAATAAATTACCTCCCTTTACCTCTCCTAACATCACCCCTCTTACCTCCTCGGCAAGCACGGTACTTGGCGTAGGAGTAACCTCTAAAGCACGCAACCTGACTGAGTTACGTACACTTGTAGACTGGACCATCGTGCCACACCTCCTGGCCATTCCAGGGGTGGCTGATGTCAATGTTTTTGGTGGCAAGATACGTCAGTTGCAGATTCAGGTAGACCCAGAAAAGATGATACGTTACGGCGTATCCTTAACGCAGATTGAAGCCGCTGTTAAAAATGCTACAGGGGTGCGTGGCAATGGTTTTATTGAAAATAAAAACCAACGGATCATCATTAATACTGAGGGTCAGTCAACCACCCCAGAACAACTTGCGCAGGCAACTTTATTTCACAAAAATGGGCAAAGTGTTCGCTTAGGGGATATTGGTAAAGTGATTTTAGGCGCAACGCCTTCCATTAGCGCCGCCGCTATCAATGAAGAAACTGGCGTTTATCTATCGGTACAGGGACAGCTCGGCGCCAACACCTATGCGGTGACCCAGGCCATAGAAAAATCACTTCAGGAAATCAAGCCAGCACTAAGTGCACAAAATGTGACCTTACATGAAGGCTTGTTTAGACCAGCCAACTTTATTGAAGTAGCGATCCATGGCGTACGTACCGACATTCTCATTGGATCTATTTTAGTCATTACCGTGCTGTTTCTATTTTTATTCAATGTGCGTACTGCCATCATCTCCGCTACGGCCATTCCATTATCACTACTAACTGCCATTGTTGTGATGAGTTATTTCAATATCGGCCTCAATATTATGGTGTTAGGTGGCTTGGCGATTGCGCTAGGTGAAGTGGTGGATGATGCCATTATTGATACTGAAAATATCTTTCGCCGACTCCGTGAAAATCGCCAATTAAGCCTACCGCTTCCTACGCACAGAGTGGTATTTAATGCTTCCATGGAAGTACGTAGTTCCGTAGTTTATGCCACAATCATTGTGATCTTAGTATTTGTTCCACTGCTCACGTTAGGTGGCGTCGCTGGAAAATTGTTCGCTCCTCTCGGATTTGCTTATATCGCTGCAATATCCGCCTCTCTAGTCATTGCCCTCACCTTAACGCCAGCACTATGTTACCTATTGCTTGGCAACGCAGATTTAGATGCTGAAGATCCACCAATGATACGCATTATCAAAAAATGGTATATCAAGGTGCTACACAAAATTGAAAAGCATTACAAAATAGTGATGGCCGTCAGTTTCATGCTAATCGCATTGGGGCTAGGCATTTTACCTTTACTAAAAACCCAGTTTATTCCTGCCCTGCATGAAGGCCATTACATTATGCATATGACTGCAGTGCCGGGCACATCAGAACAAGAGTCGCTTCGTATCGGGAATAAAGCCACAGCAATTATTCGCAAGATTAAAGGGGTTAAGTCAGTAGCTCAATGGGTAGGACGTGCCCCTAATGCTGCTGACACTTTCGGCACACACTACAGCGAATTTGAGATTGAAATCGGCAACATTTCAGCTGAGGAACAACGACGAATACTCAACAATATACGCGAAGAACTTGCTGGCGAAACATTAGATAACAATGGCGATGGTAAAGCAGAACCCGGTTTTGTTGGTGTCAATTTTGCGATTAACACCTTTTTAACCGAGCGGATAGAAGAAACCATTTCTGGCTACGCCGCATCCACAGTTATTAATATCTATGGCAATGACCTTGACGCCTTAGACCACGATGCACAGGCAATTTCTGGGGTAGTGGCTAGTATTAAAGGCGCTTCAGACATATTAGTACAATCGCCGCCAGGTACGCCGCAACTGGTCATGCGCTTGCGGCCAGAAAAACTCGCCTTATGGGGCCTGCAACCTACTGAGGTTTTAGACAACATACGCTTGGCATATGAAAGTGTACCAATCACGCAGGTCTATCAAGGAAGTCGTGTCGTTGGTGTAAGCGTAGTGCTAGACACCTCAGCTCGCGACGATCTCCAGGAGGCTGGAAACCTACCTCTATTTAACCCAGAAGGTAAATTATTGCGCTTACGTGATGTTGCAGACATTATGCAGGAAAATGGACGGTCCAAAATACTGCATGCGGGTGCCAAACGGATACAAACTGTAACTGCCAATGTATTCGGGCGTGATATTGATGCTTTTACCGCAGAACTTAAAACTAAAATCCAACATGATGTCGTGTTATCACCGGGGGCCTATTTAGAGTTTACTGGTGCGGCTGAAGCGAATGCAAAATCGCGGGAAGCACTCATTATGCAGTCGTTTTTAGCTGGCGCAGCCGTATTCTTAATGCTGTATATCGCATTTGGTCGCTTACGTAATTTGCTACTCACCTTTGCTAACCTCCCGTTCGCCTTGATTGGTGGCATATTAGCGGCTCTATTTACCGGGGGTTGGATTTCATTAGGCTCACTAGTCGGCTTTGTTACCCTATTCGGCATTACCCTGCGCAACTCAATCATGATGGTGTCACACTACCAACATCTTATCGATGAAGAAAACTGCGTATGGGGCTTAGAGACATGCATCCGCGGCGCCTCTGAACGCTTACCCTCTATTTTAATGACTGCCATCGTTACCGCTTTAGGCTTATTGCCACTGGCTGTTGGCAGCGGACAGCCAGGGCGTGAAATTGAAGGGCCAATGGCCACCATTATTGTCGGCGGGTTAGTGACTTCTACCATCCTCAATTTATTAATTCTACCCACGATCATGCTGCACTTCGGTAAATTTAATAAACAAGAAAGTTTTTAGCGCGCAATGATCAAATCTTTTATCAAATACACTAGCGCTGGCGGATTAGCGACTGCAGTACATTATCTGATATTTTTACTCGCCATCCATTTGATGCTATGGGCGCCGTGGCAATCAACACTCCTCGCTGGCTGTATCGGTGCACTCACCTCTTACAGCCTAAACTATCGCTATACGTTTCTGAGCCAAGCCGCACATCGTAAAATTTTGCCTAAATTTTTACTGGTCGCCGGTGCGGGGATTATAATTCAAACCTTAATTGTGGCAGCCTTAAGCCCTCATTTGCATTACTTGCTGGCACAGCTAGTAGCCACGTTTAGCGGGCTAATTTTAACCTTTATATTTAATCGTTACTGGACATTTGCATGACTACTTTAACAGCTCCCAACCACATTGATTTAAGCATTATCGTGCCGGTGTTTAATGAAGAAGCCGTATTGCCTATCTTCCACAGCAAGATTATCAGCATTCTGCAACCGCTTAATTTGAACTATGAAATTGTGTATGTCAATGACGGAAGTCACGACCATACTGAAGTCGTTATTCTTGGCCTAAAGCAACGACACCCAGAAATTGCTTACGCTAAATTTAGTCGTAACTTCGGTAAAGAAGCCGCAATGACAGCCGGCTTCAAGCTCTGCCGCGGTGACGCAGCGATTATGATTGATGTAGACCTACAAGATCCACCAGAACTGATTCCTGCGATGATTCAGGCGTGGCGTGATGGGGCTGATATTGTCAACATGAAGCGATCTGAACGCTTTGGTGAGCCAATGTGGAAAAAGGCCACCGCAAGCATGTTCTATCATTTGTTAGGTAAAATTAGTGATATTGAAATACCGCATAACGTGGGCGACTTTAGATTATTTAGTCGCCGCACCATCGAGGCATTAAATCAACTCAGTGAACGTGGCCGCTTTATGAAAGGCCTCTATGCATGGCTTGGATTTCCGCAAGCCACTATAGAATATGAACGTGATCCTCGGGCCGCGGGCAATACCAAATGGCCTTTCTTTAAATTAGTTGGACTCGCATGGCAAGGCATTACCGCTTTCTCTACAGCACCACTGCAAATGGCAACTTGGTTAGGATTAAGTAGTGCTGGTGGCGCTTTTGTGTACGCCAGTTACTTCTTAATTAAGAGTGTCGTGTATCCAGACATAGTACAGGGCTTTCCGACATTGATTGTGGTCATCTTATTCTTAGGTGGTTTACAACTCTTCTGCATCGGAATCCTAGGAGAATACATTGCGCGTATTTATACCGAGGTCAAACAACGTCCGGTATATTTAATTGAAGCCTTTCACCCTGCTCAGCACTGACTTCAGACTGATGAAGAAAGTTCGACAGACAGTCATTTTGTCCAATAAACCTTCTATAGAAAAAATTGACGAAAAGTTATCATTGCACCCACGTAACAAACATCGAGGACGCTACGACTTTGAGCAACTAATGTTAACTAGCCCACCACTTGGCAGTTATGTGCTCTTAAACGACTATAACGATTTCTCTATAGACTTTGCCAATCCCAAGGCAGTAAAGGCGCTTAACTGTGCCCTACTCAAGCATTTTTACAATATTGCTAAATGGGATATTCCTGCGCAATACTTATGTCCGCCCATCCCTGGTCGCGCTGATTATGTACACCACCTAGCTGATCTATTAGCGAGTGAGGCCAAACTCACTCTGAGCAAAAAAATACGTGTGCTCGATATTGGTATTGGAGCCAATGCAATCTATCCCCTGATAGCCTTTCGTGAATATGGTTGGCAGTTTGTGGGAACAGACGTTGACCCCATTGCACTTAAAAATGCACAAACTATATTGGATGCAAATCCAGGCTTAACATCTGCGATTGAACTACGTTTACAAACTTCTTCTAGCGCCATATTTAGCGGTGTTGTCAAGGCTGACGAACACTTTGACCTTACCATGTGTAACCCACCATTTCATGCATCACTAGCCGAGGCCAAGGAAGGCACACAGCGTAAATGGCAGAATCTTGGTAAAGCAAAACCTGCAACACTTAACTTTGGTGGCCAAGGTACTGAGTTGTTTTGCGATGGCGGGGAAATTGCCTTTATCAGTCGCATGATTGAAGAAAGCGCAGCAATAGGCAGTCAATTTTTCTGGTTTAGTAGCTTGGTTTCAAAAGCGAGCAATTTACCTGAGGTGTACAAAGCACTTAAAGCCAATGGTGCGCTGCAAGTGAAAACCATTAATATGGCGCAAGGTCAAAAGCAAAGTCGATTTGTGGCATGGACGTTCCTGACGCCAGAGCAACAAAAACATTGGCGTAAGCACTATTGGTAGCAAACAACTTGATGTGATTTTTACTTGATAGGGCTGTTGACCAACAAGGCTTTTTCTTTGAGCTGGGCTACATGAAAACCTTGCTCAAACACAGCATAATCAGTTTTATGTAACAACCAACTGTCAAAGACGCCTCCGCTAGCCATGTCTGGAAATTCGCTATCAATCAAATCATCATGCACTAATGTTTGCACCGTGGCGGAGGCTTGATAGGTGTTTAAGGTTTTAGATTTCACTAACACCAACTGTTCGGCACCGAGTTTGTTGGCCAACCAGGCACTTAAACTATCTGAGGTTAGCTGCCAGTTTTTTGGAATGCTAGCATCAGCTAATGCCATGCGACTGGGCAACCAAATGACACCCTTATGTTGCCAGCCACACTCAGCGAGCTCCAGCTCACTACTGGCCGTCACCAAGTTTGGGTTCATGGCCGCCAATAATTGTCCGTACTGATCCATGGCCAATAGCGCCAACTGATGCGCTACCGCATCATTAACCCCTGAGCGTTTCTGCGCCTCGCGCACCGCGTCAGCAAATACACTACCACCAGGCACAATCACCACCTGGCCATTGCCGTGCTTGGCAATCAAATTTAGCCAGTGTGAAAGCTCCTCTGAGCCTAACAAGCTACCACCTAGTTTAATCACCCACATCGCTTAACCCTGATCCGTTTGAAAAAACTGCAAACTCGCAAGTAGGCTAGAGGCTTTATCCAAAGTCTCAGCATATTCTTTATCTAGTACGGAGTCAGCCACAATGCCACCACCAGCATAAAAGCTGATTTCGCCATTGGCATACACTGCTGTGCGTATGGCTATATTGGTGTCCATATTACCGTCAAAACCGATATAGCCGATGGCGCCACAATAAACACCCCGTCGATTAGGTTCTAATTCATCAATAATTTGCATCGCTCTTAATTTGGGTGCTCCAGTAATAGAGCCGCCTGGAAAGCAACCGCGCAGTAAATCTATAGCTGTTTTACCCGCTTCCAACACACCGCTCACAAAACTGACCAAATGGTGCACATTGGCAAAGCTTTGTAACTGAAATAACTTATCCGCTTTCACCGATCCAGTTTTGCAGTTTTTGCTAATATCGTTCCGCAATAAATCTACAATCATCAGATTTTCCGCTTTATCTTTAACACTGGCTTGCAGCGCTGCAGCATAATGCTGATCTTGCACAGCATCTTTAGAGCGTGGGCGTGTGCCCTTAATCGGGCGTGTTTCTACATGGTTAGCCACCACTTGTAAAAATCGCTCAGGAGAGCCAGAAAGCACCTGCATAGCACCAAAATTCATATAAGCCATAAATGGCGCTGGGCTTATTTGCCGTAGTTTTAGATATGCCAGCCAACCATCACCTTTAGCCTGCGCTGAAAATCGTTGCGCTAGATTGACTTGGTAGCAGTCACCTTCAGTAATATAGTGTTTAACCTGATGAAACGCCTGCGCGTATTCCTCAAAATTCATATTGCTGCGTATAGGGGACGTGAGTGCAAAATAACTACTTACCTCAACTGCTGGCTCATCAAATAAGGCGCATAACTCTGCCCATTGATTGCGGGTTTCAGGATGAAATCCGTGTGAAACCAAACAAGCAGTTTTTTCCCGATGATCAACCACCACTGCCCAATCATAGATGCCCACCATCATGTCTGGCAATACAGCTTGGTCTATGGGGTGACTAAGTACAGCCTCAACTTTTCTCCCTAAGTCGTAGCCAAAGTATCCAAGCGCACCTCCGCTAAAGGGTAGCGAAGTTTGCGCTACCTGATAGGGGGCGAGCAGGCGATTAAGAATCACAAATGGATCTTCAGCACTCAAGCTCACTTTGCCATCTTGCATAATTTCTGTGTATGCATTCGGGAGCTGAGCCAAGCAAGTTTCTCTGGTAGTGATCGTGATAAATGGATCAGCAACCAAAATGTCATAGCGCCCGTATTGGCCATTTGGTTGACCACTATCGAGCCAAATTGCCCACGGCCGATGACGTAAACGTTCAAATAGCTGCACACTATCTGGCTGGTAATTTAAGGGGTATTTTAGAAAACTCATGCAGCAATCTCATGCTGATAAATTAGGCAGGCAATCGCATACGCAGGCAAGCAAACGCTTGCTTGGGAATGCTGAGCGTTCGTTATATTGCAATTAAACAAATCACTGACATCCAAATAAGTGAGGTGCATTTTTTCTGCGATTTGTTTCACCAAGAAACGGCCTACGCCAGCGCCGATAATGCTAATTTCTCGCCCATTACTAGTGTTAGCAATGCGGTCTAGATGCACCATTGTCACCTCAGTTAAGCGTTCAATCTGTTTTTCTTTAAATGCTTCTGCAAGTCGATTCCAAGTGATCATATCAGCGTCTTCAACATCATGGCCAACCATACGCGCAATACGCCTAGCGCTTGAGAATATGGATTTATCTTTGCCGTCCGCGGTTTCTGCCATGTCATCAGCCACTAACAAATCCCCTGTTAATCGATAAACATCCCCGCTAGTTGCAAAAAATTCAGCGGCAACGCTGGTAGCACCAAGGTTAAAACTTATTTGTTGCGCTAGCGCCATCAGTGGAGTCCGAATAACACCAGTATAAACGAGCTCCTCAAATTGCATACGTGTCGCGTCAGTAAAACCTAAGCAAGATGGCTGACCATTGATTATCGGCACAAAATCAGTGGTGGTACTTCCAATATCAACCAATAAAGCATAATTACAATTTTTTAAGGTTTGTAACCGATGCGCGCTAAAATAAGCGCTGGCCAGCCAGTTTGCAGAAGCAATACTGTGCCAAGATTGAGATACCTCAGACAATATTAAAAAGCATGAAGAATCAGCGAGGGTTCTGGCGCCACTAAAAAATAGTTTAACACCGTTTAATTTTGCATCCATCAAAGCACTAATAGCGTTTACTCCCGCCTCACGATTAGCAAATATATCGACCAGTTCACCTGTCATGGTAATCGCATGTAATGCAGTTTTTACCTCAAAATGATTGAGTACCATATCTATTGCGGCATCTAATTCAGGTAAACCTCGCCATAACGCACACGGCACTTGTAGCACTTGCAACAGCGCACCATTGGTATCAAGCAGCGCAGCTTTAAGGTGGGCTCCACCAACATCCCAGCCTATCGTACGGTTAAATTGGGTTGATTTATTCATTTAAACTCAGGTTCACGGACTTATGCGACATGTTGTTAGGTAAAGTAAATGCCAACGTCTTTGCATCAGCCAAATCTAACATCATGCGCATTGGATTACACCCCAAAGACTCACTTAACGCAATGTAACTGGTGGTAATTCTAGGGTTAATTTCCACCACAATAAACTCATTCTCATTCAATATCACGTCAACGCCTACGTAGCCATTAAGCGTCGGCATCGCCAAGGCAATTCGGTCGGACAATCGTTCAAAGTCAGCACGTTTCTCACTTAATCCATTAACAATCACGCCTACGAGTTTCAGATGTTGCGACTCTGTCATGACCATATTTTGCTGATTACAACTTAAAAGCCAGACTTGGCCATCACGGCATAGCATTGACATACTGGCCGGAGTTCCTTCTTGAAAAGGCTGAACGATATAACCCTGATTTTGACAATTATTTTGGCTTAACCAGTCGTGCACTGAAGCTTGGCTCTTAAATAACATAGTCTGCTCACATCCAGCACCATCAATTGGCTTTAGCACATAATCGCCTTGCCATGACAATGTATCATTGAATCCTAGTGTTAGAAATTCATCTGCCATCATAGTGGGAATAGTCATAATTCCAGCGGACTTCAAGGCAATAAAAGTGTGATATTTATTACTAGCAATATCCACAGAAGATTGAGCACAACCTAAATTTACAACCCCACTAACTTCTACCATGTGCGTTAGCTTGCTTAATATACCATCGCATTCGGGCGCTACAATAAGCGCAGCATCACAGGTCTTGATGAGCACTTGCCATATTTCAAAAGGGTTGGCGCTGGCATCAATAGCTAACGTAGATGCTGCAGTTAGATGACTTGCGTCTAATCTAGCGTCAATCGTGGTGACAATTTCAATGTTATCGAGTGCGTTCAGGTCTGCAATCAATGCCTCGCGCATTAAGAGTCCTTCGCGTAATAGTGACGCTGGCAGTGGCTTGCTGTTTAAACCTCCAGCTGTGATATATTCTAACAACAGTATCTTCAAAAAAGTCTCACAAAGCACCTGAAAAATGGAAATCATTCCCGTCATAGATTTAATGCATGGTCATGTCGTGCATGCGCGCTTAGGGCTTCGACAGCATTATTTGCCTGTACAGTCAATTTTATGTAAATCCAGCGCGCCAAGCGCTATCGTCGAGGCTCTTTTGGAATTATACCCATTCAAGCGGCTCTATATTGCCGACCTTGATGCAATTAAGGGGTTAGGTCATCATTTAGATATAATTCTGCAGATTCAAGCGCACTATCCAGACCTAGAAATATGGCTGGATGCGGGCATTAGCAATGTCGAGGCGCTCAGTACTTGGAAATCATTAAACTTAACCCACGTCATCGGTAGCGAAAACATCACGACAGCCACTGACTTCATTGCTATCAGGGAAAATTTAGCTGGGAAGTTCGTCCTATCACTCGACTTTAATCAAAACGGCTTTGTAGGCTACCCAGAGTTAGAAATTCAAACCAATTATTGGCCTGATAAAATCATCGTCATGGAATTAAAGCAGGTTGGCAGCGAACAGGGACCAGCCACTCAACGCTTAGAAGTCATTAAGCAGCAAGCCGGCAATAAGCAGATTTTTGCAGCTGGAGGCATTAGACATAACGCAGACTTAGAACAACTTGCAACCCTATCCATTAGCGGAGCCCTAGTAGCTACAGCATTACATAATGGAAATCTAAACCCCAGTTAGTCACTGTTTTACGGACTTGCATCTTGAAGAAGTAAATCTAAAATTATTAATATAATAATATTGTGCATCAGAGGCATAAAGGCGGGGATGCTAAAGAAAAACCCCTAGCCAATCAATATTGGCTAGGGGTTGATTGACTACAGTACCAATTACTCTAAGTTGGCATGAATTGCGCGCATACCTTCTTCGGTTAAGCCTTTAGCTGCCATGATGTCAGCAATCGCCGCCTCTAAGAACACCAATGTTGACAATTCAAACTGTGAACCCATTGGCATACCAATCGTAGCTGGAAAGCTATTGTCATTACCGATTTGTACATTCAAATCAGACAACTCTGACATTGCAGATTTGGCTTTCATTGAAATAACAGCGATTTTTGCGCCCATAGATTTAGCTTTCTTAAGCAAAGGCATTAGTGTTTCTGTACCGCCAGAACCTGAAATGACAACGAATAAATCACCAGCTTGAATGCTAGGTGTAACAATTTCGCCGACCATGCTAACTTTGTATCCACTGTGCACTAAACGCATAGCAAAAAAACGTGAAACCAAGCCTGAACGACCAGCTCCGCCAACAAAAATACGACCTGCGCCATCAACCAGCTTAATTAATTTAGCTGCATTGCTGTTATCTGTTTCAGACAAGATAGTAGTTAGTCTATCAAGAATTAGTTTTTGATGATCCATGATGTTTCCTTTAATAGTGGGCAACGATTGAATAATATCAAAAAAAATCCCGACTCATTACTGAGTCAGGATTCTTTTATTACTCATCTCAATAATTACTTATTGAAATCGCTTAACTTAAGCGTGAGCGATAGCAGTGATTTCTGCAGCAGAAGCAGCAGGATCAGCAGCACCGTAGATAGCAGCACCAGCAACAATGATAGTTGCGCCAGCATCACGTACTTGAGCAGCTGTAGAAGCTTTAACGCCACCAGCAACTGAGATTTCTACTTTTAAACCTAAAGCAGCAACTAAAGCTAAGTCAGCAAATGGTGTTTGACCAGCAGCTTGTTGATCTAAACCAGTGTGAACGCCAATGATGTGAGCGCCAGCAGCAACAACTTCTTTAGTTTTAGCAGCTTTATCAGCAACGTTGATCAAATCAACTTGAGCTTTTTTGCCGTATTTGTTAGCAACATCAATTACACCTTTGATAGTACCAATGTCAGCGCAACCTAAAACTGTACAGATATCTGCACCAGCTTTGTAGAATGGCTCAGCTTCGTAGAAACCAGCATCCATAGTTTTTAAGTCAACTAAGATTTTGTTGTTTGGGAATTTAGCGCGTAAAACTTCAAGTAATTTAACACCGTTATGCTTAATGCATGGTGTACCGATTTCAAGAATGTCTACATGAGGCGCTACTAATGCTGCTAAAGCAACTGTACCGTCAAAATCTAATGAATCTAATGCCATTTGAGTTAATGCCATGGTGCTCTCCGATAAATAATTATTAGGGTATTACAGATTTATTGCTATTTTAGTGAAAATTTAAAGCACTTTTTATTGCAGCGCCTACAATTTCCAATACTACAAAAAAACTGGACACTTATAGTAAATGCCCAGCTAATATATGTCAATTCTAATACTGCTAGATTACCGTTTTATTACAAAATAATTGGTAATTATAGTTTTGCGCTTAAAGCCGCCTCTAGTTTATTTTGATCAACAACAAAACCACGAATACCTTCAGAAAGCTTCTCTGTAGCCATTGCATCTTCATTTAATGCAAAACGGAATTCGCTTTCGCTCATTTTAGCCGGTGCAGTTGCTTTAACGCCGCCGTCAACGAGTAAGCGAGGCAAATCGCCTTGTGTCGCTTCTAAATCTTGCAATAAATTAGGCGCAATGGTTAAACGATCACATCCTGCTAATGCTGTCACTTCACCGATATTACGGAATGAAGCCCCCATTACCACTGTTTTAAAGCCATGCTCTTTGTAGAACTTATAGATTGCACGAACAGAAATTACACCTGGGTCAGTTTCTGATGTGTATGTTTCGCCAGTTTTTGCTTTATACCAGTCTAAAATACGACCAACAAAAGGTGAAATTAGAAATACACCTGCTTCAGCACAGGCACGCGCTTGGCCAAAACCGAAAATCAATGTTAAGTTACAATTGATACCTTCTTTTTCTAATATTTCACCGGCTTTAATGCCTTCCCAAGTTGCTGCTAATTTGATCAATACACGGTCATTAGTGATGCCAGCATCGTTGTATAGTTTAATTAGTTTACGACCTTTTTCTACCATCGCTGGCGTATTGAATGACAAGCGCGCATCAACTTCAGTTGAAATACGACCTGGCACTTCTTTAACGATTTCTTGGCCGATTGATACTGCTAATTTATCAGCAGCATTATCGATTTGCTGCTCTTTAGATCCACCTTGTGCTTTTGCATAAGCAATCGCAGCATCAATTAGTGGTGCATATAATGGCAATTGACTTGCTTTTAATATCAAAGATGGATTGGTTGTTGCATCATATGGCTTTACGCTTTTGATTGCATCAACATCGCCTGTATCTGCCACGATTGTAGTCATGGTCTTTAATTGCTCTAATAAACTTGCCATTACACGCCTCCTGAAAATTATCTAATATATCTTAAGCTTTTCGCACAAACTACCGCTAAACGGCTATTGATTTGACTGGCTTAAGTCTTATACAAAATCTAGTGCAACATTATATCTTAAAACTCATGAGCTGTCGTTACCCGACCAATGCTATTAATTGCAAGAACACCCGGGATGTTAGACCAAACAACTGGCTAGTAAGCAAGCCACTGTTAAGTCTGCGCTAGTGCCTGGATTTAAATTTCGGCTTTTGAGAGAGGCATCCCAAGCTCTTAATTTCTTTTGCACCAATTTTGGATTTGAGGAAAGACTAAACTCTATCTCTAGGGCTTGCGCTTCAACCATCACCTCTGTCGCCACCTTAATGCCGTATTTTCTAACGATGTGACTATCAGGCTGATAGGCCAAAAAACTTAGATATAGGGCACAGGTAGCCCACGCCCGATTATCCCAGCGCGACATTGCGGTAGTGTATTGAACCAAACCGAAACCCAATATATCTTGGTAGGCATTGGCATATTGCCAGGCAATCCGATCTTGCTCTTGGGCCGCAACCATCAACGCCAATAAGCTAACATTCGGCTGATCATTCACATCGTGCGTCGCCACTTTTCCCAGTCCCGCTGGTTGTGCCAAGACAATAGCCCTCGCTACTAGGCGCGCATCATCAATCGTCAATTGCGCCAATGTCGCCTGCAAATTCTCAGTAAAGCTGAGCTGATGATTTGCATGCAAGGCTGCATGTATAAGCGGGGCACATAATAAGATTAAACCTAAATTGGTATTTAAACCCACGGCTTGTTGCGTGGCTTCAACTGCAAGATAAATACGTTGGCCTACACCGATATGATCTTGTGCAATTAGCCACGCAGTTGCGTCTGCACTTTTGAAAAAATCCTGTATGGTCATGCCATGACCATCGGCAAATATGTGAACATTCCCAGGTTTTAAAGCCTGCAGTTCAGACATACAGGCCCAATGATAGGCTTCAGCCAACGTTGCTGCGCTCCACTGCTTACGCATCAATTAGTATTCACCTTACTCATAAAATCATCTACTAAAAGCTTGGCTATATTGACGTCTGTCACGCTTTGCAAGCCCTTCCATGCGGGGATGCTATTTACTTCCAACACCAAATACTCACCACCTACCGCCTGAATAATATCCACGCCACAGTAATCTATCTCGAGTGCATTGGCAGCTTGTAAGGCAAGCTGATTTAGGATTGCATTGGGTTCTATAGCTTCGCAGCGAGCGCCTGCGGCCACATTATTCACCCAGTCATGGCCGACACGTTTCATCGTAGCAACGATCTGGCCTGCAATCACAAACACTCGATAATCATGCGGCGCCTCGGCAGAGTGGATTAACTGTTGCAGATAATAAACACCGTCAACGAACTGCTGCATTGGCACCGGCGTAGCGTCATCCGCCAACAGCTTACGGACACCCTGCCCTTGCGAACCGAATAATGGTTTAAGCACCAACTGTTGCTTACTTTTTTCAGTCTTGAGCCTTATCTGCGCTAACTGCGCCCTAGATTCACATACCCACGTTGCTGGTGTAGACACGCCATGATGAAGCAACAAAAAGCTTGTCATGGTTTTATCTACTGTGCGCTCAATCGCCTTTACGTCATTGTAAATTCGCACACCGAGCATACTAAGTATATGCAGAATATTTAGGCGTGTAATCACCTGCTGCAAAGTGCCTCCGGCGATGCCGCGAACAAAAACGGCTTTAGGTAATTGCCCATATTCAAATCCCGGTATCTCAACTACAGCCTGAGTGCCCGACATATCTAGGCTACAGCTCTGCAAAGAAACAAATATCGCTTCAACACCTCGTTCGGCAAAAGCTAGCTTTAACTGCTCACCATGCCAGCCAGCATCATCTGTGAATATAGGAACTCTCAAAATGCCACGTTGATATCAATTAACATTTAAGACTTAGAAAATGACAGCGCGATCAACTCAGCGTTTAACTGTCCACCCTCAAATACATGACCAGTGTCTAAATTGATTATCGTCACCTTGGCAGGTGAAAATAACAATGGGTCAATTAAGTAAAAGTCCATGTTGTAGGATTTAAATATTTCTGCAAACGGCTTACCGTAATCTTTAGAGGCGCAACTAGGTAAATTCTTGGCTAATTCTGCTGCGGCCTCATCGCTACCGGTCACCTGCAGATGCACATGCCCACCAAACAAGATGGCATCGTTGGTGCGACCCATCGCCGACATAAAGTCAGTTGATACTGGCGGAATAATCGCTACACCTGTGCCGCTAACAATCTGCCCTAATGGAAAATGTAGCGCGTGTGCTTTATGAAGCGCCACTTCCAGTACGCGTCCCACAATTTGCACCACACCGGCAATACTAGTAGTGGGCGTTAAAATAATCGTTAAATTTTCAGGTGTGACTTGTGTGTCCCGAAGTACTTTCTCTATCACCTCTGGTGGCGGAATTTTCCCAGTTTCCAACACAATACAGGTGCTAGGTGCCGCATCAAGGTATTGCAACTCCTGAAACAAATCTTCACGCTGGGCCAAAGCGCGCGCTGGGCCTGAACCTAAGGCAAAGAACTTTTCATGACTTAATGCCCAGCCGGCATATTGACTGGCTAAACAAGCCAGTACAGGGTTTTTAGAGCTGACACTAATACTCCCTGCATTGATGAAGTTGAATTGATGGTCGGCAAAGTTATGCTTAGGGAGCGTACGCACATCACCAAGCCCTCCCATGCAAATTTCAGCAATCAACCGCCCGGCCTCCACACTGCCCAAATGTACAATTCCGGCATCAATCATAGTGCAGCCTGATTCATGCTGTGACACCCCCACCTGCAACACCTCAGCCTGTTGCACCAAATGGCGTACCAAAGGCGCACTGAGCTGATTGACACTTAAATGAGCTGGCGTTAGCACTAGGGTTGATGCAATATCAGCGTTGTTGGACATGGGTTCCTCTATGAGCTTCTAATAACTGCTGTATCAGTTTAACGCGAGTTTGAACAAGTTGCTTGGCACTTTCTGCATCTGCGGACTGTGAGACAACCGAACAAACTGGGTCACCCTCTTTAATTACTGCATTTTTATTTGTTATATCAGGGATATCAACAACCCAATCGGGCCATGCCAAGCCCTTAGTAATTATCAACTCAGCAGGCGCGTAGACGATAGCATGAGCCGAGGCCTCTTTAACGCTCATCGCAACGCTTGTCGACTGCCCTAAACAAGCTAATATATGCCGCTGCAAAAGATTGAATTCAGCATACAAACCAACCGTGGCACTTAATCTTGGATTAATTTCAAGTATATAGACAATGTCTTCAGAAACAATGGCATCCAGACTATTTAAACCGAGTAAACCATACGTCAACGTTATTTTCTGGGCTGATGAAATAAGTTGCTGTTGGATGTCAGTGGCTAAGTGAAGCTGACTTACCGCACCGCCATAACGAAATGGCATGGCTACACTAGGAGACAACCACTGCTCATTAAAACCAACAACTTCGACTGAATTGCCGTCTGCCAAAAACAATAATGATACAGAGCATCCGCTGATATGCTCTTGGTAATAACAGTTTGACCCTAACGATTGGCTGGCTTTTTTAACCCAACTGATATGGGTACCACCGTTACCTGCAGCAAATTTTTTCAAGTAACGCTGTTTAGGCGCTTCAGGAAGGCACTCAACAACGTTAGGAAAAGGAATGTTAAGTTGCTGTAAGCTGGCAAAGAAACTAAAAGCTGTTTTGATCTTAGCTACTGTAGCGGCAGTGTTCCCGAGTAAAGGTATCTTAGTAGAGATTTTTTGGAGTAGTTCTGGTTGCGCCTCTAAACCACTGCCGTAAACAAATCCTAAATACTGACTAGCATCCAAGCCATTGATAGCAGTCAATAGTGCTTTTGCATTAAACCCCTGCTGATCGCAAGCCACAGCTACGGAAAGTTCAGCTAAGGCCAAAGTTTCCGCATCTGCATAAGCATCAATTGCAGTAACACGATAACCGGCACGCTGGGCCGCCTCTACAAAAGGCCGTGCCGACAATGCAATGACTAGAATTAATGGTTTAATAATGCGGTCGCCAATTTAAAAGCTGCCATAAATTCAAACATCTGTGGCTTATCTGCGCTTAACATTTGCTGGAGCAATTGTTGTTGCGTTATATATTTAAGCGAGCCTATGGCCATAGCGCCTATGCCGTAAGCCACACTTGCTTCAATCTTTACGCCATCTGCACTGACCAATATCCCAGCGACACCTAATGGCGCCACGGCATTAACGTCGGCCACAATTTTTAATTGTTTGGCTACCGATAAATGATTTACGCTTAGCACCTGTACACCAGCCGCAGCCGCGCATAGCGCAATCTCTGTAGATTCCAGCACCTGTTTTTTTGCTGGTTCTGAGCTTCCATCCACGACTTGCAGGTTAATTTGAAACTGCGTATTCCAAGCCAAGACTTTTTGTTCAAGCTCAGCTATTGCTCGATGCGCTACTAATTGAACAGTTGCGCCTTGTAGCGCAGCAATAATGGCAGCGCAACTACCCACGGGGCCGTTGGCACCAAAGACGCTCAAGGTTTTTCCACTAAGATCTAATCCAAAGTGTTTATGAAGATGAAATTCAACCTTAGCCACCATTGCCGCCGCCGTAGTAAACGCACCCGATGGATCGGCAAATACGGAACAAGTAAATGGGCTAAACATTACGCCTTTACTTAAATTCAACATCTGCATCGCCAGATCAATATCGCGCCCACCAATAAATATCCCCTCGCGCTTGATGCCAGAAGGGCTGCGTGAAAAAATTGCGTCCTGCGTAAGCCCAACCACTTCATCTAGGGCCACATTGGTGTACGACACTACCTTATCAAAACCTGCGTCATACCCCATATTCACATCAAATGGACTAGCATTTTTGGACGCGGTAATTAAGTGCAAAATACTAACTTTTTCCATAAAATTTAAGCTTCTTTCAAAGGTAAAGATTTGATTATTGCCGAATGATTACGCCCACCGCAGACCATCCAACTTAGGGCTGAATCACTAAATTTAGATTGGAGTTGCTGTAAGTGTGCTTGAGCTGCCTCATCGGTTTCAAAAACCGCAAAACCGGTTGGACCCCATGAGCTTTGCCCAAAACAGGCAACACCCATGTGATGTAAATGCTGAAGTACATTTGCTACCAACGGGCTGGCATAGCGGCCGCCTTGCACAGGTGAAAAATAATCACCCACATGCATTTGTAATTCTTGAATACTATGACCAAATGCGGTTAAATCCTGCTCGACTAAAGCTGGCATCGCTTGCATCAATACGTGCCGACACAAATGTGCAGCCAAGTTTGCAGAAAATTCTGGCAACTGATTAAAAGCCGAGCGCTCCTCTTCACCATGAATACCCGGAAAACTGCTATCTAAAATCAATAAAACTCGCCATGCGTCAGGAAAATCATAGCGAGCCAGTAAGGGTGGTAACTTAGAAGTTATCGTCGCGTCCACAGCACGCCCACCATCGACTAGAACGCCACCATCGTTAAAAGCAGCAATGCCGATACCAGAGCGTGCGCCACGACCAGTCAGTTGTGCAATTTGCAAGGTGGTTAAGTTGAGATGATAAAGATGACTAATAGCACTCCCAATGGCTAAAGCCAATTGTGTGCCAGAACCTAAGCCCGCGTGCTCAGCAATGTGTTGCTCAACATGTAAGTGCAAATGGCCTTTAATTTTCAATTGCGTCATCATTTGACTGGCAATCTTTGTAGCCTTAGCAACAACGGACGCGTTAGCATCACCTAACGCTGTAATCAATAATGGTGCTGATGTTTCACTAGCACTGGCGATTAATGCTAGTTGCGGCGCATCTAGCGCAAGTCCAATACCACCAAACTTCCGCCCTAACCCGCCGTTCAAGTCAAAAAACCCCATATGTAATCGCGCTGAGGTACACACAGAAATCTTAGTCGTTTGTATGACTGTTTCAGCACAACCTTTTGTGGGGGTTAACTCAGGGTTTAACATGGGCTCATCGTTAAAAATGGAAAAGGGCTTCTTGCAATGGTTCTGACTTAATCGTGCTTATTCTAGCTGACCGACTTATCTTTTCATATGTAAGTATGAAATCTATTCATGCTTAAGGCGAGAAACTAACAACATTTTTATCGAAAACTACAGTTTTTAAGGTGACAATAGACTTATATTTAGGCAAAATAACTTATTACAAATAATAACTCAAAAAATTAACCAGCCTAGTCACACGCAATGAAGTAAAGCTCCCAGCAAAACAACCATGCGTGTTAACGAAATTTGCGTTAAAAAGTTGAAATTCAATCACTCGATTATCAAGATCAAGGAACTATCATGTCAGCCCACGTTATTCCATTTGAAAATTTACGTAATGTAGATGTGCCATCAGTCGGCGGTAAAAATGCTTCTTTGGGTGAGATGATTTCTCAGCTGTCGGCCAAGGGTGTCCGCGTACCAACAGGCTTTGCGACCACAGCTGACGCTTATCGAGAGTTTTTAGCACAAAATGGTTTAGATGCAAAAATTAATGCTGAGTTAGACAAACTCGATGTAGATGACACGCAGGCGCTGGCAATTTGCGGCAAACAAGTGCGCGATTGGATTATGGCTGCACCTTTTCCGGCAGCGCTTGATAAAGCCATAGCTGAACACTATGAAATGCTGATTGCAAAATCTGGCAATGGCGCTACGTTTGCGGTACGTTCATCGGCCACGGCAGAAGACCTGCCTGACGCTTCATTTGCTGGGCAACAGGAATCTTTCCTCAATATTCACGGTTTAGACAACATCTTGCATGCGATTAAAGAAGTATTCGCTTCTTTATATAATGACCGTGCTATTTCTTACCGCGTACACAAAGGTTTCGTCCATGCAGACGTAGCATTATCTGCTGGTATCCAGCAAATGGTGCGTAGTGATATCGGCTGTGCCGGCGTGATGTTTACCATAGATACTGAGTCCGGCTTTAAAGATGTCGTATTTATTACTTCATCATACGGCCTAGGTGAAACCGTAGTGCAAGGGGCGGTTAACCCAGATGAATTCTACGTTCACAAACCACTGTTAGCCTTAGGAAAACCAGCGATTGTGCGCCGCACGATGGGTTCTAAACTGATTAAAATGATATTTTCAGACGCAACGCGCGCTGGGAAAAGTACGCACACGGTTGAAGTGGATGCCGCTGATAGTGATCGCTATTCACTTTCGAATGAAGATATCTTAGAGTTAGCTCGTTACGCCATGACCATTGAGGCGCACTACGGCTGCCCTATGGATATTGAGTGGGGGAAAAACGGCATAGATAATAAGTTATATATCTTGCAAGCACGCCCAGAAACAGTAAAGTCACAAGAGTCAGCCAACAACGTGACTGAAACTTTTAAACTCAATAAACATGCAGCGACACCTTTGGTTGTTGGTCGCGCAGTAACACAAAAAATAGGCGTGGGTCCTGTGCGTATCGTGCTTGATCCAGCAGATATGCATTTAGTACAACCTGGTGATGTGTTAGTCGCTGACATGACTGACCCAAACTGGGAACCAGTCATGAAGCGTGCTAGTGCATTGGTGACTAACCGTGGTGGCCGTACTTGCCATGCAGCCATTATTGCGCGCGAACTTGGCATTCCTGCCATCGTTGGTTCAGTGAATGCCACCGACATTTTGCGTGAAGGCGAAATCGTCACAGTATCTTGTGCTGAAGGTGAATCTGGTTTTGTTTACCACGGCGCACTTGATTTCGAAGTGAGCACCCAAGCCACAGCGACCCTTGCCCCTGCACCATGCAAAATTATGATGAACGTGGGTAATCCGGATATGGCATTTGGTTTTGCTAAAACCCCGAATGATGGCGTAGGTTTAGCCCGTTTAGAGTTTGTAATTAACAATATGGTGGGAATACACCCGAAAGCCATATTAAATGTGGATGCCATGCCTGCGAGTATTCAAAAAACCATTAAAAATCGCGCACGTGGGTATGCTAGTCCGAAACAGTTCTATATTGACAAAGTGGCTGAAGGCGTAGCAACCATTGCTGCAGCGTTCTATCCAAAACCAGTCATTGTGAGAACGTCAGACTTTAAATCGAATGAGTACAAAAAGCTGGTCGGTGGTGAGATTTACGAGCCAGATGAAGAAAATCCAATGATAGGTTTCCGTGGTGCTGCGCGTTACATGGCTGAAGACTTTAAAGAGTGCTTTGCGATGGAATGTACTGCCATGAAAAAAGTACGTGATGAAATGGGTTTGGTGAACGTCGAATTGATGATTCCATTTGTGCGCACGCTGGCTGAAGCCAAAGCGGTCACAGAAATCATGGCTGCTAACGGCCTAAAACGCGGTGAAAATGGTCTGCGTTTAATTATGATGTGTGAAATTCCATCCAATGCCTTATTGGCAGAAGAGTTCTTAGCCTACTTTGATGGGTTCTCTATCGGATCAAATGACCTAACCCAATTAACATTGGGTATGGATCGCGATTCAGGCATATTGGCTGACGGTTTTGATGAGCGTAACGATGCAGTGAAAGCCTTGATTAAAATGGCAATTAACACCTGCAATCGCTTAGGTAAGTACGTAGGCATCTGCGGCCAGGGTCCATCCGACCATCCAGACTTCGCTGAATGGTTAGTCTCTGAAGGCATACAATCAATGTCATTAAACCCTGATACTGTGGTGTCTACATGGCAAAGACTCACTAAGAAATAATAGAAAAGATGCTAAATCGCACCGTTTTCTTTATTTCTGACAGTACCGGCATTACCGCCGGCGCCTTGGGTAAGTTACTAGAGCATTTTCCACGGACACACTTTACTCAGGTAAGGTTGCCTTTTACTGACACGCTGTTAAAAATTCAGCATGCACAGGGGGAAATCCTGCAGGTCACCAAGCAAGACGGTGGTCGTCCAGTGGTAATCATGTCATTGGGTGATATTGCTCTGCGTAATGCGCTTAAACAATCCAATGCCTACTTTATTGATCTATTCTCAACTTTTATAGATCCATTAGGTGAAGAGCTAGATCAAATGCCTCTGACCGGATCAGGTATTGCGCATAGCATTACCCGTAGTAGCTACCACGACCGCATGGAAGCGATTAATTACACGTTGAACCATGATGACGGCATGACGAACTCCGGCTTTGAAGAGGCGCAAGTCATCCTAATTGGTGTTTCGCGATGCGGAAAAACCCCTACCAGCATTTATCTAGCCATGCAGTTTGGGATTAAAGCAGCTAATTATCCGCTGATTCCAGAAGACTTTGAACGCGGTACTTTGCCTGCGATTTTGCACAAACACCTAGATAAAATATTCGGCCTAACTATCAAACCCGAGCGCCTTCACTCTGTTCGCAGTGAGCGCAGACCGAATAGCGTATATGCATCTTTAGACAATTGTCGCAAAGAAATTACTACTGCAGAAAATCTAATGCTGAACTCTGGTATTACTTGGGCAGACTCGACTAGCCGCTCTATTGAAGAGTTATCGGCGATTATTTTAGAGAAAATCAATCATAACGTTTAGCTATTTATACACAGAGTTCGTTTAGTTAGCGATTATAAGAACCTGTAAAAAAGCCTCCCCGTAACGCTCCAACTTAGCTTGACCGACTCCACTGATATTAGCCATTTGAGATAAATTGGTCGGTCTACGATTGAGGAATTCCAACAAAGTACTATCGTGGAAAATCAAATAAGGTGGCACACCTTGCTCACGCGCCAATTCGGTTCGTTTGTCTTTGAGCAGATACCATAATGGATCTTCGCTCACTGCCACATATGCCTCTTTAGCATTAGCACCACGCCCAACTTTACTCACTTTGCGTTTGACCACTTCATTATCACGACGCAACCACACTTCAGTTTCACTACGTAGCACTGGACGCGATAAAGTGGTGAGTTTAAGACCACCGTAGGCTTCAATATCGGCTTCTAAAAATCCACCCGCTACCAATTGTCTAAATACACTACTCCATTGCTGTTGCGATAACTCTTTGCCTATTCCAAATGTACTCAAGGCCTGATGTGAGAATTGCGCTACTCTTGGGGTGACTTTACCCAATAATACGTCAATCAAATGCACCACACCAAAACGCTGACCCGTACGATATACGCAAGATAAAGCCATTTGTGCCGCCTGCGTGGCATCCCAGGTATCTACTGGCTGTAAACAGTTATCGCATTGCCCACAATCACCTGGGTGTTGCTCACCAAAGTAGCGTAGCAGGGTTTGGTGGCGACAGGCAGTGGACTCGCAAAAGCCAAGCAAGGCATCTAGCTTTTGCCGTTCCACCTGCTTACGCTGTTCCGGAGCGTCACCTGAGTCAAGCATTTTGCGCATACTGACGACATCACCTAAACCATAAGCCATCCAAGCATTGGCGGGTAGACCATCACGACCAGCTCTGCCTGTTTCTTGATAATAAGACTC
>CAIRXI010000115.1 GCA_903882525.1 uncultured Pseudomonadota bacterium | reverse complement strand
TTGACCGGTCACTCTGTCATTCACATAGTACCAACCCGTCTTACTGGCTTGACCGACGGCTGGTATGCTTTTCCCTGCATGCTGATAATTAAACAACACTGGTGGGCTGGCTAAATCGTAGCCCCATACATCATGTGGCACTTGTTGATAATGCCATTTTAATTTACCAGTTTCTGTATCTAAAGCGACCAATGAAACTGTATATAAATTATCCCCTGGTCTTGAAATATCATTCATTTGCGGTGAAGGGTTACCAGTGCCAAAGAATAGCGTATTCGTCTTATTATCGATGGCTGGTGTGCTCCAAGCGGAGCCACCACCAAAACGCCATGCGTCTTGATTATTTTTCATGTTGGCTTTTTCTGCAGCCACGTCACGATTTAAAGTAATGCCATCTGAAGTTTTTTCAGCAAAAACTCCTTCCCAACCTTGGGCAGGAATCGTATCAAACTGCCAAATGCGTTTGCCGTTACTCACATCATAAGCCGCCAAAAATCCAGGGCGGCCATAACGCCCATCTACCCCAATGACCGCGCCTAGTGGAGCATCCAATCTAGGTTGATCAACATGTAAGCCATAGCCTACACCGGTAATCCCAATGATTACCTTGCCGTGATATACAACAGGGGCCATAGCAAGCCCTACCCCAGTGCCGCCATAGGCTTCTTGATGGCTCTTAGCATCCGCTTTACTTAAAGAGCTAGTACTTTCAGTCAGCGCAGTATCATCAGCGACATCAATGTCCCAAACCTTGGCACCACTTTTAGCATCAAGCGCGATTAGGCGTGCATCTACGGTACCAATAAAGACTTTGCCATCACTAACCGCTACACCGCGATTAGCTGGGCCACAGCACATTTTCCAGTTAGCACGGCGTACATGCTGATAGCGCCATAATTCTTTGCCTGTTTTAGCATCCAAAGCCACTACATGATTAAACGGCAAGGCTAAATACATCACGCCATTGGTTACGATAGGGGTGGCTTGAAAACTTGCGACTACGCCGCTTTTAAACTGCCAAGCCAGCTGTAAGTTCTTCACGTTCTTTTGATTAATTTGCGTCAATGGTGACAAGCGCTGATTACTAAAATCACCCCCAAAACTAGGCCACTCTTTGCTGGCTAAATTCGGCTGATCGTCTGCAAAAGCGCTGCCTATAACAAGACAGCTAAACAAAGCCAGTGTTTGCAACACACTGCGTTTTAACAACTTGCGCTTTAAGCATATAGGCATGACAGCTTCTTTACAAATAATAGGTGAGAAAATTTAACTATACAGATGTGTATACACTTTGCCAAGTGAAGTATTGTCAAACCTAAATCGGTTTAAGATTTCTTGATATATTTTTTGCTAACGCAACCTCGTACGCGTTTATAGCTAGGGTAAATCTTGTATAGATATCTTTCATAGAAATATCAATGCCAAGTGAAAAGAAGCCTTCATCGTCTAAATCGAGTGGAATATCGCCGGTCAATACGGCTTTTGCATAATCTTCACCATTCTCACCAAATGTTGATGCTAACTGCAACAGATCGCCGATATTAAATTTTCCTGTGCATAGCATGAAGTCAATATCGAATAGATCTCTTGATTTGATGCGCTTTTCAATAAGTATTGATTTTGTAGCGAAAATACCTGCCACTGACAGGACTTTAAAGTTAACGCCTGCAGCACCCTCGGAATGATTAAGAATCAACTTCTTCAAATAAATTTGGAATGATTCTGGATAGGTTAATGCCACAAAAGTTAACTTCACTTTCCCATCAACAACGTAATCTCTGACGTGATCCAGAAGGTTGCGTCCGTTAATTTT
Source organism: uncultured Pseudomonadota bacterium (assembly GCA_903882525.1). Lineage (GTDB taxonomy): Bacteria > Pseudomonadota > Gammaproteobacteria > Burkholderiales > Methylophilaceae > Methylotenera. Next base: position 136 of record CAIRXI010000115.1, on the reverse strand, counting down.
GGCTTGTACTATTTTCGACTGGCTCATTGCCAGTTTCACAGAGTGCCCGTTAGCCACAAGAATGTTAATTACAGTAGATACAGCGCTACCACTAATAGTTTCACTGAGTGTAGCGAAATCAATATCTTCGCTTGGT
>CAIRXI010000114.1 GCA_903882525.1 uncultured Pseudomonadota bacterium | reverse complement strand
TGCATAGAAGCTGGCTGTTGTTGCAAGTGACTCGTGGCTGGCTTTCCAAACCGTAAATACTGGCAGTCAGGTATAAAAAAAGCGGCTTAATGCCGCTTTTTTATACCTATCGGAATTATCCGAAAATGCTAATATTAATTCGTCCTATTTCTGATCCCAAGACTCTTCCCACATGCAATGCTTGATTTTATGACGGTTGGCAATCAACTCATCAATACTTGGTTCGTCATTTAATGCACGTTTAATTGCAAGCTTTGTCGCGTCATAGTTATTTTTATACATATCCGCTTTATCTAGATTTGGATCTTTTGCAGCACCTGGATCAATCCAAACCAAGCTAATAATACAGAGGTCATTGACTTGATCTTTAGGAATAATGCCTTCAATCACACAATCCAAAATAGCATCGGCTGTTGCTGCTTGTACTAAGCCACCAAATAGGGCGATATTAGCACTATCTTTTAAAGTCACTTTAGGCGCCATCATACAAGCTGGGCGAACCAATTGATTAATATCACGCACAGCAAACATCGCGGTATGGCCTTTACTTTGCGCCATCATATTTGCAAATGCTTGTCCTACTGGACCATCCACGCTACCGATTAAAATCTCTGGCATCGCTGCTGAAACGTCTTTACCTTCTGTATATACTGTTGCTTCGCCAGCTTTTAAAATAATTTTTGACATACCCTATCCTTGAATGTTGATGTATAAAAAACGGTTAAAACCTTGCGGCTAAAATTTTTAAGTAGCTGGATTTTATAGAATCATAATGCATTAAGCAATTTTGGTTTCGAGTCGCATATCTACGTGCCATATATTGGCTTCTAAATATGGTGGGCTGCATTTCACAAAACCAAATTTCTCATAAAAATGGACGGCATGCATTTGCGCTGAAAGCCTAATGTTGCGTTTGTCTTGTTGTTGATTAATAGCAATCGCAGATTTTAGTATTGCTGACCCCACGCCCTTGCCGCGCCATTCTTTAAGGACTGCCATGCGGCCTATACTGCCATCATCCAGCAAGCGAGCGCAACCAATCGCCTCACCCAATGCATTGACTGCCAGCAAGTGCTGTGACATCTGATCCAAACCATCCCACTCCAGCGCGATGGGGACCTGTTGTTCAACAATAAAGACTCGCTCACGCACCATTTTTAATGATGAAGCGTGTGATTGCCAGCTGACTTTTTCTATGCTGAACTCAGGTTGCAAGGTTTACCCCCTTGCGGGCTATGGCAGTAACAGGCATTATGCGTCTTGGTCTTTTCAAGTTAATGATTAAAGGTTTTATATGCAAAAATATTTAGCAACAGCCGCACGAGTATTACTGGCACAAATTTTCCTATTACAAGTAATTGCCTTGATTGTTGGCTTTATGAGCAATCCTACAGGCTACCAAGAATATCAAGCTGGACTAGGTAGTTTAGGCTTACCAGGTATTTTTGCACCATTGATTATTTTCATGAATTTAGTTGGTGGACTGGCCCTATTATTAGGATATAAAACTAAGGCTTTTGCCTTAATTATGGCAATCTACATCGTCATCCTTTCATTCATCCTTAGACTGCCTGTTTTGCAATACTTGGCTATTGCCGGTGGTTTGTTACTTTTATACGTCAACCCAATTACTGCTTGTAGCTTAGATAACTTTAAGAAATAACGTAGGTTGAATATACAAAAAAGCGGCAATTAGCCGCTTTTTTTACGCCTATTCCCATTCTAAGATTGGATAAATCGTATTCACATTGCGTCGGTTAGCCACGTCAAATAGTAGCCATTTATTTTTTTCAGATGCTGCTGCCGTCTCCATGGTTTTTTCCATACTGACACCATTTTTAATATTGGCTCGAATATCGGTTAGCAAGGCCTCTAAATAAAGGCGCTCATTATTGAGTGCAACTATCCAATCTTTAGTAAACGGGCCATGACCTGGCACCACCTGACTGGCTTGGGAGGATTTCAAACTATCTATGGCAGCAATTACTCCCTTAATATCACTCTCAATTACTGGCGTGCGCTCAATAAACAATAAATCTCCGGTAAATAAAGTCTGTGTTTTGCTGTCAATCAATGAAATGTCAGTCACCGTATGCGCCGAAACATAGGCGGTTAACTGCAAGCTTCTATCACCTAAGTCTAATTTAGATCCAGTTGACACCACCAAGCTCGGTTTTACCATGTCACTGCCTACTGCGTCAGCGCCCAAGTACTTAATATTTAATTTGTTATAGGCTTCTTGACGCAATTGCATGGTGTCACCTAGCTTTGCATGACCAACAAATACAGGTTTATCTTGAACAAAAGCCCCATTGCCAAAAATGTGATCGGGATGCACATGGGTGTTAATCACATATAAAATCGGCAATGGCGTTACGGCTTTAATCGCATCGCGTAATTGCTTGCCTACCTTCAAGCTGCCACCAGTATCTATCACCGCAACACCACGACTGCCAACCACAAAGCTAATGTTGCAAATATCTCCTTGGTAGCCTGTATCGATATCTAGATGTGCCCCATGGTGCACATAGATACCGTTACCTAAATCCTCAATCCCAAAATCAGCAGACTGTACCTGTGTTGCAGATAGTAAAAAAAATAATGCCGATATTGCAGGCGCAAGTCTTATATTAAAATTTATTTTTTTCATAGAAATTGCCTTTTCAATAGCTTGCTAACTTCATTATTTGCAATAATAATACTCATATTCGTATTTAATGTAATAGTGTCACAGTATCACGATTTTTAATTAAGGGATTCGCATCATGGATAGTGCTTCACGTTACACCAAGACCGCTGTTGTTTTACATTGGCTAATCGCATTTTGTATTTTCGGCATGTTTGCCTTGGGCTGGTATATGGCTGATTTGCCAAAAGAAGCACCTAAGCAAATGGCTTACGATATATTCAACTGGGGGATCTATACTTGGCAACTCGCCGCTGAAGCCACACCTAGAACTTTCTATTTCAATCTACATAAATCATTCGGAGTCACCATCATGGCGCTGATCACTTTACGTATTTTATGGCGCATTACTCACCGCCCACCGGCATTACTTACAACTTACAAAGAGTGGGAACAAAAACTCGCTAATGGCACGCATCACTTACTTTACCTACTGATGATCGCGCTACCAGTGAGCGGTATTATCATGGCCACTTACAGCAAGTATGGTATTAAATGGTTTGGTAAACCATTAGTACAAGGCTTGGACAACAACCCGATGCGCGAAATTTTCAAAGAAGCGCACGAAGTGATTGGTATTGTGATTTTAGTTGTGATTGGACTGCATATACTAGGCGCAATAAAACACAAGCTGATTGATAAAGACGGTACATTAAAACGCATGTCCATGCACTAAAACTGGCACCAGGGGGTTACTACGCTATTGACACAAAATAACTGAAAGGATGCAGGGCTGGAGTAAATTCCAGCCCTTTTCATTGCGGACGTCTGCTTAGAGGTAGCGCGATTAGTAGAGCGTTAGTCTGTTATGGGCCAGTTGAAGACATTCGCTATTTTCGCTGTATCTCTACTAACCCCATCCAATCAGGCATAGCTC
>CAIRXI010000113.1 GCA_903882525.1 uncultured Pseudomonadota bacterium | reverse complement strand
TACTGTGGACTCTTCCATTAAGCCTTGTTTAAGTCTGACACAATGGCCGTCTTTGAGATCAATTGCTGGGATAATTAACATAGTAGGTATTTAAAAAATTACAAACAAAAAAGAGGGGTTAAAAAATACGGCAATGATTACGGTTGCCAGTCTACAAAATTGCTTAACAATTGCAAACCTGCACTTGCACTTTTTTCTGGGTGAAACTGTACAGCAAATAAATTATTACTTGCAATCGCACTGGTAAATCGATTTGGATACTCACTAAATCCAGCAGTTAAGCTAACATCAGCCGGCTGCACATAATAGCTATGTACATAGTAAAATCTAGCGCCATCAGCAATGCCTTGCCATAATGCGTGTGGCTCTTCTCCATTGTTTGCGCTTTGATATACTTGATTCCAGCCCATATGTGGCACTTTTAACTTGTCACCATTGCTAAGATGCATATCTGCCAACGCAAAGCGCTTCACTTCACCTTTAAACAAACCTAAGCCAGCAGCATTACCTTCTTCAGAATGCTCGAACAACATCTGCAATCCAATGCATATTCCTAGAAATGGTTTATTATTAGCCGCAAATAAGACGGCTTCACGAAGTCCACGTGCATCAAGTTCACGCATACAATCAGGCATCGCACCTTGACCCGGAAATACCACGCGCTCGGCATTTAACAACTGCTCAGGATCGCTAGTCACCAGCACTGTTTTTGTAGGCGCAACATGCTCTAGGGCTTTGGAGACTGAGCGTAAATTGCCCATGCCATAATCAACTACTGCAATATCAATTTTCTTCATGCTTTTTTATAGCTTTGGCCTATAGGGTTGAATGTTATCAAGACTTATAAGCTACCTTTTGTAGAGGGCATCATGCCTTCCATACGCGAATCTAACTCTACGGCCATCCGCAATGCGCGTCCGAATGCTTTAAAAATTGTTTCGGCCTGATGGTGAGAGTTCTGGCCTTTTAGATTGTCTATATGCAGGGAAATATTGGCGTGATTCACAAAACCCTGAAAGAATTCATGGATTAAATCCACGTCAAACGTACCAATTGCGGCACGGGTGAACACGCAGCCAAAAGCTAAGCCTGGGCGGCCAGAAATATCCAGTACCACACGTGACAGCGCTTCATCTAACGGCACGTAAGCATGTCCGTAACGGCGTATGCCCTTTTTATCACCTACAGCCTTTGCAAAGGCTTGGCCGAGTGTAATCCCGATATCTTCTACTGTGTGATGCGCATCTATATGTAAATCACCATTGGCATGCACCTGAATATCCATCAAGCCATGACGAGCAATTTGATCAAGCATATGATCTAAAAATCCCAAGCCAGTATTGAGCTGTGTCAATCCTGTCCCGTCTAAATTAATTGAGGCGGTAATTTTTGTTTCTAGGGTATTTCTTATTACTTCAGCTGCGCGCATATAGAATCACTTAAATGAAATAGTTTAAAACTGTATTAGGGACATATTTTAACCTAAAGCAGATGCAAGCAGACCAAATAAGCTGATCAATAAAAAACAAAGCCTAGCAAGATGTTAATTTATCTTTACTAGGCTTTGCGTTTATTAGCTTGCGCTAATTAGACTTCTTTGCGACATCAACAATACTGATGATATTGCAAGATGATTAACATCTAATTATTTTGCAGCTTCAGCAGGTGCAGCTTCTGGTGCAGCTTCAGCAGCAGGAGCTACTTCAGCAGCAGGAGCCGCTTCAACAGCAGGAGCTGCTTCTTCAGCTTTTTTGCCACCAAGCAAAGTGAATAGTAAAACCAAAACAGCTGCAGCAATTAACCAAGGTAGGTATTTTTTAACACCACCAGCACTCGCTGAACCGCCGTGTGCAATTGCTGTAATTTCAGCAGCTGCAGCAGCAGGGTCTGTTGCGCCGTAAATTGCAGCACCCGCTACAATGATAGTCGCACCAGCATCTTTAACTTGTTGTGTAGTTGACGCTTTAACACCGCCGGCTACAGAGATCTCAACGCCTAAACCTAAACCAGCAAC
>CAIRXI010000112.1 GCA_903882525.1 uncultured Pseudomonadota bacterium | reverse complement strand
ATACGCTGATCAAAGCGACCGAAATCTTTACTGAGCTTACCCAACTCCTCTTTAATGACATGCACCTGCTTACGCGTTTCGACGTCTTTAAGCACTGCACGTGCCGTATTAAGAACCGCCATCAGGGTGGTGGGCGACACGACCCACACGCGCTTATTCATCGCATATTCAATCACATCGTGATGGTAGGCATGTAGCTCCGCAAAGACCGCTTCGGCTGGAATAAACATCACGGCGCCATCGGAGGTGACATTAGAAATGATGTATTTATTGGCAATATCATCGACATGCTTTTTAACATCAACCTTAAATTGCTTCTCTGCCAGCAACTGCTCTGCGTCGCTTAATTTACTGTCCATCATACGATGGTAATTTTCAAGTGGAAACTTACTGTCAACCGCCACCGTTCCAGTGGGATCTGGTAAAAACAATGCACAATCAGCACGCGTGCCATTGGGGAAAGTATATTGCATCGCAAATGAGTTCACCGGCAAGACGTTGCGCACCAAAGCTTCTAACTGCACTTCACCAAAAGCGCCACGTGAGCGCTTATCCCCCAACAACTCCTGCAAACTCACCACGTTGGTGGTTAAGCCATCAATTTTCTTTTGCGCTTCATCAATCGTCGCAAGCCTTGCCATGACATCAATAAAAGTTTGATTGGTCTTCTTAAAGCCTTCATCCAAACGTTCAGAAACCTTGCCACCAATTTGCTCTAAACGCCCATCTACCACTTTGGCTAAATTATCAATGGTAGCGACCAATTGCAAAGTGGCGTGACGCATCGTGGATTGAATCAGCTCTTGCTCGGCCTTGCCCTGCTCAGCTAAGGTCGTATGCAACTTCTCTAGCACGGTTTCTCGCGTCAGCGCCAAACTGGCATTCTGCGCCAACTGTAATGCCTGCATGGCATCACGCGTGGCCTGCAGTTCGTTTGCAACAATTAAACGCAAACGCTCGCCACTGTCGTTGGAAGATAAACCTAATCGATCACCCAGCTTATTTAAACCGTCGTTAAAGTCGAGCAGCATCGCGCGATGCTTATCTTCTAATTGTTGCAAAATAAGTTGACTCTTATCGCGCTGACCGGCGCGCCAAGTTTGCAACATCAGTAATAAAAAGATGGCTGCAACTAGCGCTAAAGTGAGAGTTTGTATCATAGTCAAGAATTATACCTGATGGCGGTTATTTATAACTCGGCAAATATGACTCCCTCAGCTATGATTAATAGTCATACGACAGAGGCAAGAAACATCTCTCAATATTTCGAATTGACTTATCTCCGAAACCGCATCTGTAAAATGTATCCAAACAATTTTCAGTAATAATTGATTACAATCAAGTTGACATGGAGAACGCTAATGGAAACTAAACCAATTAAAAACGATGAAGACTTGCGCATTGCACTAAAGCGTCTTGAGATCATATTTCAGGCGCATGAGGGCACACTAGAAGCCAATGAAATGGATGCGCTTGTGACTCTTATCGAAACTTATGAGCATAAGCACTATCCCATTAGGGCAACTAACCCCGTGGAAGCAATCAAATTTAGAATAGAGTAGCAAGACTTACTAATGCCGTATGAGAGGTTGCAAGCCTCGCCAATTAATAATAATTACATTATTTAGAACGTAAGGTTAGGCTTTAAACGTCACATAGCATTTCTGATCAAATATTGGCTTGATATATACCACACTAAGTGATAGGATTAGAGATGTTAAAAAATGAGCTTCATAAGGATCGGCGAGCGTTCAAGACGGCATGGTTTACTAAGCATGCAGACAAGGCTGGCATTCATGATAGCGAACTATGTGAAGCCATTCTGGAAATGAATGCGGGTCAGTGGGATGCTGATCTTGGTGGTAATGTTTTTAAAAAGCGGTTGAATGAAAATAGGCATCGCTCGATTGTATTGTCTAAGATTAGTACTTATTGGTTTTTCACTTTCCTCTTTGCTAAAGCCAATCAGGAAAATATTAGCAAAGAAGAATTAAAGGGATTTAAAAAGTTGGCTAAAGATTACGGCTTGCAGTCGGATGAAGATATAGCTAAGCAACTTGCCAGCAAAAATTTAACGGAGATTTGCAATGACTGCACAAAGAAAATTTAAAAGTGATGCTTTTGAAGCGATACATTCCGCTGCTACTGGTATGCAAGAAGCGGGTGTCATTGGGAAGACCACGATGCGTGAGTACGATGCGCTATGCATCACTGAAGCACCTAACTTTGATCCTGTCGCTATTCGCAAAATACGTGAACATTTGCCCGCGCATTCCCCCTCTTAGCCGAATTCCGAACCAGCTTTGAGGCAAGAGGTGGGTCTGCCGCAGGGGCAGTCCCACGCAACAACGGAGCAAAGTTCACTCCTGTTGCTGAATGAAAGCGGGCGGTTTTGATT
>CAIRXI010000111.1 GCA_903882525.1 uncultured Pseudomonadota bacterium | reverse complement strand
CAACCACGGACTACTGCTACACAACTTCACCACCAAACGCATGGCTTGCGGATGCTCGGCTAGTAACGCTAAATAACTGGCGCGTCTGCAGATGGTTTCTAAGCTCACACTTAAAATCAACTCCGCCAACCCGCTTAAGTAATCAGAAAGGGTTTCCAACGCTAATTGACCGTTAATATCTTGCGCTGCACAGCGGAAAACATTTGCATGTTTGAAGTGACGCATGATATCCATTTGCCGTTCGACATCACCCTCGGCGAGGGCTAAGCGTTGCAACAACTCGGTACGCAATAGCTTGAAATTAGGTTGAGCATAAGCTAGTTGCGATTGCGCTGTAGTAGCAAATCCATCCATAGTCAATACTTCATCAAGCAATATGGGGTGCTGATTTAAATAGTTAGCCAACCACGGACTACTGCTACACAACTTCACCACCAAACGCATGGCTTGCGGATGCTCGGCTAGTAACGCTAAATAACTGGCGCGTCTGCAGATGGTTTCAAGCAAATCTGTAACCCGTAGCAGCGTTTCATCTGCGTTTTGAGCCGTTGCCGCTTGCGAAATCACCAAAGGCATCAGCGCATCAAAGCGCTGCCGACTTAATTCTGGCAACTGCCGATATCGACTGGCTTGATGTAGCATTTGCAGTCGACGCAAGGTTTCCTTTACCTGCGTAAAACCCATATCGCTTAAAGCTTCTAGCGCCTCGTTCTCAGGAATAGTTCCATTCCAAATAGACTGCTCCAACTCCAAAACATCTGCATCGGCATTAGCATCACTGAATGTTTGGTCAAAATATTGCTGCACTTGTGAGCGATAGTGATTGAGCTGCGCTAAAAACTGCTCCCATGCACTTACGTCAGGCTGATCTTGAAAGCACATCGCCAGGGCAATACGAGCCTTCGCAGCGGCTGTCTTAGGCAGCTCCTGTGTTTGTGCATCCTCTACGTACATCAAACGGTGCTCTAAATTACGTAAAAACACATAGGCTTGGGTAAGGTCATCAACCGTATTCTCTGATAACAGGCCCTTGCTTTTTAATACGGCTAATACTGTCAGGGTAGGTTTCACTTGTAAGCTAAGGTCTTGCCCGCCACGTGTTAACTGAAAGACCTGTGCGATAAATTCAATCTCACGGATGCCCCCACTACCTAGCTTAATATTGTCTTGCATGCCCTTGCTGTTTACATCACGCTTAATTTGTATTTTTAAATCACGCATACTCGCAAAGGCGCCAAAATCTAAATATTTCCTAAATACAAATGGCTTGAGTACGGCGATTATTTTTTGACTATTGCCGGCAATAACACGGCCTTTAATCCATGCGTAGCGTTCCCACTCGCGACCATTGTTTTGATAGTAATCTTCAAGCGCATCTAAGTTACTCACTAAAGCGCCTTCACCGCCAAATGGTCGCAAGCGCATATCGACCCTGAACACAAAACCGTCTTCAGTAATTTCATCAATGGCCGCAATCAGCTTTTTTGCCAAGCGTGTAAAAAACTCCTGGTTGCTAATCCGCGTACTTCCGTTGGTCTCTCCTTCGTCCTCGTAGGCGAAAATCAAATCAATGTCCGATGACACATTAAGCTCATAGCCGCCAAGTTTCCCCATACCGACAACAATTAAGTCTTGAATCTGCCCTGCACTATTAGTAGCTTGACCATACTGCGCGCCTAACCAACTTGTTAGAAACTGAATTGCGGTATTGATTGCCAGTTCCGCCAAGTGTGAAACTGTTCGTAAAACCTCATCTAAACTTGCTAACTGATTAAGGTCTCTAACGATAATTCTTGCCATCACCTGCTGACGTAAACGGCGTAAAGCAGATTTTAATGAGATTTCATCAACAATATTTTGCTGAGTAATGAAGAATTCCATGTCAGCTAACTGATACTCTAGATGCAGATTAACTAGCAAATCACTCAATAAAGTGGCGTCTTTCGTGAACAACCTAGTCACAAATGGGCTGCAGGCTACCGCATGGCGCACATAAGCCCTATCACTAGACTGGGCGTGGTTTTCTGATAGAATCATATCAAGTGTTAGCATCATTTTTTTAAGTGTGTACTTTAAGGTTGCCACCGCTTAATTAATTACATAAGCTGATCAAATTATAAATGCGTTAAGCATCGTTAGGGGAGTTGCATGTCAATTGAATCCGTTATGCATGAAAATCGAGTTTTTGCACCCAGTGCAGAGTTTGTTAAATCCGCCAATGTTTCTGGCATGGCCGCCTACCATCAGCTATGCGCTGAGGCTAGCGCTGACTATCAAGGCTTTTGGGCAAAACTTGCCCGAGAACTATTAGTCTGGAATAAACCTTTCACTAAAACCCTAAATGAAGACAACGCACCATTTTACAGATGGTTTGAAGATGGTGAGCTTAATGTCTCCGCCAACTGTTTAGATAAACATCTTAATACCATCCCTAACAAAGTCGCTATTATTTTTGAAGCCGATAGCGGTGATGTTAAAAAAGTTACTTACAAAGAGTTACACGCATTGGTTTGCCAATTTGCTAATGGCCTAAAAAAGCTTAACCTCAAACTGGGTGACCGCGTGATCATCTATTTACCAATGGGGATAGAGGCTATTGTTGCCATGCAAGCGTGCGTACGACTAGGTCTAATTCACTCAGTGGTGTTTGGTGGCTTTTCGGCTAAGAGCTTACATGAACGCATCAATGATGCCGGGGCATCTGCCGTTATTACCGCTGACGGTCAATATCGTGGCGGCAAAACCTTACCACTCAAACAAGCGGTAGATGAAGGCGTTGCCATGGGGGGCTGTGAAACTTTACAACACGTAGTCGTGCTTAAAAAAACTGGGCTAGATATTACTTGGAATCCAAACGGTAAACAGCACGACATATGGTGGCACGATTTGATTGAGAGCGTTTCAAGTCAGTGTGAGCCTGTAATGGTCAATGCTGAACACCCACTATTTCTGCTTTACACCTCAGGAAGCACTGGCAAACCTAAAGGAGTGCAACATGCCTCTGCAGGTTATTTACTTCACGCCATGAACACCATGCGCTGGGCGTTTGACATGCACGACGATGATGTTTTTTGGTGTACTGCTGATGTGGGCTGGATTACCGGTCACACCTATGTGACTTATGGCCCACTGGCGATTGGCGCGACACAAGTCGTGTTTGAAGGTATTCCAACCTACCCAGATGCCGGTCGTTTCTGGCAAATGATTGCTAAACATAATGTATCCATTTTTTACACAGCACCTACCGCCATACGCTCGCTTATTAAGGCCGCAGAAACAACACCTACCACACATCCTAAAAACTACGATTTATCTAGCTTACGTTTATTAGGCTCAGTAGGCGAACCAATTAACCCTGAGGCATGGATGTGGTACTACGAGCAAGTAGGTGGCAGTCGTTGTCCAATTATTGACACCTTTTGGCAAACCGAGACTGGTGGTTGCGTAATTACGCCATTGCCTGGCGCTACACCATTAGTGCCAGGCTCATGCACCCTTCCATTTCCTGGCATTGATATAGATGTGGTGGATGAAACTGGCAAAGACGTGCCCTGGGGGACCGGCGGGCTGTTGGTCATCAAAAAACCTTGGCCGTCCATGATCCGCACTATTTATAACGATCCAGAGCGCTATAAAACCAGCTATTTCCCAGAAGACTTAGGTGGGAAAATTTATTTGGCCGGCGATGGCGCGATTCGTGATGCCGTCACTGGCTATTTCACCATTATGGGTCGCATTGATGATGTATTAAATGTGTCAGGTCATCGCTTAGGCACCATGGAAATTGAGTCGGCATTAGTAGCCAATCCATTGGTAGCTGAGGCTGCCGTAGTAGGAAAGCCGCACGATATAAAAGGTGAGTCTGTAGTCGCTTATGTGGTCCTTAAAGGCGCACGCCCTGAAGGTGAAGCTGCGAAAAAAATTATCGCTGAGTTGCGTGACTGGGTGGGCAAAGAGATTGGCCCTATCGCTAAGCCTGATGAAATTCGCTTTGGTGACAATCTACCTAAAACGCGCTCTGGCAAAATTATGCGTAGATTATTACGATCGCTTGCTAAGGGAGAGGAAATCACTTCCGACATTTCTACCCTAGATAACCCGGCCATATTAGATCAACTGAAAGAAGTTGTTCGCTATTGACATCCTCTCCCACCTAAAGGAAGGAGATTCCAACACCTCACGATGTTGATTTCTGCCCTGAATGTTCTTACAGCAACATTCATATCTGACAGACTTTCGGGTTTAACCCAATTTCCGCAAGCCCTGCGGTATTGATATTGATTGCAGCGTTAATGTCGCGGTCATGTTCAGCGCCACATTTAGCACATAACCATGATCTAACGTTTAACGCCTTCTTCTCTCCATAGTGACCGCAAGCTGAACAAAGTTGGCTAGAGGGGTAGTAGCGATTAATACTCGCTAGGTTTCTACCATACCACCCTGCTTTATATTCCAGCATTCGAGTGAACTCACTCCAACTGGCATCACTGATCGATTTTGCTAAATGATGATTCTTAACCATTCCAGCAACATTCAAGTCTTCAACCGATATCGTTTGGTTTTCACGAATTATTTTGGTTGAAAGCTTAT
>CAIRXI010000110.1 GCA_903882525.1 uncultured Pseudomonadota bacterium | reverse complement strand
CTATAAGGCGTCAGTAATAATTTCGCCACGTAACCGGCGTGGATTGGCTACGTCAGTAATCAGCACATTCACAAATTGATTAATAAGGTTGGTTGGGCCTACAAGATCAACAATACGGTTATTATCCGTTTTTCCAGCCAGTTCACTCTTATCTTTCCATGAGGCGCTTTCAATCAATACGCGTTGCACTGAGCCTAACATTGCGCTGCTAATGGCCTTACCTTGCGCTTCATTAATGGCTTGCAGTTGACTTAGGCGCGCCAATTTAACTTCTTGTGAGGTGTCATCTGTCAGATAAGAAGCCGGGGTTCCGGGGCGTGGACTATATAAAAAACTAAAGCTGTAATCAAAACCTACATCTTGCATTAATTTTGCGGTAGCTTCAAATTCGGTCTCGGATTCACCAGGGAAGCCAACGATAAAGTCAGAGGTGAAGGTTAAGTTTGGGTTGGCTGAGCGTAGTTTTCTTATGGTTGATTTGTATTGCAAGGCTGTGTAATTACGCTTCATCGCCATTAGCACGCGGTCGGCACCCGCTTGCACTGGCAGGTGTAACTGAACCGCTAGTTTCGGCGTATTGGCAAAGCAATCAATCAGCCGTTGATTCATTTCGTTCGGGTGGCTAGTGGTAAAGCGTATGCGCTCAATTTGTGGAATTTCTGCAATCAACTCAATCAATAGTGCTAGGTCAGCCTCGACACCATCATAGTCTACACGGTAGGCATTCACGTTTTGCCCGAGCAAGGTGATTTCTTTAACGCCTTGTGCTGCCAGTTGAACCGCTTCAGTCAGAATGTCAGAAAATGGGCGCGACACTTCTTCACCACGGGTAAACGGCACCACGCAGAAGCTACAGTATTTACTGCAACCTTCCATAATGCTTAAAAAAGCACTAGCGCCTTCTACGCGCGGTGGTGGCAGGTGATCAAACTTTTCAATTTCAGGAAAGCTAATATCCACTTGCGATTGACCACTACTTTGGCTACTTTTAATCATTTGCGGTAAACGGTGCAGGGTTTGCGGGCCGAACACCACATCAACATAAGGTGCGCGCGTGATGATGTTTTCGCCTTCTTGTGAGGCGACACAACCGCCAACGGCAATCACCAAATTTGGATTGGCTTTTTTCAGTGGAATAAAACGGCCTAAGTGACTAAATACTTTTTCTTCTGCTTTTTCACGCACTGAGCAGGTATTGAGCAATATCACATCAGCCTCTTCAGGGGTTGAGGTTTCTATCATGCCGTCTGATGCCTTTAACATATCGGCCATGCGCGATGAGTCGTACTCATTCATCTGGCAACCAAAGGTTTTAATGAAAATCTTTTTCGGTGCAGCCAAATTAACTGTGAGAGTAGTTGTGTCAGGGGTCAAATTATTTTCAGTGGGATTCAAGGCATCAACATACAGTGGCTAAAACAGCATTTTAGCGCATTTGATCATGATGCTTAACGTAAAATTGATGAGAGCAAGGTAAAATGACGTCAAATCAATAGACTAGATACAATCAAGGTACGCTATGTATGCAAGCACTCCCCATCTTTATTAACATTACCGATCGTCTCTGCGTGGTTGTCGGCGGTGGTGATGTCGCTGTGCGTAAAGTGGGCGCCTTGTTAAAAGCGAATGCTACAGTGACCTTAATTTCACCTGAAATTTG
>CAIRXI010000109.1 GCA_903882525.1 uncultured Pseudomonadota bacterium | reverse complement strand
TCCTTGTGAACGCCAATAATCAGCTAGTAGCCGAGGTAGTAAATAGTTCCCGATGGTTAAACTTGCTCCAATCACCAGCAAACTTGCACCGTCACTAAGAAAACCCTGTTCAAGATCCTCGGCACTTTTAAGTTGAGACACCGCCTGCGGCAACATCGCCCTCCCGTGATCGTTAAGTATGAGGCGCTTACCGATACGGTCAAAGAGCAATACGTTCAATACACGCTCTAGCTCTGCGATAGATGCGCTGACCGCTGATTGTGATAAAGCAATCTGCATTCCAGCGGCTGTAGTACCTCCATTTTGCGCAATAGCAACAAAAATTTGTAACTGCCTTAAAGTAATGTGCATAGAATATGTGATTCCCAGAGATTAATTTAATACCAATTAGATTGGTCAATTATACAAGAATAATCCGTTTATTAAGTTAATGTAATCGGTGTAGAGTACGTTTGTTATTAAAGTCTGTGAAATTGCCATAGATGCATCCTTTAATTAGAGAACTGAAGAGCATGCTGTATGGAACAAGGTAAAGTCTAATCAATGATAAACCGCTATATTGATCACTTAAAGAACCTAAAAAAATCTAGGAAATCTGGGCAATTAGTTATTGAAGTTACCATTGTCCTTTTGATTAAAGTGATTTTGCTATGGTTACTGTGGTTACTATGTTTTTCACACCCACTTGCTAAGGATGCAAGGCAATTGGCCGTTACACGAATGATATTGAACCAATCTAATTAAATAGGCTTTTACTTTATGTTACCTTCTGCTGAAGTTGTCGATCTTTCCCGTTTGCAATTTGGTGCAACCGCGCTTTACCATTTCCTGTTCGTCCCTCTTACGCTCGGCCTGTCGTGGATTCTAGTCATTATGGAATCCGTCTATGTCATGACGGGGAAGCAGATTTACCGGGATATGACCAAGTTTTGGGGGAAGTTATTCGGTATTAATTTTGCCCTGGGTGTAACTACTGGCTTAACCATGGAGTTTC
Organism: uncultured Pseudomonadota bacterium; assembly: GCA_903882525.1. Lineage (GTDB taxonomy): Bacteria > Pseudomonadota > Gammaproteobacteria > Burkholderiales > Methylophilaceae > Methylotenera. The sequence goes on along the minus strand of CAIRXI010000109.1, from coordinate 1,056 downwards.
AGTTTGGCACCAACTGGGCTTATTACTCACATTATGTCGGGGATATATTCGGTGCGCCATTAGCCATTGAAGGCTTGATGGCGTTCTTCTTAGAATCTACCTTTGTAGGACTCTTTTTCTTTGGCTGGGATAAGCTCTCCAAAGAGAAGCATTTAATGGTTACGTTCTTAGTGGCTTTAGGTTCAAATTTATCAGCACTGTGGATTTTGATTGCTAACGGTTGGATGCAAAATCCGGTAGGTGCTGAATTCAACTATGAAACCATGCGTATGGAAATGACTAGTTTTGCCGCGCTTATTTTCAATCCTGTGGCGCAAGTGAAATTTGTGCATACAGTAGCCGCCGGTTACACAACAGCCTCAATGTTTGTTCTAGGCATTTCCTCTTGGTACTTACTCAAAAAACGTGATATTGGCTTTGCGCTTAGATCCATCGCAGTTGCCTCCGGCTTTGGTTTAGCTTCAATTCTATCCGTCATTATCTTGGGTGATGAGTCTGGCTACACTACCGGCGAGGTGCAAAAAGCAAAACTAGCCGCAATTGAATCTGAGTGGCATACAGAACCCGCTCCCGCATCCTTCACTGTTTTCGGCCTACCCAATCAAGCTGAAGGACGCACTGACTATGCAATTAAAGTACCTTATCTCATGGGTCTCATTGCCACACGTTCATTAGATGAAGAAGTCACAGGCTTGTCAGAAATTAAAACACAAAATGAATCGAGAATTCGTAATGGCATGCAATCCTATGCCGATCTGCAGCGGCTAAAGAGTGGAGATAAATCTGAAGTCTCCATAGCTGCATTTGAAAAGACTAAGCAGGATTTAGGCTACGGTTTACTTCTTAAGAAATATACGCCAAATGTAACAGATGCGACTGAAGCGCAAATTCATCAAGCGGCTACTGATACCATTCCTAATGTATTTATCCTATTCTGGTCTTTCAGAGTCATGGTGGCGATGGCTTTCCTGATGTTCTTTATATTTGCCGCATCCTTCTACTTCATGATCAAGCGTAATTTAGAAAAGCAAACATGGTTGCTGCGTTTGGCACTTT
>CAIRXI010000108.1 GCA_903882525.1 uncultured Pseudomonadota bacterium | reverse complement strand
GCGGCTACGCCATTCTCCGGCATTAATGCGTACCGTGTTTAACTTTTTATCACTCATAGTTACATGCAGCTTGCTATATATTAATCTTGAGCTGCATTTTACTACCAATTACATGAGCGCATTCAACGCAAGCTAAATGCTAGAAACGCTTTGGTGATGAAAATTTACTGGATCTTAGGATCACCCACTACAATGGTGACAAAATTTTCTGGCTTAAGTCTGCGGTTAAAGGTCTCCTTTATTTGTGCTACCGTCACTTTATCGACATTGCCGTTATATTCATCTAGGTAGTTAAGCGGCAAATGATAGAAACCTATCATGGCTAAATAATCTAAAATTTTGGTATTACTATCAATACGCATCGGAAAGCCACCAATTATATTGGCTTTGGCCGCAGTAAGTTCTTTCTCTGTGACCCCATCTTTAAGAAATTTATCGAAGGTTTCACGTACTAAATTTAGCGCCACATCTGCTTGTTCTTTTTTGGTTTGCAATCCGATCTGAAATGGGCCTAACTCAGCCATCGGCATAAAGTAACTGTAAACGCTATAAACCAAGCCACGCTTCTCGCGCACCTCTTCCGTTAATCGCGATACAAAGCCACCGCCACCTAAAATATAGTTGCCGACATACAAGGGAAATAGATCGGCATCACCACGCTTAATGCCAGGGTAGCCAAGCAAAATATGGGATTGTGATGCAGGATGTGCAATACGTTGCTCGATGGCTTGCGTAGGTAAAGTGACGCTAGCAATAGGCTCTAGCGAACTAGCCTTGGGTAGGTTGCCACTGATATTTTCTGCTATTTGATTGGCTTGTTCACGGGTCAAATCTCCCATCATCGCAATCACTGAACCCTTAGCCCCGTAATGCTTGGCATAAAATGCTTGTAGATCTTCACGATTGATTTTGCTTATGGTTTCAACTTCACCACTTTCGTCCAAACTATAGGGGTGCTTGCCATAGAGCGCAGCCATAAAAGCGTTGTTAGCAATACTTTCTGGTTGGGTGGCAGACTCCTGCAAGCCGGCAATAATACGTGCCTTTTCACGGTCTAGCACTGCCTGCGGAAAATCTGGTTTCTGTAGCACTTTAACAAACACATCCAAGGCTTGCGTCTGCTCACGCGCGTTACTTAATGTGCGCAACTTAAAAGTCGCCCGATCTGAATTAAACTCGCCACCAAGGATAGCGCCAATATCTGCCATTTTATTAGAAATCACTTCATCACTCATGCCCGCCGCGCCCAGGGCCATCAAATAGCGAGTAACGCCTGCCAACCCAGACTTTTCAGCGGTATCACGAACACTGCCGGCAGAAAAATTAACGCTTAGATCAACAATTGGCAAGTCGTGGTTTTCTACAAAATAGACTTCTGCGCCGGTCGCTGTTTGCCACTGTTGAATCTTGACACCAGCCTCTGCGCTTAGACTCATCATCAGCATCGCGAAACTCAGCACTAACGTTTTTTGGATCATTTTTAAGCTCATTATGGATTACCTTAAAGTTCTACACAGATTAGTGAACGTGTGGCTTGCCCTGCGGCTTTGCATTAGGATCCATCGGTTGTGGATCGAGCGTGGCAATCGTCAGGTTATCTTGTAGCAAATACTTTTTAGCTACCGCTTGCACTTGCTCCGGCGTCACCGCGCGGAGCTTGTTTGGATAATCCTCTAGGATGCGATAGGAAAAACCGACCGTTTCAATCGTACCGATTTGCATAGCTTGATAAAACATAGAATCACGCTTATACACATCTGAGGCAATGACACCGGCTTTCACACGGTCTAACTCTTCAACGGTAACGCCTGAAGTTTTCACCTGTTCAATTTGCTGCAACAAAGCCAGTTCGAGCTCTTTCACGGTTTTTCCTTCACTTGGCGTGCCATCTAATTCAAATAAACTTAAATGTCCGCGCGCCAAGAGATCATAGCCAGCACTGACATCAATCGCTAATTGCGACTCCCGTACCAATTTTTGATTCAAGCGTGACGCAGGGTTACCGCTAAGTACGCCCGCTAATACTTCCAATGCATATGGCTCCCAATCTTTATCCGTATCGACCAAAGCTGGCACATGATAGCCCATCAAAAGGTAGGGTAATTTAGCCGGCGCTTTTACTAATACACGACGCTCACCAATTTGCGCGGGCTCAACTTGTGGTTTACGCACAGGTAATACTTTTGGACTCAGCTTGCCAAAATATTGTTGTGCAAGCTTATAGACCTCTGCGGCTTTAACGTCACCTACCACCACTAAAGTGGCATTATTAGGCGCATACCAGTTGTGATACCACTCACGAGCATCTTCATAGGTCATGTTTTCTAGATCATTCATAAAGCCGATTACTGGACGCGCATATGGGTTGGCTTGGTAAGCTGCAGCTTGAAACGCTTCACTCACTTTGGACTGTGGTTTATCGTCAGTACGCCAACGACGCTCTTCCATCACCACTTTAATTTCCTTATCAAATTCTTCCTTGGTTAATTGCAAGTTAGCCATACGATCAGCTTCCAACTTGAACGATAAGCCAAGATGCGATTTTTCAAGCTGCTGAAAGTAGCAAGTATAGTCAGACCCAGTAAAGGCATTTTCCTTGCCCCCGGCAGACGCAATTAAGCGTGAGAACTGGCCAGCTTTAACTTGGTTAGTGCCTTTAAACATCATGTGCTCAAGCACATGAGCAACACCGGTTTTTCCATTCACTTCGTCCATGCTACCGGCTCTATACCAAACCTGTGATACCACTACCGGCGAGCGGTGATCTTCTTGCACGATCAGCTTTAAGCCATTGCTCAGTTTAAATTCTTCAATACCTGCATGGGCGACGCTGACTAATAAGGACGGTAGCAGAGTGCAAACGATAAGGATTTTTTTGATCATTGATGTCTTTCTTAAATAAACAGCATGTTCTGAATGGCTAGATTTTATAAGCGTTCACTTGCAAACTAATGACCTAGACGCATTGAAATTAGTTCAAGCTGCGTTTCAATAATGAAGCTAGTCAGTGTAGATTGCATCCTGCCGCAAACTAAGGCGCAACAAGGATGCAAGTTTACGCTAAAATATGTACATTCTATTCGATGCGCAATCATGTTTAATATTTTCAAAAAAACGCCGACCGCTAGCACGGACGAAACTCCGCTGCCGAGCTTTACCCAGCGCCTGCAACAAAGCCTCAGCAAAACGCGCAAGCAGTTGGGCAGCCAGCTAGCCAGTTTGTTTAATGGCGGTAAAATTGATGCTGAAGTTTATGAAGAGTTGGAAACCATCTTACTGACTGCAGATGTTGGCGTTACAGCTACACAAAGCTTATTGACTGACTTAAAGAACCGCGTCACAAGGCAGAATCTAGACAATACACTGCAACTTAAAGCGGCTTTAAAGCAGTCCTTAACTGACCTATTAACTCCATTACAGCAACCCTTAGAAACCTCCGCACACAAACCTTTCGTGATTATGTTAGCGGGGGTTAATGGTGCAGGAAAAACTACCAGTATAGGCAAATTAGCGCATGCTTTTCAAGCAGAGGGCAAGTCTGTATTGATCGCGGCCGGCGATACCTTTAGAGCGGCAGCCCGTGAACAGTTACAAGTTTGGGGTGAGCGCAACAATGTACATGTGGTAGCTCAAAGTAGTGGTGATGCTGCGGCCGTGATGTTTGATGCAATCAACTCGGCGCGGGCTAAAAATATAGATATTGTACTGGCCGATACTGCGGGCAGACTCCCTACACAAATGCATTTAATGGATGAGATAGCAAAAGTAAAACGTGTTATGGACAAGGCATTACCTGGTGCACCGCACGAGGTATTATTGGTATTAGATGCCAACACTGGACAAAATGCAGTCAATCAAGTCAAAGCCTTTGATGATGCTTTAGGTGTCACTGGGTTAGTACTAAGCAAACTAGACGGCACGGCTAAAGGTGGCGTTATTGCGGCTATCGCATCCGCTCGCCCTATTCCCGTCCGATACATCGGCATTGGTGAAAACATCGATGATTTACGACCATTTAATGCCCAAGCATTTATCGATGCCATGATTGATGTCTAGGCAGGCGTAGCCTAACCAGGATCATATTAACCATCTAATTAGCGATAAAATATAACCCATGATTCAATTTGACCAAGTCACAAAACGCTACCCCGGTAGCGATGAGGCATTAAAAAATGTCAGTTTCAGCATTGATGCTGGTGAATGGGTATTTGTAACTGGCCATTCCGGTGCGGGCAAAAGCACTTTACTTAAGCTGACCGCAGCCATTGAACGACCGACCAGCGGTACAGTGCTAATCGCCAACCAAAATATAAGCAAACTTAAATCCTCAGCCATCCCTTTTATGCGCCGTAGATTCGGCGTTATTTTTCAGGACCACAAGCTACTTTACGATCGCAACTGTTTTGAAAATGTAATTTTACCGCTACGCATTAATGGCGTGGCTGGTGCTGAGGCGGCTAAACGTGTGCGTGCTGCCCTTGATAAGGTCGGACTATTGCATAAAGAAAAAGCCATGCCAATCACTTTATCAGGCGGTGAACAACAACGACTAGCCATTGCCCGCGCAGTCGTCAGTCGACCCTCTATATTGATTGCCGACGAACCAACTGGCAACCTTGATGCAAGTTATGCCGCTGATATTATGGGCATTTTTCAAGCCTTTAATCAGGTCGGCGTCACTGTTGTTATGGCCACCCATGATGCCCTTGGCTTGAGCGCATCACAAAGTCGCGTTCTACATCTTAATCATGGCCAGCTTAGCCAATCTGAAAGCCCACTATCATGACTAACTGGATGAACCATCATGTACAAGCCCTAAAGTTAGTATTAGGCCGTATGCACGACAATTTCCTGTCTACTTTTATGATCTGCTTGGTTGTGGGCGTAGCCACAAGCCTGCCAGGGCTATTTTATGTAGGGGTCGATAACCTATCTAAGTTGAGCGGCCATATGCAAGATGAAACTGAAATTAGCTTATTCCTTAAGGTTGGCGTGAGTCAGGAAACGGTAGCGACCATAGAGGTCGCGCTCTCCAAAAACACTGAAATCAAGCAGCATTATTTTGTCAATAAAGACGAAGCTTGGAAGCGCTTTCAAGACGAGTCTGCCAACAACGGCGATATCAATAAAGTCATATTGCAGCTTAATAAAAATCCACTGCCCGATGCTTTTTTTATTCAAGCCAAGTCTGCGGAACCTGAAGCGCTAGAAGCACTCAAAAATAGCTTACAAACGCTACCAGGCGTTGAGCAGGCTCTGCTCAATAGTGAATGGGCTAAGCGCTTGTCCATATTGCTAAAACTGGGTACAAAAATAATATTAGTGATTGCAGCATTACTTGCCATCACCTTGTTGATCATTATTGGCAATACCGTGCGTATGCAAATACTGACTCAAAAAGATGAAATTGAAGTCAGCAACTTAATGGGGGCTACCAGTAGCTTTATTCGCACCCCATTTCTGTATGCTGGCATGCTCTATGGATTGTTTGGAGGCCTACTCGCCATTGCCATGATGACTGGCATTATGCAAGCCTTCAATTATTCCATCGCTCAAATATCAAGCTTGTACAGCAGTGACTTTAGTGTTGCCCTTCTTAACCCTAAACTGTTTATCGGCATCATCTCGACAGCCACCTTTATTGGATGGCTAGGCTCTTATATTGCAGTTAGCCGTTCTATCGCTTCATTCAAAATTAATTAAGCTGGTATTTTTTGATATTGATCAACTTAGCTATCTATAAAATTACTTACACTTGTCCTTGAAAATTAACTGAACCTTTTCTCTACTAGCACTCTCTAATGGGGAGTGCTAAAATACGGAATCGGAGGATTTAAATTCAATGACAACTGCATTAACATTACCAGTAATAAGCTCAGCAGATAGCTTAGAGCAATACTCTAGGGCCATCAGAGCCTACCCTATACTTACCGCAGAGGCAGAATATGCACTGGCGGTTAAATTCAAACAAGACAATGACCTAGAGGCTGCACGCCAGCTAATCGTGTCACATCTGCGCTTGGTTGCTAGTATTGCCCGTGGCTACATGGGTTACGGTCTGCCACAATCCGACTTAATTCAAGAAGGTAATATTGGCTTAATGAAGGCCGTAAAGCGCTTTGACCCAGATCGCGGCGTACGCTTAGTGTCATTTGCTATGCATTGGATTAAAGCCGAAATGCACGAGTACATCGTGCGTAATTGGCGCATGGTAAAAATTGCGACCACTAAGGCGCAACGTAAACTATTCTTTAATTTACGTAGCATGAGAACGGGCCTCAATAGCTTGCAACCAGACGAGATTGCCCATATTGCACGTGAACTGAAAGTAAAACCAGAAGAAGTGCGGGAAATGGAATTGCGCTTAAATGGTCACGAGATTTCACTTGAAGCCAATATTGATGATGATAGTGATGAGCAGTTTAGTCCTATCGCATACTTGCAAGATGAAAGCCTAGAGCCACTAGCCGTGATTGAAGCCAGACAAACTGAAGTCGCGGCATCAACCGGATTAGCGCACGCCCTAGAAAATTTGGATGATCGCAGTCGTCGTGTGGTTGAAGCGCGTTGGTTACAAGAACAAGGCGGCAAAACTTTACACGAACTTGCAGATGAGTTTGGCGTTTCAGCAGAACGTATACGCCAAATTGAACAAAAGGCCATGCAAAAAATGAAAGTACTGATGCTAGCCAATAACTAAAATGAGTACCAATAAAAAGGCTGCAATTGAAATGCAGCCTTTTTTATTGTCCGTTGGTGTTATATCCACATTTAATCACACCAGCATCAGGCTTCAATCTCAGCAAACTATCGGCATCTGTTATCATCTTAGTTTTATAGCTAATGATCCAATATGAGCGGTCTTACCCAAAACTCTCCTCGCCCCATTGATATACGCCTGCATCAACACTCGCGGCTGTTAGAAATTAAATTTGATAACAATACTGAATGCATGTTGTCATGTGAGTTCCTACGTGTGTACTCCCCTTCCGCAGAAGTGCGCGGTCATGGCAAGGGCCAGGAAGTGCTACAACTGGATAAAGAAAATGTGAATATTACCGCCATAGAACCAGTAGGCAATTATGCCGTCAAACTTGTGTTCTCAGATGGTCATGACACAGGCTTGTACTCCTGGGATTACCTCTATGATTTAGGCCGCGATTATGAAGCATTATGGCTAGAATACTTAGGTAAATTAAGTGCAGCGGGTATCCATAGAAAATAAATAGCAGAAAATGAATCGAGTACAATAAGATGACATCTGAACACAACACCCACTTTGGTTTTAAAACCGTTGCTGAAGCCGATAAAGCCAAAAAAGTAGGCGAAGTATTTCACTCGGTCGCAAGTAAGTATGACCTGATGAATGACGTCATGTCAGCCGGCATGCATCGGGGTTGGAAACGTTTTGCGGTGGAAATAAGCGGCGTGCGTAGTGGCGATAAAGTGTTAGACATTGCTGGCGGTAGTGGTGACTTATCTAAACTATTCGCCAAAAAAGTAGGTACTGAAGGTCAAGTCATCTTAACTGACATTAATGCATCTATGCTCTCAGTTGGCCGTGACCGTATGCTGGACGCTGGCTTACAAGTACCAGCATTGCAATGTGATGCAGAAAAATTACCCTTCCCTGACCAATATTTTGACTGCGTGATTGTGGCGTTTGGTTTGCGCAACATGACCCATAAAGACCTCGCTTTAGCCGAGATGCAACGTGTCTTAAAAGTCGGCGGCAGGCTGTTGGTATTAGAGTTTTCAAAAGTATGGCAACCCCTGTCTAAAATTTACGATGTCTATTCATTTAAATTGCTTCCTTTAATGGGAAAACTTCTGGCGCATGATGCTGAAAGTTACCAGTATTTAGCAGAATCGATACGGATGCATCCTGATCAAGAAACGTTAAAGCAAATGATGGTGGATGCCGGTTTGTCAAAAGTAGATTACTACAATCTATCGGCTGGCGTTGTCGCCTTACATAAAGGCTATAAAACTTAATGCTCAAAGCCCTAAGCACCCGCTTCCTGCAACACCTGCTAACGCAAAACAGTTGGGCGAATGCCATATTGCAGCCTTATGCAGGAAAGGCAGTTCAGTTTGACATTGCATCCATTAAAGCCAATATCATCATATTGGAAGATGGAGGCTTGGCAATAGCAGGTGAAACTAATATTGCCGATGCCACGATTTGCATTAGCGCCAGTCTGTTATTGAGACTGATTGCCCAAGATGAAGCTGCTAAAATGCAGATTGTAATTTCCGGTGACACGCATTTAGCCACCGAGTTCGCCAAAGTACTGTCTAACATGCGTTGGGATTATGAAGATGATTTAAGCAAACTGGTCGGGGATGTCTCTGCGCTTAAAATTAGTCAGTTTGGACGCGAGGCTGCTACTGGAATTAAAAGAAATAGTATCCAGCTAGCAGAAATGCTCAGCGAATACTGGCAAGAAGAAAAACCGATGATTGCCAAAAAGCGTCATGTAGAGAAATTCAATGCGGAAGTCGATACGCTACGTGCTGATGTTGCACGTTTTGAAAAAAGACTCACCAAGCTAACGCAACAACAACTTTCACCCCAACATCAAACCTCTGATAGCAGCCACTAATTTATGCGTATTTTCCGACTGTTTTATATTATTTTTATCGCGCTGCGCTTTGGTTTAGATGAATTCATCTTAGATGACACCAAGCAGAAGCTATTACAGAAATTAGTGAACGGCTTACTATTTTTACGTAATAAAGACCAAGCACGTGGTGCAAGACTTAGGTTGGCACTGGAGGCGCTAGGCCCTATATTTGTTAAATTTGGCCAAATGCTATCAACGCGACGCGACTTAATACCATTAGATATTGCCGACGAGTTGGCTAAACTCCAAGACCAAGTCCCTCCCTTTGCTTATAGCGAAGTAGTCGTCAGCATAGAGCACGCCTACAATCTCACCCTTAATCAAGTATTTAAAGATTTTGATCCCATTGCAGTGGCTAGCGCTTCGGTAGCACAGGTGCATTTTGCACATCTAATAGACGGCACACCAGTTGCGGTCAAGGTATTGCGCCCAGGCATCGCCAAGGTGATCGGCAAGGATTTACTCCTTTTAGATACGGCAGCTTGGTTACTTCAATCATTATCAGCTGAAGTGAGACGCCTGAAGCCACGTGAAGTTGTAGCAGAATTTGCACAACATACCCATAGCGAACTTGACCTCACCTTAGAGGCTGCCAACTGCACACGCTTATCGAGCAATTTCCCCGACAAGCGCTTGTTGATTCCTGATGTGTATTGGGACTGGTGTCGCGAGCAAGTAATGGTGATGCAGCGCATGAACGGCACGCCAATCAGCCAAATAGCCTTGTTACGGGCCAAGAACATCGACATCTCAAAACTCGCACGCGATGGAGTAGAGATATTTTTTACCCAAGTATTTCGAGATGGCTTTTTTCATGCCGATATGCACCCAGGCAATATACAGGTGGCAGATGACGGCCGTTATATTGCGCTGGACTTCGGCATTATGGGCACGCTGACCGACACTGATAAATACTATCTAGCACGCAACTTTTTAGCTTTCTTCAATCGTGATTACCGCGACGTGGCAGTAGCGCACATCGAATCTGGATGGGTACCTAAGGATACTGACGTTGAGGCTTTAGAAACCGCAGTGCGTGCTATCTGTGAGCCTATATTTAATAAGCCACTCAAAGAAATTTCATTTGGGCGTACGCTACTAAGCCTATTCCAAATGTCACGCCGCTTTGGCGTAATTATTCAGCCACAACTGGTGATGCTACAAAAAACTTTACTCAACATTGAAGGCCTAGGCCGTGATCTAGATCCGGATTTAGATCTATGGAAAACAGCACAACCATTTTTAACACGCTGGATGAGTGAACAAATAGGCTGGCGCAGTGTAGTGAAAACGCTTAAAAAAGAGTTGCCGTATCTCGTTAAAAGTTTGCCGCAAGCCCCACGTTTAATCCATCAATTCTTAACGCAACAAACACAAGCGGAGCAAGATGCGCCGTTACGAAAAATGCTTGCAGAGCTTATTGTCGTGCAGCAACAGCAAGCACGTTGGCAAAAAAGGTTGAGTATCGCCATCATCCTATTAATCTCATTGCAACTACTGAGCGTATTGATTCACTAAGGCCATTAGGCCAAACGCTGACACACATCACAATAGAACGTAGAGCGCTGTCCTAGCCGAATATTCTTAATCGGATTTGCACAAATTTTACAGGGTTGGCCAGTTCGCGCGTAGGTAAAATAAGCTTGCTGAAAATAACCAGGGCTTCCATCGGCTGATAGAAAGTCTCGCAAACTGCTACCACCTGCGGCCAAGGCATCACGCAAGGTGCTTTTAACCGCTACCACCAATCGATTGCAATCATCTAAAGATAAAGCCTTAGCTGGGGTTTGCGGATGAATACGAGCGCGGAATAAAGATTCACTTGCGTAGATATTGCCCACGCCAACCACCAAATGGCTATCCATAATGGTGGTTTTTATGGCAGCAGTGCGGGTACGCATATTCTGCTGTAAATAAGATCCTGAGAACGCATCATCTAAAGGCTCTGGGCCTAACGCACTAAGCAACTGGTGTGACTGAGGGTCATCGCCTGCCCATAGCACAGCACCAAAGCGTCGTGGATCGTGCAACCTTAAGACTTGACCAGTATTAAAGACGAGATCGAAGTGGTCGTGTTTTTGCGGCGGCTCATCTTGTGTCAGCAAACGTAATCGGCCAGACATGCCTAAATGGAGCAATAAAACGCCTTGATCAAAATGCGCTAATATATATTTAGCGCGTCGCGTAAGGGCCTTTAGGGTTTGCTGTGGCAGGCTTTCAATTAATGATTGTGGAATAGGCCAGCGCAGAGAGCCATTTCGAATCACCACCTGTGTCACGCGATGATTGAGTAAAGGCAGCAGGCCTAAACGCGTGGTTTCTACCTCTGGTAGTTCAGGCATGCTGGGGTAAATTAGGCCAGTGTGATTAAGATCAACGGGCCTTAATTGGGCAGATTGATTGGAGGATTAAGCATCGTAAAGCCGACGTCGTTTGCAAAGTGGTACTGCAGACCTTCATCTGGACGCGCTAAGATTAGATCTGGCGACTCTTGCAATTTATCAAAGTGCACCTTGCTCCCATCGGCTAACTTAACTTCAAATGAGGGATAAGTCGCTTTACGATCTGGAGAATAAAATTCTACCGACTTAGCCAAAGCATGTGTCCAAGAAAAATCTGACCATTCGTTCATCTCATTTTGCTGAGGTTTAGCTGTGGTGATTGATACTTTCCACTTACCCTCAAGCAAATCAACATTAAGTCTTGCTGTTTCCCATTGTTCTAAATGACTAAAATCAAAACCAGCCACTTTTTCTGTCGGCTTTAATGGCGCCTTATCTACCAATTCAATCAATTGCGTAGAGGCATAATCTGCATATGCACTAGATACCAAATAGACGTTATTCCTATGCGCCACATATTGCTCATCGGTGACGGGGTTATGCGTTCCGAATGAAAACTCTTCTACATTGGTTTTATCTCGAAAAAACTTGAGTTTGACCACTGGGTTATTCAAACCAAACTTTTCTAAATCATCTGCGCCTGCTGCTATCTTATTTTTAGTTTTGGCCGCGATAATGCCTAAAATACGTTGCACTGAAGCTTGATCGGCACGTGCTTGCTGTGGTGCACTGATGCGCCAGTAACCGTTCACCTTCTCTATGCTTAGTGCCGCTTTAGCTGGAAACTCTACACTAATGGCATTAAATTCTGCCAGTTTGTAATTTGACACCTCATAAACTTCGTCTTGCTGCGCAGTTGTTTTAGGGCGCACATACAAAAACGTCGCTAGGCTCGCCACAAGGGCGAACATCATCAAATTAAGTAACCAGCGTTTTTTCATGTAGAGCCTTTTAAAAATTAGGATGCTGAAATCAGGAGTTAGAAGCTAGCAGTTGCGGGACTGATAACCAAACGATTACCGACATCCCACCAACAACGATTAAGCCTTTCTGCGTTTCCACCACAAGTAGAAACCAGCAATCATTAAAGCCAGCGGAATAAAGTACTGGAAGGCATGAAATACTGTCCACGCAATAACACGACCAGAGTCAGTATCGGGGATAGTCATGTTAATGTCTTTCAGTGGCATAGGCTGTATGGTAATTAATTTATCGTCGCCCGCTAACCAGTTGATGATATTGATACCAAAATCTAGATTGCCGCCATTGGTAATAAAGGTATTTGATAAAAAGTTTCCATTACCCATCACTACAATACGCTGGCCTTTTTTGCCGTATGTGCGCTCTAAAGCCACACCAATATTGATAGGGCCGCGCTTATCCGTTTTCTCATTAAAAGTAGGCTTTGCGTCCTTCGCCAATTTGGTTGATGCCAACCAGCCATTAGGCGCTACTTCAACCAAGTTACTAACTTTCCAGCCATTCTCCTCAGTACCTTGCGCGGTTACCTGATGAGCTTCGGGAAACAAGGTGCGTAGCATAAAGTTATTGGTAATCGCATGCTCACCGTAAAGACTAGCAAACGACACGCGCGCATCTGCACCATACTGCGCAGAAGCCATATCTAAGGTAATACCTGGCGATACTTGCAGGCCTATATACTCGGCCACATTTTTAAGACCGCGAAGATTGTCATCATCTAATAACCAAAGTAAATTGCCGCCCGCTTCTAAATAAGCTTTAATCTTTTTCGCTTCAATATCACTGACATCCACTTGTGGACCCGCAATCACCAACATCGCGCCATTACTTGGAACCGCTGGGGCAATCGTTAAATCAGGGTTTGCAAACTTAAAGCCTTTTTTCTCTAATTGTTTACCAAACTCACCGATATCGTGATTTTTAATGCCGATTAAATTACGCTCGCCGTGACCATCTAAGTACATCAAAGGCTGTTGGTTGGTGCGTGACAATCTCACTAATACATTGGTCATCTCTTGCTCAGCTACTGGAGGTGTTAGGTGCTCCGTGCGCTTTTGATATTCAACAATAATTTCCCCATCATTTTTAACACCAGCATCTTGTGCCAATTTAGGCTCTTCAGATGGGTTAATAAACTTGAGTTGTACATTCTTTTTATCACGTTGATAACGCGCGACAAAATCAATCATGCCTTTGCGGAAGTTGTCACCCGCAGATGCATCATCTTTGGTCGCAAAGACGGTAATGTTGATGGGCTCTTTCATCTGCTTGAGCACATTGACACTGCCTTGGGTCAGAATATTGCGGTTCGCCTGTGTAATGTCTTTGGCAACACGATATTGGCTAGCCAAGTAACCAAGCAAGATCACAAGCATTAAAAACAGCACTACAAAGAAGCTGTTTTGTACCAGTAGTTGAAAACGTAATTTACGATTGATGTTCATTTAATAAGACCTAATATTTTACAAATATAATTAACCACGTAAGCGGTCAGCATCAAGGCGACGCACGGTTAAGGTTAAGAATGTCGTGATGAATAATACAAAGTATGCAATATCACCACTATCAATCAAGCCACTGGAGAATGACTGGAAATGACGCATCAAGGATAAACTCGCCAAAGTATTGCTTGGATCACCCGCAAAAAATCTATCCAAGATCATTAAAGCAAATAAAGCCACAAAAGTTAAGATGGCTGCCACTACCGGTTGTTGGGTCAAGCTTGAAAAGTACAATCCTAGTGCGGAGAAACTGGCTACCAACAGCCACAGACCAATTGAGTTGGCGATAATAAAACCAAAATCGATATCAGACCAAATATTAAGCGTTGATAACATCAATGCAATAAACACGATCAAGATGCTTAAAAATGCTACCAAGCCCACAAACTTACCCAGCACAATTTCAGTGAGTGAAATGGGCGCACTAAATAAGAAGGGTAAGGTTTGACTGCGGCGCTCTTCACTGATTAAACGCATCGACAGCAAAGGCACCGCAAACAACATAATAAATGAAGCTAAGCCATACACAGTTTGCGCTACAAACTGTGTAACGCCAGTTCGCTCTGCTGGGCGCATGGCGCCAGACATTACCGCGAAGTAGTCATTGACACCATTGAGGTAGTAAGTACCAAATGCAAACATCAACAAAGATAAAATGACCCATCCCATAGGCGATGCAAACACGCTTTTTAATTCTTTTCTTGCTACATTAATAATCATAATTGAACCTTAAAATTCCGACTGTTCTTGATAAGTCAGTTGCATAAACACATCTTCTAGACTGGTCTGGTCAGGCGCAATTTGGTGTAGACCCCAATTATGTTTAACTGCCGCCTGCACAATCGCCTCTGCTGGCGTCGCATCCTCAGCAAAGCGAACACGCATCAGGCCACCTGCAAGCGCTTCGGCTTCGGTAATGCCAGCAATTTTTAACATCGCATCAACGCTAGGCGGATTATGCATACCAATCAACAGCTTGTTGCCCACGCGTTGCTTTTTAAGCACATCGATAGCGCCATTAAACACCAACTTACCTTTATCAATAATTTGAACGCGGTCACATACCATTTCGACTTCAGGCAAGATATGGGTAGAAATAATGACGCTATAGTCACTACCGAGCTCACGAATCAAGGCACGAATATCACGAATTTGAATTGGATCTAATCCTACGGTAGGCTCATCTAAAATAACCACCATCGGGTTATGAATAATCGCTTGTGCGATACCAACGCGCTGTTGATAACCATTCGATAGATTTTCAATTAGACGTTTGCTCATATGGCCTAAACCACAGCGCTCTTTGGCGATTTCTACCGCTTTTTTAATATTGCCAGAACTCACTCTGTGCAGGCGTGCCGCTACTGTAAGGTATTCGTCTACGGTTAACTCTTTATATAGAGGACGCATTTCAGGCAGATATCCGATTAAGGCTTTTGCCTCTTTCGGATTTTCCATCATATCAATGCCACAAATCTTGACGCTTCCATTACTCGGTGCAAGATTACCAGTAAGCATTTTCATGGTGGTTGATTTGCCGGCGCCGTTAGGGCCTAGAAAACCAAGCACTTCGCCTTTACTTAGGGTAAAGCTGACATTGCTAACCGCTTCTCTACCGCCATAAAGCCGGGTAAGTTCGATTGCCTCTACTGTAAAATTATTCATAGCTACTCAATGTTAGGTCACTTTAATTTCTGGTTTAGGACACTAAAATTTCAGGTTAAGAACCCTTGCATTTCAGGACACTGGATTTTAGGGCATGGAATTTAGCTAATCAATGTAAATAATTAAGCTATTTATCAGCACAAAATATAAAATACTTACTGCAATTAACACTGCATATTGACCACTACTTAACGCTGTAACGCACGACCTATATCGATTGAACGCATTATAAAACTCATCTAAAACTTAAGCGATGGAATTTTTAATGGACATGCGCTATAGTCAATGCGTGATTATGTAGGAACTTGCGACGACTGTCACGGACTAAGAAATAGATGCTTATCTTATGGAGTTAAACCTTTCACCATGCTTAACTTTAGATTAAATATACATTAGTCTTTAGCTAGCTTTTTAGTTACCTCAAATAACCACACTTTTTAAAGTCATTACAAAAAACTTATGCGCCTAAATACCTCATCAGCACCCATTAGCGAGTCCTTTAAAAAGCAAACGTGCAAGGAAATACGCTCAGCATTAGGCCTAACGATGCTAGTTGCATGCCTCTCGCTAAGCATACTAAGCCTCAGCGCTTGCGCTACTAAAGATAAGTTCAAACGAGCTGATGTTAATGTTTCTGCTATAGAAAAAAACGACCTCAGTAGCGACTTTATTTACAAGTATTTAGTAGGTGAAGTCGCCGGACAGCGTGGCGAATTAGCGGCCTCAGCAAGCATTTTTTACGAATTAGCCAAAACAGAAAGAGATCCGCGTCTTGCAGAGCGTGCGGCCAAAATTGCCGTATATGCCAACATTCCAAACCTAGCTATCCCAGCAGTCAAACTATGGTCTGAACTTGACCCCACCTCAACTGAAGCCCAACAAGCTGTCAGTGAAATGCTCATTGCCACCGGCAAACTTAAAGACACCGAGCCATTCTTGGCTAGATTATTGGTCAAAGAAGAAACTAGGGCGGGTGGATTTTTATACTTAAATGTCTTGCTAGGTAGAAGTAGCGATAAAGCCGGCATATTGAGCTTGGTGCAATCCCTTGCAAAGCCCTACCCACAATTAGCCGAAGCACATTTTGCGATTGCTCAATCTGCTTGGTCTGCAGGTCAAAATGAGCTCGCGCTAGATGAGCTTAATAGTACAGAAAGTCTTAAACCGGGCTGGTCTATAGCGGCATTACTTAAGGG
This sequence comes from uncultured Pseudomonadota bacterium, assembly GCA_903882525.1. Classification (GTDB taxonomy): domain Bacteria; phylum Pseudomonadota; class Gammaproteobacteria; order Burkholderiales; family Methylophilaceae; genus Methylotenera. Next base: position 9,306 of record CAIRXI010000108.1, on the reverse strand, counting down.
GCAAATTTTATTCGTAAAATCGCCACAGGACGCATTAGCGTTTTATCAAAACTTTCTTAAGCAAAACCCAGCGGCCAATGAAGTGCGCATCAATATGGTCAAGCTATTGGTGAGCCAAAAACGCTATGTCGAAGCCAAAAAAGAATATCCATTAATTATTAAAAATGCGAATAAAAGTCCTGACGTATCGGCAATCCTAGGCTTACTATCCTATCAATCTAGTGATTATGTCACTGCGGAAAGCTACTTTCAGCAAGCATTAGACTTGGATTTCAAAGATGTTGATCAACTTTATATTTATCTGGCGCAAACAGCAGAAAAACTCAACCATGATGACGTAGCATTAAGCTGGTATAGCAAGATACAAAGTGGCACCCGCTATTTAGAAGCACAAATTGATTTGGCGAATGTGATTGCTCGCACTCAATCTGTCGATAAGGCTATTGATAAACTAGACGCCCTAGAGGACCTAAATGCCGAGCAACAGATTGTTGTGATTCAGGCACAAGCTGCCCTGCTAGGCAAAGTGAAGCGAGACCAAGAAGCATTTGATTTGCTGGATAAAGCCGTTGCAAACCTTCCCAATACCGCAGAGTTAGTTTATGACTATGCTTTAGCGGCGGAGCGTTTGCAAAAGTACGCTATTTTAGAGTCTGAACTGCGTAAAGCCATTAGCGCAAAACCTGACTTTGCTGCCGCCTATAATGCGCTAGGCTATTCATTTGCTGACCGCAATATTCGGCTAGATGAAGCCATTAAATTAATAGAAAAAGCGTTAAGTATTAGCCCGAATGACCATTACATTTTGGATAGTCTAGGTTGGGCCTATTACCGCAAAGGCAATTTAGATAAAGCCATCGACTACCTACAGCAAGCTTATAACTTCAATGCAGATCCAGAAATTGCAGCGCATTTAGGAGAAGTGCTATGGCAAAAAGGGGCGCGCGAGGAGGCGGCCAAAATCTGGCATGATGCATTGATCGCCAATCCTGAGAATGAAGTGTTGCTGGCTACTAGCAAAAAATTTAAATCTTAATCGATTCTCAGGTATGCATTTAACCCGCCTCAGCCTTGTGTTTGCTTGTGTTGCACTTATGCAAGGTTGCGTCAGCATGCCAGCGACCCCAAGTGTAGATCAGCGCCAAGGCCAATCGCTATATCAACAACATTTACAAGACAACGCTGACATTGAGTCATTCAGCCTAAAAGCTAGGATTGGCGTGCAGACGGAGGGTAAGGGGTTTTCGGGTAGCCTGCATTGGCAACACCATGCCAACCAAGACGAAATTGCACTTTTCTCTCCACTTGGAGGGCAGGTTGCTAGCATGCAAAAGAATGTAGATGGCATCACACTGACCGATGCCAATGGCCACATACAGACGGCTGCCGACGCAGAAACCTTAACCCAAAATCTGCTGGGTTGGCAGCTTCCGTTACAAGGCCTTGCCGATTGGTCATTGGGGCGCCCTCACAGCATGCCGATTCAGGCCATCAGCTTAGATGACCGCGGCTTAATAACAAGCTTACAACAAGATGACTGGCTAATTAGTTATGACCACTATAGCGAGCAAAATGGACATCTGCTACCGAGTAAAATGGTACTGCGCAGTAAAAAATTAACCCTCAAAATACTCATTGATGATTGGGACATTCCTACCCATTAAAGTCAGCTACAATTCGCATTGCGTTTCATCCCACTATAAAAGATTAAGGTCAGTCATGAATGCTTATGCCATGCGCGCATTAAAATATTTGCTAGGATTTCTGTTGTTAGCTTTATGCTTGTTCGCATTTTATACCTGGGGCAGCTTGACTTGGGTGTACTCATCAGGTGAGCGTGCGGGCTATGTGCAAAAGTTTTCCAACAAGGGCTATCTATGCAAAACCTGGGAAGGCGAGCTTATCTTAGTCTCGATGCCAGGCACTCAAGCCGAAAAATTCCAATTCACAGTGCGTGATGACAACGTCGCAAAAAAAATAAACGCTTCTATGGGCAAACGCGTCAAGATAGACTACAAAGAACATAAAGGTATCCCTTCCACCTGCTTTGGCGAAACCGCTTACTTCGTTGAAAATATTCAGGTGCTACAAAATCAAATTAATGATTAATTAATGCCACTATAAATCCATGGCAGATCAAAAAAACTACATTACGCCACAAGGCCACGCCCGCATAGAGGCTGAGTTTCAGCAGCTACTCAAAGTTGAGCGGCCAGAAGTGGTGCGCGTCGTTTCGTGGGCGGCAGGCAACGGCGATCGCAGCGAAAATGGTGACTACATTTACGGTAAGAGGCGATTACGACAAATCGATGGCCGCTTACGATTTTTAATGCAACGTATGGATGCAGCGGTGATTGTGGACCCGGCAAGCCAACAAGGTTTAGAAAAAGTATTTTTCGGTGCTTGGGTCACTTTATTTGCGCTAAAAGACAATAGCGAGCACACCTACCGCATCGTTGGCCAAGATGAACTGGAACCCTCACTAGGTTATATCAGTTGGGTTTCGCCATTGGCACGTGCCATGCTGGGCAAACAAATAGGTGATGTCATTAAGGTCATTGCGCCAGCAGGTGAGGATCAGTACGAAATCATCGAGGTGCAATATCAAGCACCCGATGCGCCAACCAAGCAAGCTAAGTGATGTCTAAAACCCATCACTGGGATGTTTTTTGTCGCGTGGTCGACAATTATGGGGACATAGGCATATGTTGGCGCTTAAGTCAGCAGTTAGCGCACGAGCATGGTTTGCATGTGCGCCTATTTATTGACGACATGGTTGCCGCGCGGCATCTCATTTCCACGCTAGACTTGAACCAAACCTCACAAATGGTCAATGGTGTGGATATTTGTCCTTGGCCTAAAGTAAGCATTACACCCGCGCAGGTGGTTGTTGTCACCTTTGGTTGCGAACTACCGGAAACCTACAGCCATCAGTTAGCGGCCCATGAGAGTGTTTGGATTAACCTAGAATATCTTTCTGCTGAAACCTGGGTGAGCGACTTTCATGCCCAAATTTCACCGCAACCCGCACTTGGCGTTAATAAGCACTTCTTCTTTCCAGGCTTTTTTCCTGATACTGGAGGCTTGTTACGTGAGCACCATCTACTTGCAACGCGCGATGCGTTTTTAGGCTCCGCAGATAAACAGACTACTTTTTGGCAACACTTGGGGTTAGGCCATTTAAACCTAGACAATGCCATCAAAATATCCTTATTTTGCTATCCACAAGCTAATATTCGTGACCTATGTACAGCTTTGGCTAGCATGGAGCAAACTATCCATGTCGTCATGCCATTTAATGGAGACATTAGCCAATGGTCCGCCGCGTTCGCTGACTTTACGCAAACGAAAATTGGTGCTAATCGCTGGCTATTGCAACAAGGTAATCTTAACGTTCATCTGCTCCCATTTTTAAGCCAAGCTGACTACGATCATTTACTGTGGGCGTGTGATTTTAATTTTGTACGTGGTGAAGATAGCTGGATACGTGCCATTTGGGCCGGAAAACCATTTATATGGCAGCCATACTGGCAAACCGATGCGGTACATATCAAAAAAATGCAGGCCTTTTTAGCGGTTTATGCTGAACACGCAAGTGTAGATATGCAGCATCTATTGAAGCGCGCATCCCTCGCTTGGTCCGCTGGCGACCCCGACCTATACAGTATGACTAATCCAGATCAGACGTTATGGCCAAGCTTCATCAATCAACTGCCCACCTTGCTCACATATGCCCAGCATCGAGCCCACACCCTAGCGCAACAGTCTGACCTAGCAACTAAGCTGGTGATTTTTAGTGAAAATTTAAGGAATAGTCAGGTATAATGCGCGGCTTTAGCGTGCTTAATATGTTTATCAACACGCATGAAATTTAACTAACACTTAATTTAGCAAGGCAACCTATGAAAACAGCACAAGAACTACGCGTTGGTAACGTGATCATGATTGGTAGCGACCCGCTCGTTATCGTTAAAGCAGAATACAATAAATCAGGCCGTACTTCAGCTGTAGTTAAAATGAAGTTCAAAAACCTACTAACTGAAGCGCCTAGCGAAAGCATTTATAGCGCTGGCGATAAATTTGAATTAGTTGTGCTTGAGAAGAAAGAAGTAACTTACTCATACTTCGCTGACCCATCTTATGTCTTTATGGATGCTGACTACAATCAATTTGATGTTGACGGCGAATATATGACTGACGTACTTCCGTACCTTGAAGACGGTATGCCAGTGGACATCCGTTTTTACAATGAAAAGCCAATCTCTGTAGAATTAGCTAACTCTGTGATACGTGAAATTACTTATACTGAGCCAGCGGTTAAAGGCGACACCTCAGGTAAGGTAATGAAACCAGCTAAAATTGCTACTGGCTTTGAAATTCCAGTACCATTATTTTGTAGCACAGGCGACAAAATTGAAATTGATACCCGTACTGGCGAATACAGAAACCGTGTATTGAAATAAGCTTACGGCGCATCGCTGTCATTAAAAAAAGAGCCTTAGGCTCTTTTTTTTCGACTAGATGAATGGGCTGATAGTCAGCACAATATGTTAAAATTTAAGCCATGAAAGGCTTTCAATCATTCTTAGCACCTGCAAAGATCAATCTTTTTTTGCACATCACAGGTCAACGTGCTGATGGTTACCATCTACTGCAAACCGTTTTCTGCCTACTAGATTTTTACGACACGATTCACCTCAAACCAACTTCTAACACCCTGATTAAGCGCGTGAATGAAGTGACTGGTGTGCCTGAGGGTCAGGATTTATGCATACGTGCAGCTAAGCTATTACAGCAATATACGAAGTGCACCATGGGGGTGGAAATTGCGGTTGAAAAGAATATCCCTATGGGTGGTGGCTTGGGCGGGGGTAGTTCAGATGCGGCTACAGTGTTATTAGCCTTAAATCGCTTGTGGCAGCTTAATTTGAGCCGTCGCGAACTATTGGCGCTAGGCTTGCAATTAGGTGCTGATGTACCCGTTTTTATCTTTGGCAAAAACGCCTGGGCTGAGGGTGTAGGAGAACAATTGCAAAGCATAGCATTACATGAGGCTTACTATGTGGTGCTGACACCTGATGCTCATGTATCAACCCAGCAAATATTTGGCAATAAGCAATTGACAAAAAACTCGATTCCTAAGACAATGTCGGACTTTTCAGGGATGGCTAAATCAAGTTCTGGAAATACAGCCTTAGGTAATATCAATGCTGCATTTACAAACCAACTTGAACCGGTCGTTTGCAATGAATATCCTCCAGTTTTAGCCTGCTTGTCTTGGCTTAAGAAATTTGGTGATGCGCGTATGAGCGGTTCGGGTGCTTCAGTGTTTTTAGAAGTAGCGACTGCGAACATTGCAACTGAAATATGCGATCAAAAACCTAATGATGTACGGGGTTTTGTAGCAAAAGGGTTGAGTCAGCACCCTTTGTTTGAATACTGCAGTTAAATGTAAGATTTAAACTTGTTGATTATATATTGGGGAGTCGCCAAGTTGGTTAAGGCACTGGGTTTTGATCCCAGCATCCGAAGGTTCGAGTCCTTCCTCCTCAGCCAAATTTTTGTAAAAGCGTGTAGATTTTGAAGATTTACGCGCTTTTGTTTTTAGTAAGCTTTTATTGATAGTTTTAAGCAGGTACTACACCTCGCTTTATAGGGAATCAAATGGCGGCGTCTAACGGCAACTTGATGGTCTTTACGGGCAATGCTAACCCGGTGCTTGCGCAAGAAGTGGCCACCCACTTAGGCATTGAACTTGGCCGCGCACATGTGGGTAGATTTAGCGATGGCGAAATCACGGTAGAGTTACTTGAGAACGTACGCGGTCGCGACGTATTCGTGTTGCAATCAACCAGTCACCCTACCAACGACAGTCTAATGGAAGTGATGGTCATGGTAGATGCGCTTCGCCGTTCATCTGCTGGACGCATTACTGCTGCAATCCCCTACTTTGGTTACTCACGTCAAGATCGCCGTCCACGTTCTGCACGGGTTGCGATTACAGCAAAAGTAGTCGCTAACATGTTAACTGGCGTAGGTGTCAATCGTTTATTAACGATGGATTTGCACTCAGATCAAATTCAAGGCTTTTTTGATATTCCGGTAGATAACATCTATGCAACACCGATTTTGTTGGCTGACTTATTGCTACAAAATCATGAAAATTTAATGGTCGTTTCTCCTGATGTTGGCGGTGTAGTGCGAGCGCGCGCGTGTGCCAAACAACTGGGTTCGGATTTAGCGATTATCGATAAACGTCGTCCTAAGCCAAATGTGGCTAAAGTAATGAATATTATCGGCGATGTAGCTGGCCGCACTTGTGTGATTATGGATGACATGGTCGATACTGCAAACACACTATGTGAAGCAGCCGCAGCCTTAAAGAAACATGGCGCCAAAAAAGTAGTGGCCTATGCCACACACCCAGTGTTATCGGGTACCGCTTTTGAGCGCATTATGAACTCTGAATTAGATGAACTTGTCGTGACCAACACCATTGCACTTGGTCCTGATTCTGCTAAATGTAAAAAAATTCGCCAATTAAGTGCGGCTGAATTGTTAGCAGAAACAATACGTAGAATTAGCTGTGGCGATTCTGTTTCTTCATTGTTTATGGACTAAAACCAAATAACAAAGATTATGTTTTTAACCCTGCATACTGGTCGCGGTGTGCAGTCTTTAGTGTAGTAAATAAGTAGTAAATTTAGGAGTAGCAAATGTCTATCGAAATCAATGCAGTAATACGTGACTTAAAAGGTACGGGTGCGAGCCGCCGTCTACGTCGCGCGGGCACAGTTCCAGGTGTCGTTTATGGTGGTGGCAAAGAAGCCCTATCACTTGAAATTAACTATAAAGAGTTATTTCTACAGTTTCGCCATGAAGCTTTCCATGCTTCAGTATTAACGCTTGTTCTTGGTGGCAAGAAAGAAAACGTATTGTTACGTGACTTTCAAATGCACCCAGTTCGCAACACTATTCAACACATTGACTTTCAGCGTGTCAGTGCTACAGAAAAAATTCACGTTAAAGTGCCATTCCACTTTGTTAACGGCGATGTAGCCCCTGGCGTTAAAACTGGTGGCGGCATTGTAGCTCACGTGTTAACTGAAGCGGACGTAAGCTGTTTAGCTAAAGATTTGCCTGAGTTTATTGAAGTTGACCTTGCTTCATTAGAAATTGGTCAATCAGTGCACTTATCACAAATCAAATTGCCAAAAGGCGTTTCTTTTGTTCAACTAGCGCATAACAATGACACTGCGGTTGCATCTATTGCAAAAACCCGTGGTGGTGTTTCAGAAGCAGCTGATGAAGCAACTCCAGAAGCAACTCCAGAAGCTTAAGTTTTAGTTAATTTAGCTTTGTGAAAAATAACGCGCGCTTTATGATTAAGTGCGCGTTTTTTTATTTACAGATAACTATATGAGCACAATCAATGTAAACGGCATCAAGTTACTGGTTGGCCTAGGCAACCCAGGTGACAAGTACACGAATACACGCCATAACGCTGGTTTTTGGTGGGTGGATCAACTGGTCGCGTCCACTAGTAGTAGGCTGGCAGTAGAGGCAAAGTTTCATGGTGTAGCCGGTAAATTAAATTGTGCAAGTTTGAATCCAAATGGCTTAGATTTAGGTGCCGAAACCTGGCTACTTAAACCCACGACCTTTATGAATGCAAGTGGCAAAGCCGTTGCAGCCGTGGCCAATTATTATAAAATTTTACCCGAGCAAATCATGGTCATACATGACGAACTCGATTTAGCGCCTGGCAATGTGAAGTTAAAAAAAGGTGGCGGCCATGGTGGACACAATGGTCTTAAAGACATTGCAGCAGCCCTTGGTACAAAAGAGTTTTGGCGCCTCCGCCTTGGCATAGGCCATCCTGGCGATCGTAATGAAGTCATTAACTATGTGCTAAAAGCCGCTTTAAAAGATGAGCAGACGCTTATTAATAGCTGTATTGATGACAGTATTAACATTGTGCCGCAACTGTTAAACGCGGACTTTGAATCTGCAATGTTAAAATTGCATACTAAAAAATGAATAGAGAATAAACATGAAGTGCGGAATTGTTGGTTTACCGAATGTAGGAAAATCTACCCTATTTAATGCCATTACTAAGGCAGGGATTGCGGCGGAGAACTACCCGTTCTGCACCATTGAACCTAACGTGGGCATTGTTGAAGTGCCAGATACGCGTATGCAGCCTTTAATTGATATTGTTAAACCGCAACGCGTACAGCCAGCGATTGTAGAATTTGTGGATATTGCTGGCCTAGTCGCCGGCGCATCTAAAGGTGAGGGTCTCGGCAATAAGTTCTTGGCCAATATTCGCGAAACTGACGCCATTGTGCACGTTGTGCGCTGCTTTGAAGATAGCAATGTAATCCATGTTGCCGGCAAAGTAGACCCTATGTCAGATATTGAAGTAATCAATACTGAGCTAGCGCTAGCCGACATGGAAACGGTCGATAAAACCATGCACCGTGAAAGCAAAAAAGCTAAAAGTGGTGACAAAGACGCCATTGCCCTCATGGCCGTGTTAGAAAAAGTATTGCCGTGCTTAGATCAAGCTAAAGCTGTGCGCACGCTAGGCCTCGACGATGACGAACTACAGATCATTAAACCACTATGCTTGATCACAGTTAAACCGGTGATGTATCTAGCGAATGTTGACGAAAACGGTTTTGAAAACAACCCATTACTGCAAAAACTTAATGAGCTTGGTATTAAAGAGCACGCACCTGTCGTCGCGGTATGTGCAAAAATTGAATCTGAAATCGCTGAATTAGAAGATGAAGATAAAGCACTATTCTTATCAGAACTAGGTTTAAGCGAACCTGGCCTAGACCGAGTAATTCGTGCCACTTACGACTTACTTGGCTTACAAACCTACTTTACCGCAGGCGTGCAGGAAGTGCGCGCATGGACCGTGAAAAAGGGCGCAACTGCACCACAAGCCGCTGGTGTCATTCACACCGACTTTGAGCGTGGATTTATTCGTGCCGAAGTGATTGCCTTTGAAGAATATGTAAAAAATAAAGGTGAGCAAGGGTCAAAAGAAGCGGGGAAAATGCGCTTAGAAGGTAAAGAATATATCGTGCAAGATGGCGATGTGATGCACTTTAGATTTAACGTTTAAGACCAGCACGTAAGAATCTTAGCTTAATTATAAACTCAGCAGCGCGCGCTGCAGTGTTAAGTCGCTAGGTAGAGAAACTACCTTTGACAACCTGCCCCTAAAACACTAGAATTGCGCCCTTGCTAAAAGATTACATGGTGATGTAGCTCAGCTGGTTAGAGCACAGG
>CAIRXI010000107.1 GCA_903882525.1 uncultured Pseudomonadota bacterium | reverse complement strand
TTGATTGGCATCGCTTCTGGCGCCAATATGAATTTTGACCGCTTGCGCTTTATTGCAGAGCGCGCTGAAGTGGGTGAAAAGCGTGAAGCAGTATTAGCTGTGAGTATTCCAGAGCAACCGGGCGCGTTTAAAACTTTCTGCCATCTGCTAGGAGATCGCAATATCACTGAATTTAATTACCGATACTCTGATCCAAAAATTGCGCATATCTTTGTCGGCGTTGCCATTGCCGACCCTAGTGAAGCCACCAACTTAGTCGCGGCTCTGCAAGCTAAAGGCTTGCCCGCATTAGATTTAACCGATAATGAAGTGGCCAAGTTGCATTTGCGTCATTTAGTAGGTGGCCATGCCCCGCAAGCCACCAATGAAATGGTGTTTAGATTTGAGTTTCCGGAAAAACCTGGCGCGCTCATGAAATTTTTAGATACCATGGGCCACGACTGGAATATTAGCTTATTTCATTACCGCAATCATGGTGCTGACTTTGGTCGCGTGCTGGTTGGTATGCAGGTACCGCCGGCTGATACCGATCAATTCCATGAATTTTTAGATCAACTAGGTTATCCGCACTGGGATGAAACTGAAAACCCTGCCTATAAGTTATTTTTGGGTTAGTTTTTAGTCTAAATACCCAGGATTTTGGTTGTATACAACCAATCAAAACTAAGCCGCTGTTAACTAAATACATATCAAAGACAAGAGTTGATCTTGCTGATATCCAACAGTCAGTTAAGTATGGATTTTCACCTAGATTGAACCTAAATCAGCATGGCGTGCCTTACTTAATACTGATAGATAAGAAAAAATAAGATTGAACAAAAGGAGCAATAAAGCATGAAATTAACGCACTGGATGATGGTTTTCGCAACGGGAATCTGTTTAAACGCGAGTGCCACAGCTGCTGATCGTGGCAAAGCCTATGTTTCAAATCAGGATGGCGGAGTTACGGTAATCGACCTCAACACACTGACCACTGACACTGTAATTGACGTTAAGGCTGAAGGGCCACGCGGCCTCGCCGTCAGCGAAGATGGTAAATTACTGGTAGTTGCGACCCGCGAAAATGGGAGCATTTCTATCATTGACACAGCAACTAACGAAGTGATGAAGCAAATTGCTGTGGGTAAAAATCCGGAGTTTGTGCGCGTGCGCGGAAACTTTGCTTTTGTTTCCTATGAACCCAGCTCTAAAGGCGGTCCACCGCCAGTAGCAGGTGCTGTAGCTATTGCGGCCCCCGAAGAGGCCGATGGCGATAAAGAACCTGCGCGTATCGGTATTGTGGATTTAAAACTTGGCAAAAAAGTACGCGAAATTATCGGTGGCCCTGAAACTGAAGGCATTGAATTTAGCCGTGACGGCAAGCAACTAGTGATCACTAACGAAGCCGACAATACGGTCACTGTCCACAGTATGAAAACTGGCAAATTACTTAAAACTATTCCAACGCATGATTATGGCGACAGGCCTCGTGGCATCAAGGTTTCACCTGATGGTAAAACCTACATAGTCACCCTAGAGTTCAGCAATAAATTTATGGTGATGGACAAAAAATTTAATGTGTTGCGCACAGTTGATACTGGTGGCGCACCGTATGGCGTTGCTTATGACCGTAACGGGGAGCGCATTTTTATTGCCGCTAACAAGGCCAAGGCAATGGAGGTGTATGACGCAAAAACCTTTGAAAAGATTAAAGACATCACTACAGGCAACCGTTGCTGGCACTTTAGCTTCACACCGGATGACAAAGAAATTCTGCTCGCTTGCGGCAAGTCTGACGCAGTGTTTGTCATTGATGTTGAAAAACTTGAAGTAACTAAGCAAATTCAAGATAAGAAAATGCCTTGGGGTGTAGTGACTTACCCTAAATCTATGGGTAGCTTAGATAAGCCTTTATAATAAATACCTATAATGACGAAAAAGCCGCGCATGCGCGGCTTTTTTTATTCAGACTCGGCCTTAAGTTGAGCCGTTATAAAATCCCACTCTTTAGGATCTACTGGCGTAATCGATAGTCGGTTTCCACGTTGCAAGATACGCATATGCTCTAATTCAGAATAGGTACGTAACTCTTTTAGGCTTAACAATCGTGTTTTTCGTACCAATTTCACATCTACATTTAACCAACGTGGCGTTTCTGGAGTCGCTTTGGCATCGTAATATTTGTGACCCTTGATGAACTGCAGTCGATCTGGATACGCCAGCGTACAGACCTCAGCAATGCCAGCAATGCCAGGCACATCACAATTGGAGTGGTAAAAAAATACCCCATCGCCTACCCGCATTTGGTCGCGCATAAAGTTACGCGCCTGGTAGTTACGAATGCCATACCAATCGACTGTTTGGTTAGGAAAGCCGGCCAAGTCGTCAATGGAGACATCGGTCGGTTCAGATTTCATTAGCCAATAACGCATAGCTCGCCTTTAGTGTTAATTTGTTATGATTGACTGCAATAATTGCATCGCTAATGTATGTCATAGTTATTCATTAGTCGCGACTTTATCAAAAATCAGAGAATATTTATATGGCCAATAATCTTAGCAAAAAGCCGCAGGACAAAAATGTACTCGGCACCGCTTTACAATTGTGTAGCCTCAACCCCCTCACTGGCTTTACGCGCAGCGGTTGTTGCGAGACTGGGCCTAATGATAACGGTAGCCATACTGTATGCTCGCAAGTCACCGATGAGTTTTTAGCTTACTCTATTTTTCGTGGCAATGACTTAAGTACACCGCGGCCAGAGTATGGCTTTGAAGGGTTGCACGCTGGTGATCGTTGGTGTGTATGTGCGGCACGCTGGCTAGAGGCTTCCGAAGCTGGCTTTGCACCGCCAGTCATCTTAGAAGCCTGCCATGTCAATTGCTTAGACATTGTTGGTTTGGCCGACCTTAAATATCATGAATTACGCTAAGCAAAAAAGGGAGTTCTCCACGGATAAAGCTTAGACCAGCATCCTGAACCAAAAAGGCTCAAGTGGAAAAGGCCTAGAGCGCATTAGGTACACCCGCCAAGAGATTCTTAAAAGAACACTCAATTTAGGGCGCGCACACAACAACTCGAATGACCGAAACCGATGCTATAAACTAGTTCAAGGAATTATTAGCCTAAACCGCACCGCAGAGAACAAACTGTGAAAGTTGGAATTAAATGGCGGGTTCTATGCCCAGCAAAACCAACCTAAAAATATCTAAATACTGTACTGCTGAAAACTCGCAAGGTGTTTACTTTGTAGCACACGCCTTATCAATTTGATCCTGCATTTGGGTAACTCTACGCTTAATATCACCAACATCCACACTACCGCTTTTACTGTTAAGCAACTCATGTGCTAAATTCAGTGCCGTCATAATGGCAATACGCTCCGCACCAACCACTTTGCCATTATCGCGAATATCGCGCATTTTCTTATCTAAAAAATTAACTGCATTAATCAAACCTGGACGCTCTTCATCGGTACAAGACACCGTGAAGTCACGACCCATTATATTGACATCAACACCCTTAGCTTTGTTCATTATCTTTTATCGTAGCTGCGTTAAGGCAGACTCTCCATCAACGCTTCAATCCGCTCACTTGCTTGATCCATGTTAGCCTTTAGTAGCGCACTATCAGTTTGTGTCGCATTTAAATCCACGCGTAATTGCGCATTTTGATTGCGCAAATCGT
>CAIRXI010000106.1 GCA_903882525.1 uncultured Pseudomonadota bacterium | reverse complement strand
GACCAAGCATTGCAGGGTGCGATGCCTGCAATGCCAGTAACTGTCATCGAATTAAAAGCGACGAGTGTACCGATAAGTGCTGAATCAGTAGCGCAAACTGAAGGGGCTAAAGAGGTGGAGATTCGCCCACGTGTCGGCGGCATCTTGCTTAAAAAGTTATTCAATGAAGGTGAGCCAATTAAAGCCGGTCAGGCGATGTTCCAAATTGATCCAGTTCCTTTTCAAATTGCCTTAGCCGATGCTAAAGCCCAATTTTCTCAACAAAAGGCGCGCGTCGAACAGGCGCAAAGAGAAGCTAAGAGATTGCAAGGCTTAATAACCACACAATCAATTAGCCAGCGTGAGGCAGACAATGCAAGTTCTGATTTCGCGTTAGCGAGTGCCGGATTATTACAATATGAGGCGAGTGTTCTTAATGCTGAGCTTAATTTGTCATATACCACAGTAATTTCACCTATTTCAGGAATTGCAGGGCGTTTTGAATTTTCAGAGGGCGCCTTGGTTAATGCGAATACCAGCTTGCTGACTAAAGTGAGTCAAATTAGCCCAATATGGGTTCGCTTTAGTTTATCTGACAGTGAGGCAGCACAATTGGGTGCACGTTTAACTCAGGCGAATGTTAAAGAGGTTGCGCTCATTTTAGCGGGTGGCGAGGAATATGCGCATAAGGGTAAATTGAATTTTGCAGCTAGCACCATAGACCCTCAGTTGGGTACACAGCAACTGCGTGCAACTTTTGAAAATGCGGATAAACGTTTGTTGCCTGGGCAGTTTGTTAGAATTCGTGTGACTACTGGGCATCAGGATGGTGTTTTTGTAGTACCACAAACATCGGTATTAACTAATGACCAAGGCAAATTTGTCTTTGTTGTCAATGAAAAAAATGAAGCTACGATTAGGCCTGTTGTCGTGGGTAATTGGGTTGGTCAAGACTGGGTGATATTAAGCGGACTTAAAGCAGGTGAAAAGGTTGTCATAGACAATATTATCAAGTTGCGCCCAGGTACAGTTGTGAGTCCTCATGCCAAAGGTCAGGCACCCGCTGTAGCGTCTAAGTCAGCCAAGTAACCTATTTAATCTAAGTAACCCCCAACATAAGCGTAAGCCTAATCGAGAAGCTACATGTCCAAATTTTTTATTACCAGGCCTATTTTTGCTAGTGTACTGTCCATAATTATTGTGTTGGCAGGTCTAGCCGCCGCGATGAAGTTGCCTATTGCACAATATCCGCAAATTGCTCCACCTACAGTTTTGGTGACGGCAACATACCCAGGTGCCAGTGCCGATACTTTATCTAAAACCGTCGCCGCACCCATTGAAGAGCAGTTGAGTGGAGTAGAGGGGTTGGTCTACTTTAACTCTAGTGCCGATTCTAGCGGCACATTAACAATTACCGCCACGTTTGAGGTGGGTACTGATATTAACCAAGCCACATTTAACGTGAGTAACCGCGTTAATATTGCCTTGCCAAGATTACCAGAGGATGTGCGCCGTACTGGCTTAGTAGTGCAAAAACGCTCAAATGATATTTTATTGGTGGTAATGCTGACCGATAAGCAAAAAAAATACGATCCTCTATATTTGAGTAATTACGCCACACTCAATGTGCTTGATGAACTTAAGCGTGTTAAAGGTGTGGGAGACGCCAATATTTTTGGTGCCCAAGACTATTCGATGCGTATTTGGCTACGTCCGGATCGCATGGCCCAACTAGGTGTGACGACTACCGATATTGCCAATAGCATTCAGGCCCAAAATGCACAATATGCAGCGGGTAAGATTGGCCAAGAGCCTTCACCATCCTCTCAGCAGTTAGTCTATACGGTAACTGCTAAAGGCCGCTTGATTGATCCATCTGAGTTCGGGGATATCATTATTCGCGCTGACGGTCCTCGCGGCGTCTTGCATTTGAAAGATGTTGCACGCATTGAGCTGGGGGCCCAATCCTACAATGTGCGTACGGCTTTAGATGGTTTGCCGGGAGTGGGTATCCCAATCTTCTTGCAGACTGGTGCAAATGCACTGGACACGGCACAAGCGATTAAATCTAAAATGACAGAACTTAAAAAGCGCTTTCCAGAAGGAGTTGAATGGGAAGTGCCTTATGACACCAGTAATTTTGTCAAATCTTCTATTATTGAAGTCTTGAAAACTTTAGGTGAAGCCATGTTGTTGGTGGTGTTAGTCGTATTCTTGTTCTTGCAAAGCTGGCGCGCGACCTTGATTCCTTTGATTGCGGTACCTATTTCTTTGGTAGGTACATTTGCCGGCTTATGGATTTTCGGATTTTCTATCAATACATTAACTATGTTTGCAGGTCCAGACGGTGTTATGGGTGGCTTCGGCGCTTATGATCCTATGACCAACAAAAAAG
>CAIRXI010000105.1 GCA_903882525.1 uncultured Pseudomonadota bacterium | reverse complement strand
ATCGCGATGGCCACACGCGTAACGTTAGGCCATTCTGGCCGAATGATGAAAGCTGACCGATTAACCTGGGGTGTTTTTCTAGCATTCCAGACGGTGGCCATGTTGCGGATTGTTTCCGAGTTGCCTGGTTTAGATTTAGTGGTACGCAGTCATTTATATCTT
Source organism: uncultured Pseudomonadota bacterium (assembly GCA_903882525.1). Classification (GTDB taxonomy): domain Bacteria; phylum Pseudomonadota; class Gammaproteobacteria; order Burkholderiales; family Methylophilaceae; genus Methylotenera. Next base: position 2,015 of record CAIRXI010000105.1, on the reverse strand, counting down.
TGTGCGGCGGCAGTTTGGTTACTATGCTTTGGAGTTTGGGTACGTAAGTACGCCCCTATTTATTGGCAGGATACAACGAACTGATCCAGCGTTTTAAATAACCAATAAGATTGGCCATATCAAGAATGATTAAAAGAAACATACTGAGCCAGATTCCAGCGGGTATTTGGGTGCTTGGCTTCGTTAGCTTGCTCATGGACATCTCTTCAGAGATGGTACACAGCTTATTGCCCATGTTCATGGTAACGACTCTGGGGGCTAGCGCCTTTGCTGTCGGCCTAATTGAAGGTTTAGCAGAATCAACTGCGCTAATTGTTAAAGTATTCTCTGGGGTGTTAAGTGACTATCTAGGGAAGCGTAAGATACTCGCATTAATTGGATATACGTTAGGTGCTTTTACTAAGCCATTATTTGCAATAGCACCTACGATAGGGATTGTGTTAACTGCACGGATGCTTGATCGGGTCGGCAAAGGTATTCGTGGTGCACCACGCGATGCATTGGTGGCTGACATTACACCAACACATCTTCGTGGTGCGGCTTTCGGACTCAGACAATCACTAGATACCGTTGGCGCATTTCTAGGCCCATTACTCGCCGTTGGTTTGATGCTCCTTTGGGCTAATGATTTTCGAGCGGTATTTTGGGTGGCTGTTATTCCAGGCATGATGGCGGTTGTACTGTTATTTTTTGGCATCCGTGAGCCTGCGCGCCATAAGGATCAAAAAAAATCAAATCCGATTCGTCGAGAAAATCTTAAGCGCCTAAGCAGTTCCTATTGGTGGGTAGTAGGCATTGGGGCAATATTCACGCTCGCTCGCTTTAGCGAAGCGTTTCTAGTACTGCGTGCTCAGCAAAGTGGCATTCCAATTGCAATCGTGCCATTGGTCATGGTGGCAATGAACCTAGTGTATGCAGCATCAGCATATCCATTTGGAAAGCTATCCGACAACATGAGTCATACCAAGTTGCTTGCGTTAGGTCTGGTGATATTGATTTTGGCAGACTTAGTGTTAGCTTATGATCATCACTGGGCCATAGTGCTCGCAGGCGTTGCGCTTTGGGGAGTGCATATGGGTATAACACAAGGGCTATTGGCTACAATGGTTGCGGATACTGCACCAGCAGATTTACGTGGTACCGCCTATGGTTTCTTTAATCTTATGAGTGGGGTAGCCATGCTTCTAGCTAGCGTGATTGCTGGACTGCTTTGGGATGGACTTGGTCCATCTTTTACTTTTTATGTGGGTGCAGGGTTCTGTGTTATTGCACTAATTGGTTTGAAATGGGTGCCGACTGCCCAGTTGAGATGAGTGAAAGATTATTACTTTTAAGGAGATATAAAAATGAAATTAAATAGCGGCGGTATTGATCGCATTATTCGAATTATTGCGGGCTTGGCACTATTAGCGTGGGCTGGTATTTTTCATGGCCCTGTATGGGCTTTTATAGGCATTTTGCCTCTAGCTACAGGGATTATTGGCTGGTGCCCAGCCTATCCAATACTTGGAATTAACACTTGTAAGAAGTAAAGTCGTTATTGTGACTGGCGAATTGTGGCCAAGCGGTCTATGGCGATAATTGATTTAGCTAAGGCTAACGCTTTGTATTTTTGTTATAATCCACCTAGGTAATTGATGTCCTAATCAACAAGACTTCAGTCGGCATGATGGGTCAATTAACAGTTTTAAATATTGGGGTGTTAGCTCAGCTGGTAGAGCAGTGGACTCTTAATCCATTTGTCGCGAGTTCGACCCTCGCACGCCCTACCAAATTAAGTAGTAGAAACAAGTGGTTACAAGAAATTGTAGCCATTTTTTTCGCCTAAAATTTACTTACACACCGCTTGCACACTTTGTTAATTTACTCCACACCATAATTTCGCCTACACACTTACTTAATTGACTATAGTTTTAAGTGAGCATACAGTTAGCTAATGGCACAACAAGCTGACACAACTATTGTATTACTAGCACACGAGTTAATCGTTTATAGACGTGAGCACAGCGACATAT
>CAIRXI010000104.1 GCA_903882525.1 uncultured Pseudomonadota bacterium | reverse complement strand
CCTTGATAGGTAACCCCTAACAGAGACTTTAACTGACTAATGATGATTAGCACTGAAGAGCCCGAAATAAAGCCACTGATCACTGGCCTACTTAGTAGCTGTGAAAGAAAGCCTAAACGAAGCAATCCAAAGATAATAAGGAGCGCGCCAGAAAAGAGTGAAAGACTAGCCGCTAAGGCAATATACTCTGGTGAGCCAGGCAAAGCGATCGGGCTCAGGATTGTGAATGTCATAATTGCAGTGATGGCGACAGGACCTACGGCCTGAACCATACTACTCCCCCAGATGGCATATGCCATTACAGGAAATATGCTGATATACAGACCTGCTTGAGGTGGTAATCCTGCAAGCAATGCATAAGCAAGACTTTGCGGGATAACCAAAATGGTAAAGATAACTCCCGCAGTCAAGTCCGGTGCTAGATTTTTATGTCGATAATCTGCAAGCCATGCAGGAATAATTTTGCGTAAAAGATTCATCGATAAATGTTGTTGGTAAACTCAGTTCTTAAGGTTTTCTAGCAATGATACCGATAAGCGCTGAGCGACCTTTATGTGCAATGCCTTCTGAAATGTCCTCTTCATACTCAATGACTTCTTCAACTTCCCAGCCAGCAAAAGCCTCTAATAACATCTCTGTTGTATAGAGGTTGTTTATGTCTGCAGGCCCGCCGGTTTTGTAGTCTAGTTGTTTCGGCGTATACCCATGCAGCAGGACTCTTCCGCCTGGATGGGTAAGCTCTTTCATTATTGAGAATTGTTGCGCACGAGCCTCTGGGCCAGCAAACTGAATAAAAATACCGAGCATCCAGTGGAACTTGTTTCCAAGTTCAATGGCTTTCCAGTCATGAAGTAGCATATCGGCCTGGATAGCGTTGATGCTGACCTCACGCGAGATTGCTAGTTGCTTTGCTTTTTCTACAGCTACCGACGATATCTCTATAGCGGTGACATCTAAACCTTGCTCTGCCAACCATACGGAGTTTCTGCCTTCACCATCTGCAACTGACAATACGGTTTGATCCTTCTGAAAAAGGTCAGCTCTGCTTGCTAAAAATCGGTTCGGGGCTGTGCCAAACAAATACTGGTCACCAGCATCGCTGTAGCGTTTACTCCATATAACTTCTTGGCTCATAGATTGTATTGGGATTGCCTTAATTGATCTTAAATCGGCATAACATCACATAGTGATGTTATTTATTGCAAGTGTTGATACCAAGTATTTTATAGGCTGGACACCAACCAATAAGGCCCGTAGCTAAGGGCACTATACCTACATAAGCCCATACAGGACCTTGAAAAGCAAGCGCCCATGCCAGCAGTGCTAAGCCAGCAATAATACGAATAACGCGATCGATACCGCCACTATTTGATTTCATTTTTATAACTCCTCAGAAGTAATTGTCTTAAAAAATTCTAAATAACATCACACAGCTTTATTGACCGTCGTCCGGTTGTGCTGCTTCTAACCACATTACATTGATAATGCCAAATGCAAGCGCCAGTCCAACACCTAATATCCAAGTGAAATACCACATCGCTATTCTCCTAATTTGATCAAATTAATACGCAGTATGTGTATTGTCTTTAATCGATTGAACGGTTACTTTGCCACGCAAAACTTTGTACACCCATGAGGTATATATCAAAATCAAGGGTAAGAAAATAACCGTGACTACAAACATAATGCCCAAGGTCTTTTTGCTTGAAACTGCATCCCAGATTGTTAAGCTACTCACTGGATCTGTACTGGAAGGCATAATGAATGGGAACATTGAAAAGCCTGCTGTCAAAATAACACCTGCAATCGTGAGGCTGCTGAAAACGAAGGCGGTGCGTTCATTATTAAAATGAGCACTTAATAGTGACAATACAATACCACCGAACCCTAGCGCTGGGGCAAACATCATCCATGGGTAAGTTTGGTAGTTGCTTAGCCATGCACCAGCAGATTTCTGGACTGTTTTAGCGAGTGGGTTAAGTGCGCTATTCACATCTTGAGTTGAAGTGATGATATAGCCATCAATGCCGTATGCAATCCATATGCCGGCTAGAGCGAATGCTAATACACAAATGATACCTGTAAAGAGTGCTGCCTTTTGAGCGCGTTTCTGCACCGCACCATCCGTACGTAATTGAAGGTAAACAGCACAGTGCATCATAAGCATCGTTAAACTGACTACACCACAAAGGAGTGCGAATGGATTGAGCAATTGCCAAAAGCTGCCTGTATAAAACGATCGTAATGTGTCGTCATAATGAAAAGGTACCCCAAGGAACAAGTTACCGAAAGCAACACCAAATACTAATGCCGGAATGGCACCGCCTGCAAACAGCGCCCAGTCCCAGCCATTACGCCAACGTGGGTCAGCTAATTTGCTTCGATAATCGAAACCGACAGGACGAAAGAATAACGCAAACAGTACCAACAATAATGCGACATAAAGCCCTGAAAAAGCCGCGGCATAGACGAGTGGCCATGCTGCAAAAATAGCGCCGCCTGCAGTCACTAACCATGTTTGGTTGCCTTCCCAAGTAGGGCCTATCGTATTAATAATCACCCGACGTTCATTGTCTGACTTTCCTAGAAATGGAAGCCAGCATGCAACGCCCAAATCAAAGCCATCCATGACAGCAAACCCTATCAGTAGAACCCCTATAAATAGCCACCAGATGAGCTTGAGCATTTCGTAATTAAAGAATGTCATGATGTACCTTTACGCGCGACTAGTGGCGGGTTGATTTTTTTCAAAAAAGTAACGGCCTGTATGTAAGCTTGATGGCCCTAGGCGAGCATATTTGAACATTAAGAACATTTCGATGATCAAAAGTATCGTATAGAAACTTATGAAGCCTATCAAACTGAAGTATAAATTACCTGCGGATAAGGACGATGTTGATAAATGCGTAGGCAATATGCCGGAAATCGTCCAAGGCTGGCGACCCATCTCAGCAACGATCCAGCCCATTTCTGCAGCAATCCATGGCACTGGTATTGAGTAAAGTGCCAAACGCAGCAACCATGTTTGCTTTTCTAAATGACGATTGATCATAAAGTAGAAGTATGCGGCAAAGATAAAGAACATCAGGAAGGCCATCGCCACCATGACTCTGAAAGACCAGAATAGGGCAAATACATTAGGAATGGTATCAGTAGCCGCTTG
>CAIRXI010000103.1 GCA_903882525.1 uncultured Pseudomonadota bacterium | reverse complement strand
CATACGCTGCATTTGATAAAACGGACCTTCGTCATAATCCAAACCTAACCACTGCATGCCATCTAAAATGGCCTGCACAGCTTCTGGAGTGCTCCGTGCGACATCAGTATCTTCAATTCTTAGGATAAATTGTCCTAAATGTTTCTTGGCAAAGGCCCATGAAAACAAGGCGGTACGAGCACCGCCAATGTGAAGAAAACCTGTAGGGCTAGGAGCAAAACGCGTACGAACAATCATAATGTGCAGTATTAAATAGTAACAGTGTCATTTTAACATGGGCGCAATGCTTAACCGTTATGTTATCTAGTTTAGTGCGGCTAAATTTGGCATGGCCAAATAACAAGCTACTATCAGACTTAACTTGGGACTAGAAATGCAAACGGTTTATTTTCAGTTGCAATGCCAGTCAATCAACTTAAGTTTATTGTACCGCTGAGGCTTGCCAACCACCACCTAAAGCCTTAAATAGTGACACTGTCGCCACTAGGCGCGCTTGTCGACTTTGAATAAAGGTTAATGCCGCATCGTTATAAACCCGCTGAGCATCTAACACCTCTAAATAAGCAGAGTAGCCCGATTGATAGCGATTCTCAGAAATTTGTAGCGCTTTCTGCGCGGCAACTTGGGCTTTGTTTAGCGCAACCTCACGTTCTGTTTGCAGACGCAAACTCACCAACGCATCATTGACTTCTCTAAATGCATTTAGAAGCACACCTTCATAGCTAGCTAACACTTGTTTTTGCTTTGCACTGGCCTGATCAACACGTGCGCTCATTTTTCCTGCATCAAAGATGGGTAAATTTAAACTTAAGCCGCCAGTCCAAATTCGCGATGCCGACTTAAGCACATCACCTAACTGCATACTTTCAGCACCAAAACCTGCCGTCAGAGAAATTGAAGGATATAACGCCGCTTTAGCCACAGCAATATTGGCATTTGCCGCTACCATCTGCTCTTCGGCTTGACGCACATCTGGGCGTGACTCCAATAAAGCTGATGGCAAACCTGCAGGGGGCGAAGGCGGAATTGGCAATGATGTAATATCCGCTGAGGCAATGTTCAACTCCATATCCCCAGTCAGTACTGTCAATTGATGCAGACTGAGTGCGCGCAGTCGATTTAAATCAGATAATTGTGCACTTAAATTCTCACGTGCTACCTCCGCTTGCTGAACATCCAAGGCAGATGCAACGCCACCTTCTAAGCGACGTTGGGTGAGCGCCAAACTCTCCTCACGGCTTTTTAAACTAACTTGAGTGACAAGCAATTGCGAATCCAAACTACGTATTAACAAATAATTACTAGCGACTAAACCAGCTAAAGACAAAGCTACTGTGTCCTTAGCATAACGAGTTGATAACGCTTGTGCACGTGCGGCTTCTTTAGTCCTACTTAATTTACCCCAAAAATCAAGTTCAAACGAAGTGCGGAGTTGTGCATTAAAGTTGCTACGTGGGTTATTAGCAAGAACAGGGGTCGCACCGGTAGTCGTTGCACGGGTGCGACTAGCTGCTGAATTTAAATCAATCTGTGGAAACAAGGCAGCACCTACCTCACGAAGCACCGCATCAGATTCTTCGATGCGAGCAACCGCAAGCTTAATATCGCTATTGTTTTGCAGGGCTTTTGCTACCAAGTCATTTAGTACTTGATCTTGGTATAACGTCCACCAAGTATTAGATAAGTGGCTATTTGCTTGATCAGCTTGCTGATCGTACGCTTTAGGAACAGCTACTTTAGGCCGCTGGTAGTCGGGCCAAATAGACTGACATCCACTTAAAAGAAGTGCGGCAACCGCCACAGAAATCAGTTTCATATTATTTGAGCTATTTTGCCTAATCATGGCGTTTCCTTAGCGTTCTGTGCAGGTTGATTATTGGCAATAGCGTCATCGTCTGCAGGAATTTCATGGTGCTGCCTATGCACATTCTTATTACTTAACCAAGTAAAAAATAATGGGATAAAGATGGTAGCCACAAATGTGGCTAAGATCATACCGCCAAATACACCTGTACCCATTGACCTTCGAGCCGCAGCACCTGCACCGCTAGCCAATACCAATGGCACAATACCGAGTACAAAGGCCATTGAAGTCATGACGATTGGTCTAAATCGCATCCGTGCCGCCTCTAACGCAGCCTGCGCCACGGGCATACCTGCCTCCATTTTTTGACTGGCAAACTCTACAATTAAAATAGCATTTTTAGCGGCTAATCCTACTAAGGTAATGATTCCGATTTGAAAGTAAATATCATTGGGCATACCTCGCAATAACACCGCGATTAAAGCACCTGCTAAAGCAAATGGCACCGCCATAATGACAGCTAGCGGTAAGGCCCATGTTTCAAACTGTGCCGCCAAGATTAAAAACACCATAATAATGGCAAAACCAAAGGCTAAAACTGCGGCCGAGCCTGTACGTTTTTCCTGGTAGGCTTGACCTGTCCAAGCTATTTGATAGCCATCTGGCAGATTCATGGCAGAAATTTTCTCTACCATTGCGATCGCCTCACCTGAGCTAACACCTGGGGCGCCACTACCTAACACTTTGGCAGAAAGCAAACCGTTGTAACGCTCTAACTGCTCCGCACCCACCACATTACTGATCTTACTTAAGGCCGATAAAGGGACCATCGCGCCCTTATTATTCCGCACATACACTTTACCCAAGTCCTCAGCTTTCATTCTGAACTCAGCTTCAGCTTGTAATTGAACCCGATAGGTACGGCCAGATTTATTAAAATCATTGATGTATAAAGAACCCATTGTACTTTGCAAAGTGGCATAAATGTCTGCGACCGGCACGCCTTGTGAAATTGCTTTCGCCTCATCTACTTCTACAAATAACTGTGGCACGGTTGGACGGAAAAAAGTGTTGATACCCGTTAAACGTTTTTCTGCTTTTAAGGCTTCAATTAAGCTACCCACTACAGCGGATAAATGTAACGGATTAGAATCACTACGACTTTGTATGTACATTTCAAAACCGCCGGAACTCCCCAAACCACGGATTGCTGGTGGATTAAAGGCGATGGCCATGCCGTCTGGTTGCTGCATACCAATACCGAATAACTTACCTACGATATCAGTGGCCGTCGTTTCGCGTTGAGACCAATCTTTCAATCGCACAAACATCGTTGCAGCACTAGTTTTATTACCGCCACCGATTAGGTCATAACCATAGACTGAAAATTCATGCGCAACTGCAGGGTCCTTAGCAATTTCTGAACGCACCGCATTTGCTGTCTTAGTAGTACGACTTAAAGTTGCTCCATCAGGCATTATTACCGCTGCCACCACATAACCTTGATCCTCTGGCGGCACAAAGCTGCCAGGCACGGCTCTTAGTAAAACTGCTACTAATACAATAATTAAACCAAAGACTAAACTACCTATAAATTTGTGATGTAAGGTTAAATTAACGGTTCTAATGTAAAGATTGGTAAGTTTGGCAAAACCTCGATTAAACGGTTTAAAAAAAGCAGATTCTTCATGCACGGATTTTAATAAAATAGCGCACAAAGCCGGTGTAAGTGTTAATGCCACCACCCCTGAAATCACAACAGCAACCGCTACAGTCACGGCAAACTGCTTGTACATTTCACCTGCAATACCGCCCAAGAATGCTACAGGAATAAACACAGCGCATAACACCATTACAATCGCCACTACAGCTGCTGACACTTGTTCCATCGATTTAACAGCGGCCTTAATCGGCGACAGTTTTTCTTCGGCCATTAAGCGCTCTACGTTCTCCAGCACTACAATCGCATCATCCACCACAATGCCGATGGAAAGCACCATGGCAAACAATGTTAATGTATTGATAGAAAATCCGAAAATCCATAAGCCGGCAAATGTACCTACCAAAGAAAT
>CAIRXI010000102.1 GCA_903882525.1 uncultured Pseudomonadota bacterium | reverse complement strand
TTTGCAAACATGGCCGTATGCGCTTCTAGTTCGTGCTGTAAGAATGCCGTTTGTGTAGTTTTGGTCAAAGTAAAATCTCTTTTATATTTTTTGGCTTAGCAGTAAGCATCGTCTTGCATAAGATAATTTTGTACGTAGTCTTTTACGCCGTCTTCCAAACTATAAAAATCTTGCTTATAGCCAGTGCTAGCAAGTTTGTTCATGGTAGCTTCGGTAAAGTATTGGTATTTACCTTGTAGGTCTTCTGGCATCTCAATGTAAGTGATATTGGGGGTTTTACCTATGCTCAACATCACGGCTGTAGCTAAATCCTTAAATGCGCGTGCTTTCCCTGTGCCAATATTGTAGATGCCATTCGTACAAGGTTGATTTTGCAGGGCCATTTGTAGGAAATGCACTACCACTGCCGCTGCGTCCTTTACATATACAAAATCGCGAAGTTGCATGCCGTCGTCATAGCCCGCTTTATGGCTTTTAAATAACTTAACGCAACCCAATTCTTTGAATTGATTAAAACTATGCAATGCCACGCTGGCCATACGCTCTTTATGATATTCGTTCGGGCCATAGACATTGAAAAACTTGAATCCAGCCCACGCGCTTGGTGTTGGCATGTTGGTGCTTGATTGTTGCAAAGTCCATTGATCAAAGAAGTGCTTGGAATATCCATAACCGTTAAGCGGACGCAGATTTGCTATAGAGTTGTCATCATAACCATTGGCACCATCCCCATAGGTCGCTGCTGAGCTGGCATAGAAAAATGCGGCGTTATTATGAGCACACCAGCGCCAAAGGTCTTGCGAGTAGTGGATATTGTCCGCGACTAATTTATTGAAATCGCGCTCAGTAGTAGCGCTGATAGCGCCCATATGAATAATAGCAGCAACGTCATTGCGCCCCTCAAGCCAAGATAGAAGCTGGTCTTTATCTAAATATTGCACATATTGACGCTTGACTAAGTTTTGCCACTGATCTGGATGGGTGATGCGATCTACAATGACCATATCATCACGCGACAACTTGTTATTCATATGCCAGGCGATCATAGAACCTATCATGCCAGCACCGCCGGTAATTACTATCATAGTGTCATCTATTTTGCTTAAAGTAGAAGTATAGCGCCTATTGCGAAGCACCCAAAGCCTGCGCTCTGGATTGCGTTAGTTTAGATTCTTCTGTAGCTTGCTCTGAACTCCAATCTGGGCTAATCCAGCCTTGCAGATTTTCTAGCGCAATGGTGGCTATTGCTGCTATCCAAGCTTCATTTTCGTTCAGTGCGGGGATGTAGTGGTATTCGCCACCGCCTGCATGAGTGAAGATTTCTTTACCTTCCATCGCAATTTCTTCCAGCGTTTCTAAGCAGTCGCTACTAAAACCAGGACAAATGACATCAATGCGTTTTGTTTTGGCCTTGCCTAACTCTGCCAGCGTTGTGGCTAAGTAAGGTTTTAGCCATTCTTGCTTACCAAAGCGCGATTGAAACGCCACGGTAAATGCCTCTTTCTCGAGACCCAGCGCCTCTGCTAATAGACGCGCAGTTTTATAGCATTCGCAATGGTAGGGGTCACCTTTCATTAGGTGGAACTTCGGTAAGCCATGGAAACTCATCACCAATTTAGTCGGTTTCCCATGTGTGTCCCAATGGGCACGCACGCTTTGCGCGAGTGCGGCAATATAAGCGGGGTGATCATGATAATGACGTATGGTGCGTATTGCTGGCATATTGCGTGTTTTAAGCAATACCCGCCAAACCGCATCTAGCGCGCTAGCGGTGCTACTGGCGGCATATTGTGGATATAAAGGAAACACTAAAATACGGTCGCAATGCTGGGCGCGTAGCTTACTAATGGCGGACTGCATGCTGGGGTTTCCGTAACTCATGCCTAATTCAACTGCAAACGGCGAGTTTATTTTTTGCCCTAAAGAACTATGCAATAACTGTGTTTGTTTTTGAGCGTGTGCCAATAATGGCGAGCCTTCTGATGTCCAAACTTGTGCATATTTAGCTGCTGATTTTTTTGGGCGCACCACCAAGATGATGCAATGTAAAATCCAGCACCAAATAAAGCGTGGGATTTCCACTACACGCGTGTCCATTAAAAATTGGCCAAGGTAGCGGCGAAGTGCTGGGGCGGTGGGAGCGTCAGGCGTGCCAAGGTTGGCAAGCAATATACCCACTTTTAAGGTGTCACCATGCTGGTATGGAGGTTCTGGGTTGTAATAAGCCATTATTTAGTCTTTAAGTGGTTAATCGTTAGTTGGTATGCATTCATTAAAGCGCTTAATTGTTAGTATTGAGCGCGTTTGATAGTAGTTTTGCCGTGATGTCAACAATGGGGATAACCCGCTCATATGCCATGCGGGTGGGGCCAATGACGCCCAAGGTGCCGACTACTTGGCCGTCAGCTTCATAGGGCGCGGTAATCATGCTGCACTCGTCTAAAGCCAGGTAACCACTTTCGCCACCGATAAATATCTGTATGCCTTCTGCGCGCTGGCTATTGTCAAGTAACTGCATCAGTGAAGTACGACGCTCAAAGATCTCAAATAGTTTCCTTAAACTGCTGACATTGGTCGAAAGTTCATCAATTTGTAGTAAGTTCCGTTCGCCTGCAATGACCACGCCATCATTCTCAACACCCTTATTGCTTGCATCAAGCGCAGCAGTCATTAGGCGGTTCATGTCGCTTTGCATTTGTTTGAGTTCTTGGTGTAGCTTTAGCTGAACTTCATCGAATGTATGACCAGAAAAATGGCTATTAAAGTAGTTGCTGGCTTGGGTGAGTTCGCTGGCGGAGTATGGTTTATCCGCCATAATGATTCGGTTTTGTACATTGCCATCGCTCGTGACAATAATGACTAGTACGCGCTTTTCAGATAAAGGTAAAAATTCTAAATGTTTAAACGCGATACGTTTGCGCTTAGGAATCATCACCAATCCAGCAAATTGCGTAAGCTGCGACAGCATATCGGCGGCACTGGCGATTAATTCACTGGGGTTAGGTGAGGATAGCCCGCTTTTAATTTGTTGCAAAGCTTTTGCTTCTAGTGGCTGCACGGTCAGTAAACTATCCACAAACATACGGTAGCCCTTTTGCGTAGGAATCCGTCCGGCTGAGGTGTGCGGGCTAGCGATAAAACCAAGCTGTTCTAGGTCGCTCATTACATTGCGTATGGTTGCGCTACTCAGGTCCAGGCCAGAGTGCTGCAACAGTGTTCGTGAGCCAATAGGCTGGCCATCACTAATGTAATGCTCTACTAAAGTTTTAAGCAAGATTTGTGCGCGTTTATCCAACTCATACACCTCAGATTAATCTCATACACCATGGCATGATGCTAGACGTGTATTTTGCCTTAATTAGACATGGTCTTGTAGCTTTAGTATGGAATTGAGCGCAATTTAAGTAGTTTTCCCCTTTTGATTTTATTTAATGGGCTTGCGCTGTAGTTTTTCTTTATCAGAAGCCACAACTGTGATTTAATTTAAACATGCAAAATTATTTCAACACGATCGCCATTATTGGCAAATACATGGCGCCTAAAGCTTTGCAGCAGATGCAAGCTGATTTGGTTAATTTAGCGCAGCATTTACAGTCGCGAAATATCAATGTTTATATAGAAAAGAATACGGCACTGCATGCGCCAATCAACGGGTTTAAAACTATAGGCTTGGATGAAATCGGGGAAATAGCCGATTTAGCTATCGTGATGGGCGGTGACGGCACTATGTTGAGCGTAGCGCGCAGTTTGATTGATGCGGATGTGCCGCTGGTTGGCATTAACCGAGGCAGATTTGGATTTTTAACTGACTTACGCGCAGAAGAAATGCTGGTGGCGGTGGATCGCATTCTGGCAGGTGGTTTTAGTTTAGAGCCGCGCATGCTGCTGGCGACGCAGGTAATACGCGACGGCAAAGTGTTGCATGCCAACTATGCCTTAAATGATGCGGTGATTAAAAGTGATCTGCGCTTAATTGAGCTTGAAGTTAAAATCAACCAACAATTTGTGCATAAGCAGCGTAGCGATGGCTTAATCATTTGTACCCCGACAGGCACTACCGCATATGCAATGTCAGCTGGCGGCCCAATTTTGCACCCCAATTTAGATGCGATAACGCTGGTGCCGATTTGCCCGCACACATTGAGCAACCGCCCAATCGCAGTCAGTAGCAGCAGTCAAATTGAGGTGAGTCTAATGCAATTTGATGAGGCGCAACTCAGTTTTGATGGACAATATCAAGTGGCATTGCAGATTGGGGATAAGGTGCTGGTGCAACGCGCCGAAAAAACCATCGCCCTATTACACCCTAGCGACTACTGTTATTTTGACATGTTACGCAACAAGTTAAACTGGGGCTAAGCCAATGTTGCAGAGCCTTTCCATTCGTGACTTTGTCATTGTCAGCACCCTTGATTTGGAGTTCTCCTCTGGATTTACTGTGCTTACTGGAGAAACTGGGGCAGGTAAGTCTATATTAATTGATGCGTTATCGTTGGCCTTGGGCGCTCGCGGTGAGGGCGGCGTGACCCGTGTCAATTGTGATAAAGCCGAGATTAGCGCTATTTTTAGTGTCACTCATAATTCAGAAGCATTGCGATGGCTGGCTGAGGCTGAAATGGAATGCGATGCTGGGGAATTAGTGTTGCGTCGTGTAATGTATGCCGATGGCCGATCGCGCGCTTTTATTAATGGTATTAATGTCAGCATTGCACAATTGAAAGAGTTGGGTGAGTTGTTGGTTGATATTTACAGCCAAAACGCACACCATTCGCTTTTAAAGTCCGTCACTCAGAGGGTAGTTCTAGATAATTTCGCCGGCCTTTCAGAGCTTGCGACTGAGGTTGCTACAAGTTACAAAGGTTGGCATCTTCTGCATCAACAGCGCTTGGCTGCGGAGAAAAATGCTAGTGCCTATGCTGATGAATTGGCAGATTTGCGGGACCAAAGTTATGAATTGTTGCAATTAGTCATTAGCCCGAGTGAGTGGGAAGAGTTGCAGCAAGAGCATTTACGCATGTCTCATGGCGCCAGCCTGCTTACAGGTGCAGAGTCTTGCCATGAACTGCTAAGTGAAGGCGATTTATCCGCCTTGCATTTACTGACTCAGGTGCAGTATAAACTGCAAAATTTACAGGAATATGATTCAAGCTTAGCTGAGGCAACTGAAGCTTTAGACTCTGCCATTATTCAACTAACCGAAACTGATCGATTTTTAAATCGCTATTGCCAAAGCACTGAGCTTGATCCGTCAAGCTTAGATGCATTGGATGCGAAAATTCAAGTCATTCACAATGCCTCACGTAAATACCGCGTTAAGCCTGAAGAGCTGGCTGATTTATTAAGTCGCTCACAGGCGCGCATGGCAGAGCTAGAACTGTTTGCCAATGATGCTGAGTTGGCGAAAACTGAGGCGCAGGCTTTTGAAAGTTATAATCAGCTGGCACAAACGCTGAGTAGCGGTCGCCAGCTAGCTGCGGCTAGATTAAGCGCTGAAATTAGCGCAGAAATGCAAAGTCTATCTTTAAGCGGTGGCAAGTTTGAGGTGGCACTGACTGCACAAGCGCCAGCGGCGGCGGGTTTGGAGCAGGTTGAATTCTTGGTGGCTGGGCATGCGGGTGTAGCGCCACGCCCACTTAATAAAGCTGCATCAGGTGGCGAGCTGTCACGGATTAGTTTGGCAATACGCGTAGTGACGGCTAAGCAAGAAAGTATTCCCACCATGATTTTTGATGAAGTGGATGTGGGTATAGGTGGCGGAGTGGCAGAAGTGGTTGGACAATTGTTAAAGAAGTTAGGCGAGCCGCAAGCCGATGCTAGTCAACGCCAGGTGTTAGTGATCACGCATTTGCCACAGGTGGCTGCATTAGGGCAGCATCATTTACGTGTCAGCAAAGCCTTGGTTGATGGACAAACTTTAAGTACCATTGCGGTATTAAGTACCGAAGCGCGAGTGGCTGAAGTGGCGCGTATGTTGGGAGGTGTTGAAATTACCGACACCACTCGCCAGCACGCGAAAGAAATGCTGGCGCTATAACCCTCGTAATTAAAGGCTAATCAGTTGCGCAGGGCTGTTGTTTACAGAGGCCGTAAATGGTAAGTGAATGATCTTGCATTGTAAAACCTAATTTAGCGGCAGCACTTTCCTGCCGCTTTTCTATTTCTTCATCGTAAAACTCTGCAACTCTGCCGCATTTCATACAGACGACATGATCGTGATGGCCGCCGGTATTCAGTTCAAAAACTGCTTTCCCACTTTCAAAATGATGGCGTATTAATAATCCTGCTTGCTCAAATTGAGTCAACACGCGATATACCGTGGCCAGTCCAACGTCTTCACCTGAGTTAATCATGACTTTATAAATATCTTCTGCAGACAAATGACGCTCTTTGCTATTTTCAAATAAGCTCAAAACTTTGAGTCTGGGTAACGTTGCTTTTAGGCCTGCGTTTTTTAAGTCTTTTTGATCGCGCATGGATGGTTGCTCACATTTAACAATGACAGAGTTTTGGGATAGCGGTCTACGTGGTATATTAACGCCAATTCAAATTAAAAGTCATACTATGCGCTACGTTTTCATATTATTAGTTGTTTTGTGTACTTCATGTGGTACAGCTTTGCCTACGATTAAGCCGAATAAGCTTGATGTGCAGCAAGGTAATGTCGTGACCTCGAAGATGTTGCTCCAGTTGCGTCCAGGTATGACCAAATCGCAAGTACGCTTTATTATGGGTACGCCTTTGATTCAAGATAGCTTTCACGGCAATCGTTGGGATTACGTTTATCAGTTGCGCGAAGGTGGTAAGTTAATCGAGCAGCGCCGAGTGATTTTGGATTTTCAAAGTGATTTGTTGAAAACAGTACGTGGTGATGTGGTGGCAGCTACCGTCGACCCTAAGGGTGGAGTAGAGGGGTCTGATACAGGTCCGCGTCTCATTGAGCCAGCAAAAAAACATGAAGAAAAAAGTTTAATGCAGAAACTAAAGTTTTGGCAAAAAGACGAGGCTGAGCTAGCCAAAGAAGCGGCCGATGCAAAAGCAAAAGCAAGTGCAGATGAGGCTGTAAAAAAGGCAGCCGAGGCTGAAAGGGCTGCAGCTAAAGTTAAGGTGGTCGCGCCTCTTGCAGTCGAACCAACGCCGGTAGTGAAATCGGTTAAGCCTGTGCCTGAGTCGAAGGTTATTGATCCAGAGCAAGTTAATGAGCCCGCTGCAACCTCAGTGCCTGCGCCGGCAGTTAATTCACCATCACCTTCAGGCCTGAAGTTTGATAAATCCTTAAATGGCAATGCCCCTGAGTCAAAAGTAGAGAAAGAAGTGGTTGCTCCACGTGCGACTGATGCGGTCGTACCAAAAGCAAACGAATTGCCAGTAGAAAATGAGCCGGGGTTCTTTGATAAAATGCTTGAAAAAATCGGCTTTTAACTCATGGCGAATCCTTTAAAAATTGTCATTGTAGGTTGTTCTGGCCGTATGGGACATGTGCTATTGGAGTGTGTATTCGCTGATGGTGAATTAGTGCTGCACGGGGCTGTTGATCGAGGTGACGTGGATGGGGTCGTCAACCCACATTTAGGGCGCGATGCTGGGGAGCAACTCGGTAAGCTATCTGGAGTGAAGGTGGTTGATGAGATCGCT
>CAIRXI010000101.1 GCA_903882525.1 uncultured Pseudomonadota bacterium | reverse complement strand
CAGAAAATAGAAAAAATTGCCGGTATAGAAGCGCGAGGTTTTGTTATCGGTGCGGCCCTTGCTTATAAGCTAGGAGTCGGTTTTGTGCCACTTCGTAAGTCAGGAAAATTGCCGGGAACTAGCATCGGCCATGACTACGCTTTGGAGTATGGGGTCGATCGTTTGGAGGTACATGCTGATGCGATAGTTCAAGGTGAACAGGTGCTGTTAGTGGATGATTTGATCGCCACAGGTGGCACTGCGTTGGCGGCCGTAGCGCTCATTGAGCAGTTGGGCGGGGTGGTCATGGGTTGCGCCTTTGTGATTGATTTGCCTGATTTGGGTGGCACGCAGCGTTTAATGGATAGTGGCCTCAAATCCTTTGCGCTATGTCAATTCGCAGGCGATTAGTTGGTTTCGTGCTTTTCACCACACCGATTCTCGTTCATAAAGATGTTAAAGTGATTCAACTTAGCTACCCTGAAAAATTATGCCAGTAACCGAAATTAATCATTACAACTTACGTGCACCTCGCGAAATTATGCATGTGCTCAAAGACTTTTATTGCAATATCATCGGCTTGAAGGTCGGTCCTCGCGAAGGTTTTACCAGTTATGGTTTCTGGTTGTATATCGGCAATAATGATGTTTTGCATATTGCGGAATATAGAGGGGAAGGCGCCCCATTACTAAATGTATTGACCACCTTTGATCATGTGGCATTTACTTGCACCGATTTTCCCGCAATGGAAGCGCACCTAAAAGCCCACCAAGTGCCGTACAGTATCCGTATGGTCCCAGCGATTAATGTGCAGCAAATTAATTTAAAAGACCCTGTCGGCAACGGCATTGAGCTAAACTTTTACTTGGTATAAGCTTAAGCCATGTTAAGAGCATACTGAATTTATTTGATATAAGCTTGGTCGAAGGCTTGTTAATATAAGATTAAGGAGTGGTTGCAATGAGTCAGTTCTTTACAAGAATCGTATGGGCTTTAAGCCTTTTGCTTGCTATCTCAACTAACGCTCAGGCGGAACCCGATGCCAATCTATGGCCAGTAGTTAAAGAGGCGTTCTTCGCGCAACGTGAAATACAGCCGGTAGAGTTTATGAAAATAGACGCACCGCGTCGCGCTGAAAGTGGCGCGCAAGTACCCGTGACTTTGAGTGTGGATAATGCAGCCGCTAATGGTGTCGTCATTAGAAAAATCTACCTATTGGTCGACGCTAACCCCATTCAGCTTGCTTCCACCTATCATTTAACATCACTGCTAGGTAACTTTCAATTAGCCACGCGTATTCGTTTTGAAACTGATTCCTTTGTGCGTATCGTTGGTGAAAGCGCTGACGGAAAGTTATATATGGCCTCGCGTGAAATTCGTGCTGCCGGCGGATGTGGCGGTACGGTGGATGGAGATGATGTCGCGATCCGCGCTGCAGCAGGTAAGATTAAGTTAAGAGTAGAAGCGCCAGTGCAATTTGGTGAGCCAGCGTCAACCATATTCAATATCAAGCACCCGATGCGAACAGGTCTGCAACGTGACTTGGTATCACAAGGTTATGTGCCCGCTTTTTATATCAATAAGGCCAGCTTTAGTTACAACGGTAAGCTGGTAATGACCGTGGATGTAGGCGTTGGTACTAGTGAAGATCCGTATATGAAGTTTAATTTCACCCCTGATGCACCAGGCAGTTTAGAAGTGCAAGCCACTGACAATGAAGGTAAAACCTTTGTGCAGCAAGTGAATGTAAAAGGCTAAACTCAGCCAGTATTTGAAGCCTCCTCTGTGGAGGCTTTTTTTATGCCTTGATGCAGGCAATGCGCGAAAATTTCGGTGCTAAAATAAGCCCCATTATCAAGGAGAGAAAGATGAAAAGTTATCGCAAAGAACTCTGGTTTAACCCACCAACACGAGTAGCTTTTATTCGCATCACTGAGCAGGTCAATGAATGCTTGCGCGAAAGTGGCGTGCGTGAGGGTTTGGTGTTGATTAATGCCATGCATATTACCGCTAGTGTATTTATTAACGATGATGAGCGTGGGTTACATAACGACTACACGCAATGGCTAGAACGTTTAGCACCGCATGAGCCAGTGAGCAGTTATCGCCATAACGATACTGGTGAAGATAATGCAGATGCCCATATGAAACGTCAGCTTATGGGGCGCGAAGTAGTGGTTGCCATTACCGAGGGTAGGTTGGATTTTGGGCCATGGGAGCAGATTTTCTATGGCGAGTTTGATGGCAGACGCAAAAAACGCGTATTGGTTAAAATTATTGGGGACTAGCTGATTCAAATCAAAGCGGCTTTTTAATGGTTTTGTTATTGTGCGCTGCATTCTGACTTCCGCATGACGACAACCATTAAATTGATAGAGATAGATATGTTTAGCCCAGAACTTCTAGCGCCAGCCGGTGATCTCGACCGCATGCGTACCGCGTTTGATTATGGTGCCGATGCCATTTATGCAGGTCAGCCTCGCTATAGTTTGCGTGCGCGTAATAATGATTTCTCCATGGATAATATTGCTATTGGCATTAACGAGGCGCACGCCCGTGGCAAAAAGTTTTTTGTTGCGAGTAATATCTCTCCGCATAACGCCAAGGTTAAAACCTATATGGCAGATATGGCACCTATTATTGCCATGCAGCCTGATGCATTGATTATGTCTGATCCTGGACTCATCCTGATGGTACGGGAAAAATGGCCAGAGATGCCAATCCATCTTTCAGTGCAAGCCAACACTGTGAATTTCGCAACGGTTAAATTTTGGCAAGCGATGGGTCTAAAGCGGGTGATATTGTCGCGCGAATTGTCCTTGGATGAGATTGAAGAAATCCGTCAACTCTGTCCGGAAATGGAGTTGGAAGTATTTGTGCATGGTGCTTTGTGCATTGCCTATTCTGGCCGCTGCCTGCTTTCAGGCTACTTTAATCATCGTGACCCAAACCAAGGTACTTGTACTAACTCCTGTCGCTGGGATTATAAGGTGCATGACGCCACAGAAGATGCAGCCGGCGTGATTCGCCTTAATGAATTTGACTTTAAAGAAGAGATGGCAAAATCCAGTCTTTCCGCTTGTGGGAGTTTGCCACGCCACCCGCTTGCGGATAACGTGTATCTGATTGAGGAAAAAGGTCGCCCTGGGGAATTGCTACCGATTATTGAAGATGAGCACGGCACCTACATTATGAACAGCAAAGATTTACGTGCTATTGAGCATGTGGAGCGCCTAGTGAAAATGGGTGTCAATTCATTGAAAATTGAAGGGCGTACTAAATCACGTTACTACGTGGCACGTACTTGCCAAAATTACCGCAAGGCGATCGATGATGCGGTGGCTGGACGACCATTTGATTGGAATTTAGTCGGTGATTTGGAGAATTTAGCTAACCGTGGCTACACAGACGGTTTTTATCAGCGCCACCATACCGCTGAACATCAAAATTATAAGCAAGGATATTCCATCTCGAATCAAAGCCTTTATGTAGGCGATGTGGTTGCTTACAATCCGGAGACGGGTTTGGCGGATATTGAAGCGCGCAATAAGTTTGGGGTCGGTGATCGCCTTCAGATTATTCATCCTACTGGCAATCAGGAATTACGTGTAGAGCGCATGTTCAATAAAAAGGGTGAGGAAATTCAGGAAGCTTCTGGGAGTGGCTACTTTGTGCGCGTGCCAGTGGTTGCGCAAGACTTAAGCAATGCGATGGTGGCTAGATACTTATAGATTTTCGTTTAAAAATACGCGCCCGTTCGAACAATGGGCGCGTAGGTGTTTTAATTCTTGATGTAACCTTCTAACTGCTTAATAAGATCCTGCTGGTAGCTTAGGGTTTCTTTGACTAAGTCACCTATGGACAGCATGCCAATCACCTGATCATTGACCACTACAGGTAAGTGGCGAATATGATGATCTGCCATAATAGACATGCCTTGCTCTACGCTATCGTTGGGGCCGGCACTTAGCACTTTATGCGTCATTACTTCAGCAATTTGCGTTGTTTTTGAAGATCGACCTTTTAGAATTACCTCGCGTGCATAGTCACGCTCTGAAAAAATACCGACTAATTTTTCACCGTCTAGCACCACTAAAGCACCAATTTTATATTCCGCCATGATCACCAAAGCATCAAATACTGGGCGATTCTGGGTAATGGAAATTACCTCTTTATACTTTTTGCTATCAAGCAATTGTTGTAATGTTTTCATTAACCTCTCCTTGCCTTAATTGGTTTTTAATATACACCAAAAAGCATCATACCCATATGTGCTAGCTTATTTTATCAATACGATTGACTTAGTTAGCTAGCTAACTATAATGAGCCTAATCATGTTGCAACTTAAAGATCTCCCTACTCCAGATGTGCTGGCAAAGTTTGCCATACGCTACCCTGATGCCGATGTTACGGCGGTGTCTAGTGTATTGCAGTTGTTACGCGTCGCTACTGACTTATCCATTGCATTGGATGCTTGTTTAAGTAAGCACGGACTATTGCAAGGGCGTTGGTGGGTGCTTATTTTATTGATGCGTGAGGAGAATAAAACTTCACAGCCCTCAATATTGGCAGAGAAAGCTGGGGTTACCCGTGCCACCATGACGGGTTTGCTTGATGGCTTGGAGCAAAGTGGTCTAATCGCACGCGTGTTTGCAAAAGAGGATAGACGTACAGTTTTAATTAATTTAACCGATGCGGGAGTTGAAAAGTTAGATAGCGTAATGCCCGATTATTACCGCCGTATAAGGCGTTGTATGCAAGGGTTAGATGAAGAAAAACGGCAACAACTACAGCAAATTTTAGCTTTAATTAATCTTGGCATTCCCGCCCTAATTTAAGCGTATTTAAATTTAGAGCATCAATTTCAAATAATAGGACCATTACATGAGCAATATTCATAGTGCAATTTCAGCCATCAATGCAAAATTTGATTTGGCATTTAATACAAAAAATGCAGCAGACATTGGCAATCTTTACGCAGAAAATGCTGTTGTATTACCAGCGCCAGCAGGTGCTGCATTAAAAGGACGTCAGGCCGTAGTAGAATTCTTTACAGGTTTAATTGCAGCTGGCGTGATTGATCATCAACTTACATTGGTCGATGCGGTAGAAGATGGAAATTTAGCTTATCAGGTAGGCTTATGGGCCGGCGCGATGGTCGATGCGCAAGGAGTAAGGCAAACATTCGGTGGCAATGTTCATTTGGTTTACCGCAAGCAAGTCGATGGTCAGTGGTTGGCTGTTACCCATATTTGGAACTAATTTTTTATAATATTTAATGCTCATGCATAGTCGAAAAAATACCATACGCGCCTTTCTCGCACTTATGACCCTGACGATCATTTGGGGTTATAACTGGGTGGTCATGAAAAGTGCCTTGGAGTATGCCGGCGCCTTCCAGTTTGCTGCTTTGCGGACCGTAATTGGAACGGTGTGTTTATTTGCAGTCGTCATCGTGATGCGTAAACCATTACGCATCAAAGAAATGCCGACGCTTTTATTGCTGGGTTTATTACAAACCAGCGGTTTTACTGGATTGTTGATTTGGGCACTGGTAGAAGGCGGCGCCGGAAAAACCGCAGTACTCACCTATACCATGCCGTTTTGGGTGATGGTGTTGGCTTGGCCGCTATTAGGTGAAAAAATACGTGGTTTGCAATGGCCAGCTGCACTGCTTTCCACCATGGGCATGCTATTTATTTTAGATCCTATGCATTTAGGTGCTGATACCTTCAGTATGTTTTTAGCCCTGTTATCCGGTATTTTTTGGGCGTTATCGGTGATTGTGGCTAAAAAGCTACACCAGCGCGTGCCAGATTTAGATCTACTGACACTCACCGCTTGGCAGATGTTGTTTGGCTCAATTCCAATTATGATTGCCGCCATATTAGTGCCAGCACCGACCATGCAATGGACACCCTATTTTATAGGGGCTGTTATTTTTAACTCCGTATTTTGTAATGCCTTGGCTTGGATATTATGGCTATACGCCTTACGACGATTGAGCGCAGGAGTGGCTAGCATGTCATCCATGCTAGCACCGGTGATAGGGGTGATGGCAGCTTGGGTACAGTTGCAGGAAGTGCCTACCACCACCGAGTTTATCGGTATGACTTTAATTGCCTTGTCACTCGCAATCATCTCGATCATTAGTATCCGTAAACATACCCCTATAGACCCAGCTATGGGTCAAGATTAAAGTTAGCATAATGTATCGTTTAGTGAGCTCACAACCTAGCCTGTGATAAAATTCAATCTATCTAAAAGTGTTAAGGATTAGCGATATGGCAGGTCATAGTAAATGGGCGAATATTCAGCATCGGAAAGGCCGTCAAGACGCAAAGCGTGGCAAGATTTTCACTAAAATAATTAAAGAAATTACCGTGGCAGCGCGCCTAAGCGGTGGCGATGTCACTATGAATCCACGTTTACGTGCTGCGGTGGCTTTAGCCAAAGAAGAGAACATGCCAGCAGACAACATCACTCGTGCCATTAAAAAGGGTACAGGGGAATTAGAAGGCGTGAACT
>CAIRXI010000100.1 GCA_903882525.1 uncultured Pseudomonadota bacterium | reverse complement strand
GACCCAAATGGCTCCAATCGGCCAGCAGTGGCCTTTGGAAAGTTAAAAAAGTAATACGCCATTAGCCATTTGAAATACGTAATTCAACGTAATCTTGGATGTGGAGATCTAGATTTAACGGCGCCGTCTTTGGTAATTTATTGTCAAAAGAAGAAACAAAAACATACCTACAATTAATGTCAACAAAGTAGTGCTATCACCCAAGCTTTCATAGAATACTGGACCGCCTAGGGCTGTCAGAATCCCAAAAATGAGCAGCGATACACCAAAAAAAGCGGTAATAGAAATAAGCCACAATTCAGTATCGCCTACTTGTACTTGACGTTTTTCGTTATAGATCTGATCCATAGCAATTCTCCTTTTTCGAAGTCCTGAGACCTACATTACGCCGA
The DNA here is from genome assembly GCA_903882525.1 of uncultured Pseudomonadota bacterium. GTDB lineage: Bacteria > Pseudomonadota > Gammaproteobacteria > Burkholderiales > Methylophilaceae > Methylotenera. Next base: position 1,924 of record CAIRXI010000100.1, on the reverse strand, counting down.
CACAGGTAAATGTCAATAAATATTTACGAGTAAAAAATGTATTGCATTGCAGAATATTTTTACAGCATGTGGCTATTTCGCATCATGTTTATCTGACGAAAAAAACAAGTGCTTCATCTCTTGATCTACATCAAAATTAATGGAAAAAAGGGGGATATAAATGGGCCTGTAGATATTCAAAAATTTGAATGAGGAGTCATCAATGAGTGACTTTATGGCAATAAAAAAATCTGAGCTCGCGTCTGGACATCGGAATATTTTGCACTTAGCGACAGTAGCTCTTACCCTTTTATTGTTAACATTAGCTACCAAAACAAGCTATGCCATACCTGCCTTTGCTAGACAGACAGGGCAAAATTGCGTTGCATGCCATGCTGGCGGCCAGTACCCCGAACTAACGCCGTACGGACGCTACTTCAAGCTGACTGGTTATACGCAAGGTGAGCGCCAACTCATTCCTCTATCTGCAATGTTTGTTGGAGGTATGGCAAGTACCAGGAACAATGTTGGAACAAGCTCAGATGGCAGCACTGTCACTACTAGTAATATTAATCAGCAGAATGGGCGCTTCGAAGCTGATAACGCTAGCGTTTTTCTAGCAGGGAAAATTCTTGATAATCTAGGTTTATTTAGTCAATTTACTTATGGTTGGGCGGCATCCTCAAATAATGGAGGCATTAATAACCAAGGTCATTTCGGAATCGATAATTTTGATTTGCGATATGCTGATCATTATGCAAGCCCTACGCACGATTTGATTTGGGGTGCCTCACTCAATAACAATCCAGGCGTCACTGATGTTTGGAATTCGCATCCCACTTGGGCTTATCCATATATGTCTCCACAAGGAGCTCGGGGCGCTTTCGCAGGTGGTGTTCCAGTGGCAACTTATCTTGAAAGTGGTGCGGGAGCACAGACAGCTGGCTATGGCGCATATGTTTACTTAAATAAAAACTTTTATGCTGAGCTTGATGCCTACCAAAGCGCTACTGGAGCAACTTCGTTTTTAGCGTATGGTAATAACAACAGCAATCCTAATTTTCCAAAGGCGTATTTAAAAGGTACTAATCCGTATTTCCGCTTAGCCTATACAACAGAGTGGGGTGCGCACAATCTGATGGTGGGCGCTATGGGGATGAACGCGGCTCAATATGGGTATAACTCGGAAAGTGCTGGCATGGTGAGCGGGGGTCCACCAAACTTGAGTGGGGGCACGACCAATTATCAAGATCGAGGCATCGATGCTCAATATCAATATCTGCTAAACCCACATACAGTAACTGCCCAAGTGCGATATTTGAAAGAAAACATTACAGATAATACTATCGTAGGCCCAGCTGGTAATTTAGTAAATAAATTAAATTCTGTCTTCGGAAAAGTGAGTTATGTCTACAATGCTACGTATGGCGCTGGTCTAGGTTATCAGAACGTAACCGGCACTGCAGATTCAAATGCGTATGGTGTTGCCAATACGGGGCTGAGTAATTGGTCCGCAAGCGCGAATAATTCGCCGAACTCTACAGCTTGGATTCCATCGATCTGGTATCAACCCATACAAAATATAAGATTAACTTTGCAGTACACCGCATTTACAAAATATATGGGGGGTACTAGTTGCTATAACGACACCACGCAAGGTAACCCCTGTAGAAAAGCAAGCGATAACAATACTACATGGCTATACGCATGGATTGCTTATTAAGGATATTGATTATGAAACTTAAATTAAATCCTTATTTCTGTGGTCTTGCTATATGTTCATTACTATTGGCAGGCTGCGAGAATCTGGACAGAAGCCGAGACACTGCCAATCCCAATGTGGCTGGAAAAACTTTAGCTCTTCAGGTATGCGCCACTTGTCATGGTGTAGATGGAAATTCAGTTTCGCCATTCTTTCCAAAATTAGCAGGTCAGCAGCCCGACT
>CAIRXI010000099.1 GCA_903882525.1 uncultured Pseudomonadota bacterium | reverse complement strand
CATCCCGGTATCTAAAATCTCCTCACCTAATAGCTCTAGTCGAGCCTGACCTCCGCCAAATAGCGTGGTAAATATATCATTAAAATGGCGATTAGCCTCGTCAAAAGTCGCCTGTAAGCGACTGCTGGTTTCACGGTCTATTCTGCGAATCGCCTGCTCTAGCGTGTCACTAGCTTCACGCAAGTCTAAACACTGGCTATCTAAATAACCCTTACGTGTCGTTTCTACGCCCAATTCTTCAATGGCGGCCAGGTTTACTGCCCCTAGTTCAGCAATGTCCTCTTCCAACTGGGTTCTTTTGAGTTCTAAGTCAGTGACTTTTAAAGTTTCATTGCCGGCACTTATCTTAAGCGCGACAATGCTTTCGGATAGCAACGCTTCGTCAACGCCACAAGCGTTTAACTCAGCTTGGCATTGCTCAAAATACAAACGTGACTCTTGTTCGCTTAGTCGACTAGCCTCAAGTTTGTCCCGCAACGGGTGCAACAAGTGTTCATTTTGCATACGCGTACGTTCTTGTTGCTGCAGTTGCTGTTCGCACTCTGACATGGCATTGCGGCATTCTAGTAACCGCTGCTCGTTCAGCTGCTTCTGATTTAAGGCAGCCTCTAAATTTACCTTTAATGTTTCCATCTTAGTAGCATTCAAGGTTACTTCAGCTTCATTGATACGCATTTTTAACATGCGCTCCTCATCAAGCAACTGATTAATTTTAGAATTTAACTCATTGATATTGTTATTGATTAATTTTAAATTAAAATTCTTCTCTTGATGTTCGCTTTCCGTGACTTGCAACGAACTTCGGTGCGCATTAAATGTGATTTCCAATGCTTGTTTACTATTTTCCGCGGCCAGTTTGTCGGCTTGCAACTGCGGTAAGCTAGACTGCATATGCGCAAGCGAAGCATCCTTATTAGATTTTTCAGAATTTAGTTTGACTTGCCTGGCTTTTGCCAATACAACATCCGCATGCAGCATCTTTTGCCGTTGCAGTACGTGCGCCTGTTGCTGTTTAATCTGCTGCAACGCCAAATTAAATTGATGCGCTTGTTGAGACAAGGCTTTTAACTGCGCGGTATGGGTTTGTTGGGAGGTGCGAGAACTTTGTAGGTTTTGTTCTAACTGTATGGTCTGTTGCTTTACATGATCTAGCTTTTGGACTAACGATGGTTGTTGTTGCTGCAAAGCTTCCAATTGGGCTTGACGCTCTAACACACCATGCAATAAGGATTGCGCACCATAATAGGTAACGCTGTGGCGTGTGTAGATATCACCCTGCTTATTAACCAGGCTATCCCCATAGGCGAGCTGTGCGCTTGCAGTGATTGGATTTACGCCATCTTCAAGCAGGTAGGCAGCCGCAAGCCAGTCCTGTATCACGGCTTGACACTGGGGTTCGATTTTCTCAAACACCGTATGCAAACTCACTTTATTTACAGAACTTGCACCCTTTGAAGCCGATGTTACCAGAGGACTATTGGCCTCTGTGATGGCTAGTACTAATGCGCCTGGCGGTCTTTGCTGCTGTGTAAACTTAGTATGTGCGATGGCATTGAGTCTTGCGCCTAACATTGCCTCTACCGCCGTTTCCCAGCCAGATTTAATACTAACCGTCTGCCAAATGCGCTTGTCAGCATCAAAGCCAGCTTCTTTAAGCCAAGCGTTTAGCGTTGATTCATTATTACCACTTCGCATAGCTTGTTGTATTTTTAGTAAAGAAGCGAGTTCAGCTTCTAATGCACTGAGCCCATGCTGATGCGACGACTGCAAGTCTCGACTTGCTTTTAACGCCGCACTGATTGCCTGCTCTTCTTGGATGCTTTCTAGCGAATGTTTTTCTAAGTCGGAAATTTCTAACTCTAGCGCTCTTAATTGCGTTTGCTTATCTATCCAAGCCTCATCATTAGTGACTTGCAATCCGGCTAGATTTTGTTGCAAACGTTGCAACTGCTCATGGGTTTCGCCAATCGCATGTTGAATATGAATCGCGTTAGTCTGCTCCAAGCGTAAGCCTTGCTCTGCCTCTATCAATAGTGAATGACTGCGATTAAATGAGGTAAGCGCTTCTTCGTACTGCTGCGCTTGTAATGGCAAGGCATCTCGCGACTTTTGAAGTGCAAGTTCTGCACTGTTGTAATCATCAGTCGCAGATTGCATTGCTGCCTGCGATAGCGCTAGTTTGGCTGCAGCATCAGTATGCTGCAGTTGGGTTTTTTCAAGCTGAGCACCCAATTGTTGAAGTTGCAACTGCATGCGTTCACGCGCATCATTATTATTCTTAACTTGATTTTCTAAGTTAGATACTTCTGCATTAGCTTCGTAATAGTGCGCCTGCGCTTGATTAAGGGCTTCAGTGCTGTTGATGTGTTGCTGGCGCGAGGCTTCCAGCGCAGTCTCGCTACTGCGTAAACTAGCCATTTGTGCTTCAAGCTCATTAACTAGCTTTTGTACCGTACGTTGTGCTCTTTCCCAAGCATTGCTGGCGTCACGTTTTTTAAATAGCCATATTTGACTCTTGGTTAACTTAAGTGAGTCATGGAGCCGATGGTAATGCTCAGCTACCACAGCTTGTGACTGTAAACGCCCTATCTGGGTATCAAGCTCGCGCAAGATATCTTCAACACGGGTTAGATTTTCGCGAGTGTCCCGGAGACGCAATTCAGTTTCACGTCTACGCTCTTTGTATTTACTAATGCCTGCAGCCTCTTCTAAAAAGACGCGAAGTTCTTCTGGCTTGGCTTCAACAATACGGTTAATGGTATTCTGGCCAATGATGGCATAAGCACGTCCACCCAAGCCTGTACCCAAGAACAGATCAGCCACATCACGACGGCGCACTACCGTATTATTAATAAAGTAAGTAGAGCCTTTATCTCGCTCAATGACGCGCTTGACTGAGATTTCAGCGTATTGCGACCATTCTCCTGCCGCGCCACCCAAGCTGTTGTCAAAGATCAGCTCAACGCTGGCACGTGAAATAGGCTTGCGATTACCAGAGCCATTAAAGATTACAGCATCCATGCTGTCGCCACGCATCTCTTTGGCAGAAGACTCACCCAACACCCAACGGACGGATTCCATTACATTGGACTTACCGCACCCATTCGGTCCTACTACGCCTACACGTTGGCCGTGTATATGTAAGGTAGTTGGGTCAACAAAAGACTTGAAACCAGCTAGTTTTAGATGAGTGAGGCGCAAATTGAATAGGTTAAATTAGCTGTGTTTATTAAAGCTGAATTTTTATAAGGTTTATAAGATTGTATAATAGCTTTTTTTTAACGAAAATACCCTAATGTCTTCACAATCTCTTGGCGGAAAAGCCACTGCGCCAGCCAATAAGGCGCTAGAAACCTTTGAAAACCCTAATCCTGCTCGTGATTTCCATATTCACATGGAAATTCCAGAATTCACTTGCTTATGCCCAAAAACGGGGCAGCCAGATTTTGCAGTGATTTACCTGGATTACATCCCTGATCAAAAGTGCGTAGAACTAAAAAGTCTAAAGCTATATATGTGGTCATTCCGTGATGAAGGCTGTTTCCACGAAGCCGTTACCAACCGCATTCTTGATGATCTAGTTGCAGCGACCGAGCCTAAGTTTATGCGTGTGACTTCTAAATTTTATGTACGCGGCGGTGTGTTTACTAATGTGGTTGCGGAGCATCGTAAAGCAGGTTGGCAACCCCTACCCAGAGTAGATTTAATGCAGTTTGAAAGCCAATCTAATACTCGTGGCTAAATTTAAGTAAATTCGGCTGAAAGTCATTGACAATACAGCCCCCCGTCTTTATTATGGCGCCTCGCTGATAGCTCAGGTAATGAATGGCGAGAAAGATGTAGGTTCGGGGGTATAGCTCAGCTGGGAGAGCGCTTGCATGGCATGCAAGAGGTCAGCGGTTCGATCCCGCTTACCTCCACCAAAATAGCTTAGTTTTTGTCGTAGTTTTGTAGTAGAATACTGCACTTGTAATTAGTAAAGAAATTCTTAGGTCCCCATCGTCTAGAGGCCTAGGACACCTCCCTTTCACGGAGGCGACCCGGGTTCGAATCCCGGTGGGGACGCCAAAAATTCTATTTTTTGGCACAGTCAATAAAGCATTAATCCACCAAAACTCACCTTTAAAAGCCGCTTATACAAAAGCCATTGCTTTTTACACGCTACTTTTTACCAAAAAACAGAAAATCCTACAGAATTTTAGCGCTATTTAAAACTGATAGTTAGACCTGATTTAGTTAACCACTAGTTTCATCTCAACTTCTTCAGCTTGAACCATATCCACCACTTCAGAAGCAAACTTCTCAGAACATACGCTAGTCCAGTCAGACTCAGACTCAAGCCCTTTGGTAAACATAGGTAAAAAACTCATGTACATATACCTACCATTGCCTACAGTTAATACTGGAACACCATCAGGGTGCTCAAGCAACTCCCAGTCCTCAGGTATATCCATGTCTAGGGTGATTGTGACTTGCAGTTTTTTCATATCCATTTCCTTATGCGCGTTTTGAGTACCTTACTCATCAAATATGGCAGTGATGTGCTAAAAATGACAGCACTTGAACTAACTTATCATCACTGCTATCTTGGAAATACGGACTAGCCTCTTCAATAAAATCTTGCCACAAGGCTGTTAATTGATCAATCTCATCGTGCGGTGCTTGACTGATTAGGTTCAACACTTCATCTTCAAGTATGCCGTGCGTGCGAATTGCTAAGACAGCTTTCTTTGCATCACTTGCCTTGAGAGTCGTTTTCGGTTTAATTCCTGCAGCACTGCAGAGCAGTAAGGTTAACAACGAAGCATCGTCTTCATTACCACCTGTCATTGAGAACCACTCGTCGGCCTGCATTTGATCAAACTTGCTGACCGCATCCATCGGGTTGTATAAGAAAAAATATTGGGCCACTTTCAGTTGATCAAAAGTCGCCTGTAATGCGATTGAGGCATTCATTATTTTCGGGATATCATCCTCTTCAATACTGGCAAGCGTTTGTAGTGCGTATTCATTAAACTCAGCAGGAATATCACTTAAAAACTTCTTGGAGCTAGTGACATCCCCTAAAAATCCCCATTCTTTTCTGATGGCACTAAAAATTTCAAACAAAGCGCTTTCATCGGGGTAGTTGACACCCTTGCTAACCGCTTTTTTAGCGCCGTAGGCTAACGATAATATGCACGTCCGGATAACATGCTCAACTGGCGCGTGCAATTCGCTAAACGCGCTAATCTTAGCGCCCATTTGTTTTAATAACCAAGTCGCGAAATTGAGCTTAAGTTTAGTGAGTGCGCCGTCTTCTAAGTGCTTTCGATACTTAGCAACCGTTACACCCTTGGTTAACTGCTTTTTAAGAAACTCGGCTTCTGATTCTAAACGCGGTGAACCAAAGTAATGGTCTTCTGGCAGAGCATACAAAGTTTTGAGCATTTGTGAGCCACCACGGGACAATGCGCGAAATGGCTTGTCTTTGAGTAGCTGCGCGGCTTGAAAAAGATCGCCGTCACAGGTGTGTTCTAAATACAGACTTACTAAGCTCACCATCTTATTTTTAGCATCTTCTAGATGTTGGCGTAAATGCGAAGAATTACCAAAGTATTCGGCGATTTGCACTGAACCTGTAGATGCATCGTTGATGATGGCTGTGAGGCTCTCCTGGTTTAAGGCTTGATGCTGTACCGCATAGCGCAAGGCTTTTTCAAGGTAAGGCCCATTTTCATAGGCCGATAGGGATTGTTGTGATGAGGGCATCATTATTTTGCTAAGTGTCAACGCCGTGACTAGATGGCTGAATCTTCATCATCGTCGATGTCTTCTTTTTCAACAGGCTTAGATTGCACCATGCCATCATCTTCGTTTTCTTCTAACTCAAGTTCGGCTGCTTCTGCCATTTCGCGCGCTGCTATCTTGGCTTTTAAAAGCAATAACACGTTCTCATAGATGTCTTCATGATCGTGTCTAAGCAACCAAGTAACTTCTTTCCAGTCATGATCACTAATTTCAGCGCGGGAAAGCTCTTCAGTATCAATCGCATTAAACACGCCCACAATCTCTTCAGCACGGTCTGATAGGTAATCTGCAATAGCCTCATAGCCAAACTCAAGTTCAGCAATAGCATTAATAAATTCGCCCGCATCCGCATCTTCGCGAAACAACACGGCGTTAAACATGCCGCGCAGATGTTCATGGCGGATATCGCCGTAAAGTCTGTCTAGTACTACTGCGCGTGCAAATTGCTCAGGCGTAATTAATAGACTCAAAATCGATTGCTTAGAAGCGTCGTACTCACGAATGACCGCTAGCAGATCTTTAGGGGCCATTTCATCCAAAACTTCAATCAATGCGTGATCGCCATCGGTTTCAACCAAGGCAGTTAGGAGTTCTTCAGCCCTAACGATATCGCCCGATTGAATCAGCGTACTCGCTTGTACCACTAATGCATGCGTCATTATCTATTCCAATACGTGTAATATTAAGCTTACTG
>CAIRXI010000098.1 GCA_903882525.1 uncultured Pseudomonadota bacterium | reverse complement strand
GGCAACACACTATTATTGGGCGCAAAAAATGGGTTGTCATTAACCACATCCCAAGTTTCGAACGGGATCTCAATTTCACCTAACTGACTCATATAGCCTCGCACAGTGACACCATAACGCTCACTTAGCCACTTCTTAGCAATAGCTCCAGCGGCAACGCGAGCGGCAGTTTCACGGGCACTAGAGCGGCCACCACCTCGGTAATCACGAACACCGTACTTTTGGCTATAAGTATAGTCGGCATGACCAGGCCTAAAAGTATCCATGATTTTGCTGTAATCTTGGCTACGCTGATCGGTGTTACGAATGAGCAATGCAATCGGAGCACCTGTAGTTTTACCTTCAAAGATGCCAGATAAAATCTCCACCACATCACCCTCTTGGCGTTGTGTTACGTGGCGAGAAGTGCCAGGTTTGCGGCGATCTAAATCAATTTGCAAATCCTCTGCACATAACGCCAAGCCTGGTGGGCAGCCATCTACGATGCCTCCAATGGCAGCGCCATGTGATTCGCCGAAAGATGTAAATGTGAACAGTGTACCCAGTGTGTTGCCAGACATGGTTTCTATCTCAAAAAAAGTTAAGGAATTTTAACATACCCGACAGTCACGTGACGCCGATTAATGCTGCAAGCCTTTAATCCACTGCGTATAGACTTGGCGTGCGACCTTATTAAGGAAAAAACAATGTAAAGGTAAGTCTTGCTGTATGGCGTCAGCTTGCTGAACACCTGCATATAAATGATCATGACTTACCGCCGCCTGTGCAAGCTCATCAGCCCCATTCATGCACCAGCTTTGCACCATTGGCACTGTCATTTCTAAATGGCATTGCAAGGCTAAATGTTTACCGAGTGCATAAGCCTGATTGCGACAGTTAGCACTAGCTAAAAGATGAGTGGCTCCCAAAGGGAGTTCAAAAGTTTCACCATGCCAATGAAAGCTATTAAATATTTCCATTTCCCCAAACCATGATTGCGCGACTTCATTCACACTTACTTGAACCTGGCCCCAACCAATTTCTTTCACCTTGTTTGAAATCACCTTGGCCCCAAAGGCTTTACTGATAAGCTGACCGCCTAAGCAATGTCCAAGCAGGGGTAGTCCAGCTTGATCTGCCTCACTTATCAGAGTCAATACTGGCCTAATCCATGGCAATTCATCATTAACACTCATCGGACCACCCATCAGAACTAAACCACTAAAATCTAGTATTGAGCTAGGTAAGTCATCCCCTTCATCAATTTTAATTATCTGAATAGGGATATGCTTTTCATCCAAGAACGTGGAGAAATAACCCGGGCCTTCAGTCGCAGCAAAACGGAGAATAAGTACTGGTTTCATATTTAACAGTTTGTCAGTAAATATATCATTTGATTGCCTTAAACTTTAACCCAGTTACCTGACGCTAGACTGGCGATACTGTAATCACCAATGGAGTAGCGGATTAGACGAAGTGTGGGATAGCCTATTTTTGCAGTCATGCGCCGCACTTGGCGGTTTTTACCTTCCGCTATTTTAATTTCCAACCAACTGGTAGGAATAGCTTTACGTTCACGTATCGGCGGATCACGAGGCCATAAATTTTCAGGCTCAGGCATTAACTGAACGCCGGCAGGCATCGTATAAAAATCACCTAAGTCTACGCCTTGCCTTAGGGCATGCAAGTCAGACTCACCGGGTATACCTTCAACCTGCGCCCAATAAGTTTTAATTTCTTTATGCTTAGGGTGACTTAAACGATGC
>CAIRXI010000097.1 GCA_903882525.1 uncultured Pseudomonadota bacterium | reverse complement strand
TATACAAATCAACCGCGACACTTTACTAAAACCGCTTACCTCGGTTGCTAGCATTGTAGAAAAAAGACATACATTACCTATACTCTCTAATTTGTTATTAGAAGCTAAGCAAAATAAAATCCACCTCACGGCGACAGATTTAGAAATGCAAATTTCTTTATCAATAGATAGTGCGGCAGGTGGTGAATTTTCAACAACAATCGCCGCAAAAAAATTACTTGATATCTGTCGATCATTGCCAGATAACTCAGAAATCAATATGGCTACGAATGAAAGCCGTATTACATTAAAAGCTGGTAAAAGCCGCTTTAATTTACAAACGCTGCCAGCTGCAGACTACCCTGTAATGACAAAAACACAAGGTTTAAGTACTTTGGTAACAATAGGCCAACGCCAACTAAAGGATTTATTAAAACAAGTTGAATTTGCGATGGCTCAACAAGATATCCGTTATTACCTTAATGGTTTGTTGTTTGAAGTTTCTGCTAATCGCTTAAATATCGTGGGTACAGATGGACATCGCTTAAGTTTCACATCAACAGAATTAAAACAAAATTATGATAAACAAGAAATTATTCTGCCGAGAAAAACAGTAATTGAGTTAATTAAATTATTGGATGATAGTGATGAAGATGTTCAGATAGAAATGTCCAGCAATCAAGTCAATTTTAGCTTTGCTAATATTAAACTGATTTCTAAAGTCATTGATGGTAAGTTCCCTGATTACAATCGCGTTATTCCAAATGGCCATCAAAATACATTCACAACTGAGAGATTGGGCGTATTGTTGGCAATGCAGCGTGCTTCAATTTTATCAAACGAGAAATATCGTGGTATTCGTATGGTATTAAGTGATAATAATCTAAAATTAATAAGCACCAATAGCGACCAAGAAGAAGCGGAAGAAGAATTGGAAGTAAACTACAGTGGCGATAAGTTGGATATAGGTTTTAATGTTACGTATTTAATAGATGTACTGAATAACACAAGTAGTGAGCAAGTTACTTTTTCTTTTGCAGACGCAAATAGCAGTTGCTTAGTAACAGTGCCGAATAACGCACACTATAAATATGTAGTAATGCCAATGCGTATATAAACTTTTTGTTTATAGTGTTGGTAACGAAAATAAAAATGTTTCACGTGAAACCAAGCAAAAAACCAAAATTAAGATAACTTAGAAAAGATAAATGGCATGGCTGAAAACAAACCAGTAACACCTGATTACGATTCATCAAGCATTAAGATATTAGAGGGCTTAGATGCTGTGCGTAAGCGTCCAGGTATGTATATCGGCGACACTTCTGATGGGTCAGGTTTGCATCACATGGTATTTGAGGTGTTGGATAATGCTATTGATGAAGCGTTGGCAGGGCACTGTAATGAAATTAAAGTAATTATCCATATTGATAATAGTGTCAGCGTTAGTGATAACGGACGTGGCATTCCAACGGATATTAAATATGATGATATTAAAGCAGTAAAACGATCGGCTGCAGAAATTGTAATGACGGAGTTACATGCGGGCGGTAAATTTGACCAAAACTCCTACAAGGTATCAGGTGGTTTACATGGGGTGGGCGTATCAGTAGTCAACGCACTTTCTGATTGGCTGCGCTTAAAAATTTGCCGAAATGGTGAAGTGCATCAAATGGAATTTAGGCGCGGCATTCCTGTGGCGCCGTTGGCACATACAGGCACGACAGAGCGTCGTGGAACTGAAGTACATTTTCTAGCGTCAGTTGAAACTTTTTTACTGGTTGAATACCACTTTGAAATTTTAGCGAAACGTATTCGTGAATTATCATTCTTGAATAACGGCGTAAAAATTGAGCTGATTGATCAGCGTTCAGGTAAAAGTGAAAACTTTGCCTATTCTGGCGGTGTAAGAGGTTTTGTGGAATACATGAACCGCACCAAAACGGTTCTACACCCAAAACCATTCTATGCTATTGGTGAAAAAGACGGCATGACCGTTGAAGTGGCTATGCAATGGAATGACTCTTATAGCGAAACCGTCCAATGTTTTACCAACAACATCCCGCAACGCGACGGTGGATCACATTTAACTGGCCTACGGACGGCTATGACGCGTACGCTTAATAACTACATTGAGCAAAATGATTACGCGAAAAAAGCTAAAGTAGAAACTACCGGTGATGACATGCGTGAAGGCATTACCTGTGTGTTATCAGTAAAGGTGCCAGAGCCAAAATTCTCATCACAAACCAAAGATAAGTTAGTATCTAGTGAAGTGCAACCAGTGGTATCTGAGGTGGTTTCAGCTAAGTTGGCGGAGTATCTTCTAGAAAATCCAATAGATGCCAAAATCATTATTGGTAAAATTGTAGAAGCAGCACGCGCACGTGAAGCAGCGCGTAAGGCGCGTGATATTACTCGCCGTAAAGGCGTTATGGATACGATGGGATTGCCTGGTAAATTGGCAGACTGCCAAGAAAGAGATCCTGCAAAATGTGAAATCTATCTTGTGGAAGGGGATTCTGCGGGTGGTTCAGCCAAGCAAGGACGTGATCGTAAATTCCAGGCGATTTTGCCTCTAAAAGGTAAAATTTTAAACGTTGAAAAAGCACGTTTTGATAAGCTGATTGGTTCGCAAGAAATTGCGACACTCATCACCGCGTTGGGCACAAGTATTGGGAAAGCAGATTTTAACGCAGAAAAGTTACGCTATCACCGCATCATCATCATGACGGATGCCGATGTGGATGGTGCGCATATCCGTACCTTGCTGCTCACATTCTTCTATCGTCAAATGACCGAATTAGTGGAGCGTGGCCATATCTATATTGCACAACCACCACTATATAAAGTGAAGCAAGGCAAAGACGAACGTTACTTAAAAGATCAGCAAGAGTTAGATCAGTACTTATTGCAATCTGCACTAAAAGGTGCCGAGTTAGTCACTAAAACAGGCGGTGCTATTATTTCTGATGCGCCACTTGCTGAAATCGCCAAGCAGATGGTCGTGACAGAAGCGGTGATTCGTCGTATATCATCGTTATATGATGAAAGCGTATTGCGCGCCATTCAAGACTTGGGTGAGTTAAGCTTAGCCACAAAAGAAAGCACAGAAGCTGCAGCCGAGAAACTGCGTCCTATACTAGGTGCCATTGGTTCAGAAGTGATTGTAGGTTTTGACCAAGAAGCAGGTACGTATCGCTTAGAAGTAAATAAATACGTGCACGGAAACTTACAGTGTTGTGTGATTAATGCTGAATTTTTAGGGTCTGGTGATTACAGACAAATCAGCAAAATGTCAGTCATGCTTGACGGTTTAATTGGTGAAGGCGCTGTAATTAAGCGTGCTGAAAAGGAACTTGCAATAACTACATTTAAGGAAGCGTTAGATTGGCTCCTTGAAGAAGCGAGACATAACCTAAATATTCAGCGCTACAAAGGCTTGGGCGAAATGAACCCCTCGCAACTATGGGAAACGACGATGGATCCAACAGTGCGCCGTTTACTTAAAGTACAAATTGATGATGCAATTGCCGCTGATGAAATTTTTACTACTTTAATGGGTGACAATGTTGAGCCACGCCGCGCCTTTATTGAAAGCAATGCACTAGGGGCAAATAACTTAGATATTTAAAGTGGAGCAGGGTCCCGTTAGACCTTAGATTTATAAAATAAAAAAGGAGCTGATATTAGCTCCTTTTTTATTGATGCAGATTAAGCGCCTAGTCAATTAGAGGCGCACAAATTAATGATTAAATGCACTCCAAACCGACACTAAGCACCCTTAATGCATGCAACTCAATCAAGTCTGTATAACAATCATTAATTAGCACTAAAACGCGCCACAGGTCGATTCTGCGATCTTCAATCAATTCCCGTTAAATTAATTTTAGTTCGCTGTTATCCGCAAAATAGCCATGCTTAGAGATAAGCGTGAATAAGCCCCCTTGTTGTGTTGCCTTATGACAAAAAGGGATCACAACGATAAGGCCTCTGGCCTAACCCCGAAAACCCTTTTAGTGCTTTAAACGCCTTCACTCCAAAAACGGTAAAGCTGTTTTTTCCCTTCGGCTAATACATCCTACATTCCGCTGCGCTTCATTCTGGATGAGTCATAGGCGCTCTGCGCCAAAGTAGACGCTCTGCGTCAGGGCAAGGCATTCGGCAAGCCCGAATCAGTAGGCGCCTCGCGCCACCTTAAGAGACTGCGTATCTTTTTCTGAGGCTGATGATTTACCTACTTGATTTGACCGACTGCCTCTCCCTCAATAGTGAAGCATTTCTTAAGCCACCCTTAATTAAAAAGATAATCTCTTAATTTTAAAGACCAGTCATTCAAGAACGAGAAGCAAAATTTCAAAATCACTTCACAACGCTTCAAAAAAGGCAGTCTTTGGTTTTCGAATAGATTCACCTGGGATTAAGGGTAGCCTGTAGATAAAGATTTTCTTGTCCTAAGATTTTGATTAACCATTTATTCAAGGCCTAACGGGGTTTAACTGCATAACTATTTATTCAATATAGCCATGACACTATTTAAATGACACCTCATTTAAATAGTGTCATTTAAAAAATTAACTGCTAAAACCATTCATTAAACGATTCATTTAGACCAGCAAAAAAAGCGAATTAACTTAAGATTTTGACTCGCTTTTTCTATCCTTAATCTAGCGTCAATCTTGCTAATAATCATCCTAAAATGACTGCACATCCCATTAAAAAACACCCTTTATTTAAGGGCAATCTTGGCCATTGATTATCGTCATTAATGATCATCTATTTAGAGACAACCCTTTAGAAAAAGTATATCGGTTTTAGCTAAAATTAGTCGGTATTGGGAGGGGTAAAATTGGATAGAGATATACGTTGAGGGAGAGGTTGTTTAGTCCTAATAAGGCTAATCTTTTCAAGATAATGATTGTCCTTGTTTTTGACAAAAATTCAACTTTAAAAATCGATAACCGCTGTTACTAAGGACAATAGTTTAAGTCGCTGAGTGGGGTTACTAGGAGATACGGCTTTTCTGAGATGGCGCAATTATTTATTCTAATTTTACTGGGACGCGTCTGTTGCTATTAAAAGCCGTTTTTAAACTACTGTGATAGTGTTTAACTTGAGACTTTTGATAAATTATTGATTGAATCCCGCCCCCCTCTTGAATCTAGAAAAAACTTAACGCACCCTAATAAATGGCGCAAACTAATGGTCCCTATTTTTCTAGGAGATCATCATGGAAGGCAGTATTGTTTTTAAGCATCATGAACCATGGAATAAAGGTAAGTTGATTGGTCAGAAAGCTCCACTCAAGCTAAAGGAAATTTGGGCGATTAGAGTACGCTTAGAGTTATCGAATCGCATACGTGATCTTGCACTGTTTAATCTTGCGATTGATAGTAAGTTACGCGCTTGTGACTTGGTAAAGCTAAAAGTAAGAGATATATCGCATGGGGACAGAATTTCTTCAAGAGCCATCGTCATGCAACAAAAAACTGAACGTCCTGTTCAGTTTGAGATTACCGAGCAAACTCGCAAATCTATTTCTGAGTGGCTTCAATTGGCTACATTAAGATCTGATAGCTATTTATTTCCCAGTAGACTTCACGAATCCCCGCATTTATCTACCAGGCAATATGCCCGCATCGTCAATGAGTGGGTAGAAGAGATTGGACTTGACCCAATTAACTACGGAACCCACACTATGCGTAGAACAAAAGCCTCACTCATTTATCGGCGTACTAAGAACTTAAGAGCGGTTCAACTATTACTTGGGCACACCAAGTTAGAAAGTACTGTGAGGTATCTTGGCATTGAAGTAGATGATGCATTAGAGATGGCAGAACAAACTGAGGTTTAACTAGGCAAGGCCGCCACTTTAAAATAGGTGGCGACCTTAGTCGAAATTAATTCTTTCGCCTGAACCAGCAATTGGTAAATAAATGTCCGCTATGTAGCAAGTCAATTTTAATGTTGACTG
>CAIRXI010000096.1 GCA_903882525.1 uncultured Pseudomonadota bacterium | reverse complement strand
GTTTCTATCTAGTGCGCCTTGAATCATAGTCATGCGATCTTTGTCTTTTTTACGCACGGCTACTGAGATATTCCAATACTCTTTACCCTTTACGTTGGTATTTTCATACTCAGGAATGAGCTTAACTACCATAGGGACCTTAGATTGTTTAGCAAAGTAGCCACCGATTGGACCCCAAGCAATTGCAATATCGATGTCACCTTTAGCTAGATCATCAATCATGAAACTTGGTGGTAAGTTTAAATCACGTTGCATACGGTAAGGACGAGCATTACCAATTAAGTTATTTGCATCCATTGGAATGGTAGCTGGACTGTGGTCAATCACACCAATAAAGCCTTTATGTAAATCTGGTGAATCCCAGTTAGTAATATTGTAATTACTGTCTTTACGCCATACAAATACATGACCTGAGCGGTAATATGGTTTACTAGTTCTTAAAGCGTCATTATCTGGCGTGGTACTGATGATGACATCACAACGCATCGCATTAATAGTATTTCTGTAGAAACCTTGGCGATTATAAGCGTAGGTATAGGTAAGTTTCTTACCTAAGTCTTTAGCCAAAACTTCAGCAATTTTGTCTTCAAACCCTTCTTGCTTAGAATTTGAGAACGGCATATTGTCAGGGTCCGCACACACTTTAAATTCTGACTCATCGACCACACGGCGAATCTCACCGATACGACCCTCATCAGGATTAAGTGTTGGAATATCTGGATCTGCAGCATATGCATTGGCTGCAAGAATCAGACAGACTAACAGGCTTGATAGTTTTAAATATTTCAACATTACACGTTCCTTATTGACAAATTTACGGCCTGAAACGCCGCTATATTCTTTGGAGTACTCGTATTAAAAAAAGTTCTTTGTGTAGGTTTAATGTCTACACACATGGTTTTAAACTCCATCTATTGTAACGACTTTACAGCTACACATGAATATTATATATGGACAATACTTGTGTTTACGCCAGAGTTAAGCCACATTGATTGATTTTATATAATAAAACACCCCGACGAATCGGGGTGTTTTATTTTTACTTCGAACTAACTTTAGTAGTTAGCTAATAACTTATGTTTTTCAACAATAAATTATAGGCTGAATACTGTTAATGCACCGCCGCCAGGAGCCGCGTTGTATTTAGTTAACTCTTTATAACCACCAGCAGCACCAAGTGCGTCTGTGTCGTTAGTCATACCAAGGTTCATTGCAACGCCAGCCCAACCACCGATACCTGATAGTGTACCAACGTATTGTTTACCTTTGTGACCGTATGTGAATGCATTACCAATCACGCCAGAACCAACTTGGAATTTCCAAAGTTCTTTACCTGATTGTGCATCAACAGCCTTGAACCAACGATCAAGAGTACCGTAGAACACTAGATCTGAAGCAGTAGTTAAAGCACCACCCCAAGCAGAGAATTTCTCTTTGTTGTACCATACTTTTTTGTTGGTCATAGGATCATAAGCGCCGAAGCCACCCATAACACCGTCTGGACCTGCAAACATAGTTAATGTAGCGCCAACCCATGGTTGACCTGCAACATATTTAGACTCAACTGGCTCGTATGTCATACATACGTGATTCAATGGAGTGTAAACTAAACCAGTTTTTGGTGAGTAAGCTGCTGGTTGTTGATCTTTAGTACCCAATGCAGCTGGGCAAACGCCTTTAGCATTGTAGTCTTGGTGAGTTGAAGCTGTACCTACTTTAGCAGGAACGCCTGTTTTCAAATCAACGCCAGTTGCCCAGTTAACAAATGGGTGTACTTTTTCAGCAGCAACTAATGTACCGTTTGCAGCATTCCAAGTGTACGCAAAACCGTTACGGTCATGATGCCATGCGTATGTTTTACCACCTTTGTCAAACAAGATTACTTCATTAATACCATCATAATCCCACTCATCATGTGGAGTCATTTGCATGCCCCATTTAGCAACGCCTGTGTCTAAGTCACGAGCGAAAATAGTCATAGACCATTTGTTATCGCCAGGACGGACATCTGGGTTCCATACTGAAGGGTTACCTGTTCCGTAATATACTAAGTTTGACTTAGCATCATACGGCCACCAGCCCCATACAGAACCACCACCATGTTGCCAGCCATCTTTAACTGCTTGTGGTTTCAACCATGTACGTGTACCAAGATCTTTTTCGCCGATCTTAAGTTGATCGTTTGGAAGAGGTTTGAAAGAACCGCCCATTTTATTACCACCGTTTACATCAGCGTAAACTGATAATGCACTGTATTGTGGATTTTCTTTGTTGAAATCAGCACCAATTAACATCTCAGCATCAGGACCTGTTGAGTATGCTTTCCATGCTAATGAACCGTCTTTTAAGTTGTAAGCTGCGATAAAGCAACGAACACCAAATTCAGCACCAGAACAACCTGTTAATACTTTATCTTTAATGACGTGTGGAGCATTAGTATTAGTAGCGCCAACTTTTGGATCATTTACTAATGTAGACCATACTTTAGCGCCAGTTTTAGCGTCTAAAGCAACTAAGTTACCATCATTTTGTTGAAGGTAAACTTTGCCATCACCGTAACCAAGACCGCGGTTTACGTTATCGCAACATAAAACAGCTTGTACTGATGGATCTTGTTTAGGGAAATATGACCATACGATTTTTTGATTGTCGTTTAAATCAAGTGCGTATACATTGTTTGGGAACGCTGTATGAACGAACATCATGTTACCAACAACAACAGGTGAACCTTCGTGACCACGGTTTACACCAGTAGCGAATGTCCATGCTGCTTTAAGGTTTTTAACGTTACCTTTGTTAACTTGTGTCAAGCCACTGTGGCCTTGATTGTTGTACTGACCGCGAGGACCAGCCCAGTTGTTTGCGTCTTT
The DNA here is from genome assembly GCA_903882525.1 of uncultured Pseudomonadota bacterium. Classification (GTDB taxonomy): domain Bacteria; phylum Pseudomonadota; class Gammaproteobacteria; order Burkholderiales; family Methylophilaceae; genus Methylotenera. The sequence goes on along the minus strand of CAIRXI010000096.1, from coordinate 727 downwards.
CATTGCTGCTTCTTGGTCTGCTGCTGCTGAAGCTACCATTGGCATTGCCACTGATAAACCTGCAACTAAGCCAAGTGCTAATTTGATCTTGTTGATTTGCATATTAATCTCCAAAGTTAAACTACTAAGGTTGTAAAATCATTTCTCTTGCAGCTAAATTTTTTGATGTATTCCCAAATTATTTAACTGTTTATTGAAATCATTTTTACTGCACATTTTCATGTGCGTACAGAACTATATTCTACTCAATCACGAATTGCAATACATTAGTTACAATTTATTTACAATTAGTTCTAGGTTTGCGTAAATAAGTGTTTTTACCAAAGCGCCTAAATGCTAAAATATAAAAAAATATCATTTACAATCAATTAGAAAGCTTAATTTAATCTATGCAAAATCCCACTTACAACTTGTATCCTGAAATTGACATTTCTTTCAAAAATACCTTAATAGTTGATGATTTGCATGAAGTTTATTATGAAGTGTGTGGCAATCCCAACGGCGTTCCAGTAGTTTTCTTGCACGGCGGTCCAGGCAGTGGGTGTAACCCAGTTCAACGTAGGTTTTTTGACCCTTCTTACTATATGATTGTTCTAATTGATCAGCGCGGTTGTGGTCGAAGTAAGCCTCAAGGGTCCGTCATTAATAATACGACGGCTGATCTTGTCGCTGATATTGATGCAATCCGCAATGAATTGAATATACAGCAATGGCTGGTATTTGGCTG
>CAIRXI010000095.1 GCA_903882525.1 uncultured Pseudomonadota bacterium | reverse complement strand
TGAACGAGATACGGCTTGCTTTGTGGGTAATAAGAAGCAATTTCACTGCGTAAAAAAAACATACTTTGCGCGATGACCGCAACCAGTAACAATGCGGCATATAAAAGCCTGAGCCGTGCTCGGGATGCAACAGGGTGTGCTGGAATTTTAAGGGGCTGGTCTAGTAGGGTATTAGTCGGAATAAGTGGAGAATTCACCAATACGGCTTCCACGTTAACTGGCAGCGTACTATCTTGAACTAAGGGTATGAGAGCTAGATCGGATTCACTATTGAGTGACGGGTTTGTGTCTATTTCTACCTTATGGGCATTCGCATCAAATACGTGCAAGCAATGCCCGCACCGGACCTGGCCATCGTGTTTAGTGAGCTGGTCGTGAGTAACAAAGAATTGGGTTTGGCAGGCAGGACAAAGCGTTATGGCGCGCATTTTCTTGTGCCGGTGAGTAATACCCAAGATTCCATAAATTGTGCTGGTTGCATATCAAACCACTCAGCATAAATAGCAGAAACTGCGGACTCTTGCTCACGTAATATGCCGGAGAGGGCAATTTTCCCGCCTGGCTTGCAGGCACTGGCAAGTGCTGGAGCCAGCACACTTAAAGCGCTGGATAAAATATTAGCCACCACAATATCAAACTGGCGCGACTCAAATCGAGCCGCATCGTAAAAGTCGGCCTGCACAGAGTTTTGTTCTGCATTGTAATTACTGGACAATATAGCTTGGGCATCGATATCAACACCAACTACGTTGCCCGCACCTAATTTTTTTGCAGCGATGGCCAAAATGCCAGAGCCACAACCATAATCAAGCACCGTATGTTCGGCAGCGACAGTTTGCGTTAGCCATGCTAAGCACAAATGCGTGGTGGGGTGGCTGCCAGTACCAAAAGCGAGTCCTGGATCTAGAATAATGTTGATGGCATCAGCGTTAGGCGTGGTGTGCCAAGTAGGTACTATCCATAAGTTATCGGTAATGCGTATCGGCTCAAACTGAGCTTGAGTTGCCCGCACCCAATCTTGTTCTTGAATAATTTCAGTGGAATATTGCAGCGCGTTTAAGCCGGTTTTTTGTTGCAGATTTTTGATAATTTGATCGATAGCCACATTTTCATCAAATAGTGCGCTGACCAAATTTTGCTGCCAAATACCTGGTGGCGGGTCCCCCGGCTCACCAAAAATGGGCTGCTCATCAATTGTTTCTGCATTCGCATCTTCAATAATGGCGGATAAGGCGCCCATTTCCATCAAGGTATCGCTGATTAAATCAGCCGTATTATCTTGCGCTTCAATTTTTAGTGATACCCAGGCCATGCTAACCTACTTATTTATTATAAATACCTAGTTTTTGTTCTAGGTAATGAATGCTAGTGCCACCTAAATGAAATGCAGCATCTGCCATTAAATCGGCATGCAGTGGAACGTTGGTGCTGATGCCGTCAATCATCATTTCAGATAACGCAATGCGCATGCGTGCAATTGCCTGATCGCGAGTATCGCCATAAGTAATGAGCTTGCCAATCATTGAGTCGTAGTGAGGAGGCACGGTATAGCCGGCATATGCATGGGTGTCAATACGTACACCAGGTCCGCCAGGCATGTGAAATGTATTAATCTTGCCTGGAGATGGCACAAAGTTGTACGCATCTTCAGCATTGATGCGGCACTCAATCGCATGGCCTTTAAGCACAATATCTTTTTGGCGAAATTTGAGTTTTTCGCCTGCAGCCACAAAAATTTGTTGCTGCACTAAATCAATGCCAGTAATCATTTCTGTGACCGTATGCTCAACTTGCAGACGCGTATTCATTTCAATGAAATAAAACTCATTGTTTTCGTACAGGAACTCAAAGGTGCCTGCGCCACGATACTTAATTTTACGGCAGGCTTCAGCACAGCGTTCGCCAATTTTGTCGCGCAACCTTGCATTTAATAAGGGTGCCGGCGCTTCTTCAATAATTTTTTGATGGCGGCGTTGCATAGAGCAATCTCGCTCGCCTAAAAATACTGCATTGCCATGCTGATCGGCTAGCACCTGAATTTCAATATGACGCGGCTTTTCTAGGTATTTCTCCATATAGACCACGGGGTTGCCGAAAGCGGCTTGCGCTTCAGCTTTAGTCATGGTGACAGAAGTTAGTAATGCCGCCTCTGTATGTACCACGCGCATTCCACGACCGCCACCGCCACCAGCTGCTTTAATAATGACTGGGTAACCCACTTGTTTCGCGATTTTAATAATTTCGGCAGGGTCATCAGGCAGTGCACCTTCTGATCCTGGTACGCAAGGTACGCCAGCTTTACGCATAGCGTCTTTAGCTGAAACTTTATCACCCATTAGGCGTATGGTTTCCGCACGCGGACCAATAAAGACAAAGCCACTTTGTTCCACGCGCTCTGCAAAATCAGCATTTTCTGACAAGAAACCATAACCTGGATGGATGGCCTGCGCATCTGTTACCTCAGCCGCACTAATCACAGCAGGTACATTTAAGTAACTTTGGCTGGAAGGAGCGGGACCAATACAAACAGACTCATCAGCTAATTTTACATATTTAGCTTCACGGTCAGCTTCGGAGTGCACGGCAACGGTTTTGATACCAAGTTCGCGGCATGCGCGTTGCACGCGCAATGCAATTTCACCACGGTTGGCGATTAAGATTTTGTCAAACATAGCCATGTAATTAAAATCCTGTGCTTAAGCAATAATGAAAAGTGGTTCGCCGTACTCAACCGCTTGGCCATTATCCACTACGATTTTTTTAACCACACCAGCTTTATCTGACTCAATTTCATTGAGCAGTTTCATGGCTTCAATAATACAAAGGGTATCACCAACCGCGACTGTATCACCCACTTCAACAAATGATTTTGAATCAGGAGAAGGTGAGCGATAAAAAGTACCAACCATCGGCGACTTAACAGCATGTCCTTCTTCAATGACGGGCGCTGCTACCTCGGTAGGCACGGATGATGGCGCTTGTGGCGCTGCTGCATACTGCATAGGCGCATAGTTGGCATATTGTTGCGCAGGGCCACTGGCGGTGAAATTGCGGCTAATACGTACTTTTTCACCGTCTTCAGTGAGCTCAAGCTCAGAGATGCCTGATGCTTCAACCAAATCAATTAACTTTTTCAGTTTGCGTAAGTCCATAATAACCTCTAAAAATCTTGTAAAAAAATTGTATTAAATTAAGTGCGGTAGCTTAACTACGATTTGATCTGCTCGATGGCGTAATCAAGTGCCATCTTATAGCCATGACCACCTAAGCCACTAATCACACCAACAGCAATGTCAGTGAAGTAAGAGTGATGACGAAACGCTTCACGTGCATAAACATTAGATAGGTGTACTTCTATAAATGGCACTTTAATTGCGCTTAGTGCATCGCGCATGGCAACGGAAGTATGTGTAAACGCCGCCGGATTGATGATAATAAAATCACACTTATTAGTGGCAAACGTTTGAATTTTACTCACCAAGTCAGCTTCAGAATTGCTTTGGTAGGTTTCTAACGCAACATTTGCTAACTTTGCTTGCTCAGTTAGCATTTGATTGATCGCATCAAGTGTTAGATTGCCATAATGCTCAGGTTCACGTAATCCCAATAAATTGAGGTTAGGCCCGTGCAATACTAAAATAGACTTAGCAGGCATGCTCAAGCACTTTTTTGAGCGTTTTGACGCGTAAATTAAAATAACTCATAGACGCAATTTTGCCGAAGTTAAGTGGTTTTGTCCAGCTACATTAGTGAAATTAAACGAAATTAGGCGATAGCCTGTATTTAAGTGTTTGATATCATTCGTTTAAGCTAATCTCTACAAATGCATTAATAATGGCGCTAAAGCGCGCTCTAAAAGCGGCTTACTAATACGGCCAAAGAAGGTTTGGATTACCTTCCCATTGGTATCAATAATGACGGTATAAGGTAAAACTCCTTGGTCATTGCCCAAAGTGATTGCTAGGCCCATGCCTGTATTTTCATCAGCAACCAAGGGATAGCTTACTGGTGTAGCTTGCGTGAACGCTTTGACTAAGCTGACCTCATCAACCGCAATGCCTAATACCACCACATTTTTGTTTTGATACTCTTGCTGCAATTGAGAAAGCTCCGGCATTTCTTCACGACAGGGTGGGCACCAAGTAGCCCAGAAATTAAGGACAATGATTTTGCCTTTATATTGGCTAAGCGATTGATTGATACCATTCTCATTTGGTAATTTTGCAGCAAAAAAGGGTTGGGTTGAAAATTTGTCTGCACTCGCGTTTAATACGCTTGGCGCATCGGCGGGTTTTAAAAAATAATAAAAAATTCCGTAGCCAAGGCCTAACATCAGCGCGATGAGACTCAAGTTGTTGAGTTGTTTTTTTAACATGGTAAGGTTGATGCCCCAGTCGTGGCGGCAATACAACTGTCACGTTTGAATAGGGTGGCATGGAAGCGATCAGCATCTTCGAAGCCAACAGTTTTGAGTGAGCTCAGCTCTTGGCCTTGACCGTTAAAAAATATAATGCCTGGTGGACCGTATAAGCCAAAGCGTTTTAACAACGCTTTGTCCGCATCAGAGTTTTCCGTCACATCAACTTGAAGTAATAAGGTGTTTTTAAGCATCGCTTGCACTTTGTGGTCGCTAAAGGTCAGTTCTTCTAGTTCTTTACAGGCGACACACCAATCTGCATAAAAATCTAGCATCACAGGCTGGCCCTGTGCGGAAGCTAATTTTTTTTCTAGTTCTGCGATAGTCGATATACGATTAAAAGCGAGTGCAGATTTTTTACTGGGGGCATTAACTGCTGCGATGCTCGTGCTTATTCCGCTTAGCGGCTGCAATACTGATTTTGCACCTGATAGCGCGCCAATCAGAAGGGATACACCTAATAACAATAAAATGACAGCCATACCCTTGCTCAACTTCATTATATTGTTTGCATGGGCAGGTAAATTATCTAGGGCATTAAGATATACAGCAGTGACAATGAGTAAGGCGGACCAAAGTGCAAGCTGAACGCTTATGGCAATGACTGGGGATACTATCCAAATAGCCATGGCTAGCATTAGTACACCAAAAAAGTTACGCACGGCGTTCATCCAATTCCCAGTTTTAGGCAATAAACGGCCTGCAGAGGCGCCTATCAATAGCAAGGGAACGCCCATGCCAATGGCTAAAGCAAACAAGCCAACACCGCCGAGCAATATATTATGCGTTTGACCGATGACAATTAACGCGCCAGATAAGGGTGCAGAAATACACGGGCTAACAATTAAGGCAGAAATCGCACCCATAACAAATACCCCTAAAAACTCACCACCCTTCAGCTTGTTGCTGGCTTGAAGCATCTTGGTTTCAAAGCTAGATGGCAGTTGCAGTTCGTAGAGGTCAAACATAGACAGCGCCAACACCACAAACAGCATTGCGGTGGTAGCGAGCACCCAAGGATTTTGTAATGACTGGCTGATTAAATCGCCTGATAAGGCGGCGGCAATGCCGGCAACGGTATAGGTCAATGCCATGCCCAGTACGTAAGCCACGGATAAGCCAAATGCGTGGAGTTTAGAGGGTTTTTGTTGCTGACTTTGGCTACCGACAATAATGCTAGATAAGATGGGAATCATTGGGTAATTGCATGGCGTGAAGGCTAGAAATAAGCCAGCTACAAAAAACCCCGCGATAACCAACCATACATTACCAGTTTTTAGCAATTGCGCGGTCTGACTATTTGAAGTGGTTGTTGTACCCGCTAAATTGTCGTTTGATGTGCCGAGGCTAGGATTCAGCGTAAAACTCTTTTTAATCGGAGCATAGCAAAGCCCTTTTTCACTACAACCTTGATAGCTCGCATTGATGGTAAGCGCATGCGCGGCTGGCGCGGCTAGTTGAATATTGGCGTTAAAATCATGGTGATATACTGTCTGCTTGCCGAAAGTGGGGTCCTGTTTGATTTCTCCGATGGGTAAGCTAACTAAAACAATTTTGGCACTACCGTCTTGCGTTGGCGCAGCAATTTCAAATTTAATGCGATCGCGGTATAAGTAGTAGCCAGACGCTACACTGAAACTAGCTTGTATATTTTGTGCATTGACTGCAGTTAACTTTAGCTGGAAAGCACGGTCTGGAGTTAAAAAACTGTCTGCGTTATTATCCGCAACGAATAAATTAAGAGTGCTTTTGTCGGCTTCACCCGCAAGCGCGCTCATTAAAAATAGCGTGGTGAGCGCAAAGCCAATAGTGGTGAGCAGGTGTTTGAAACTTTTTTTCGTCAGCATTTTTTTCACAAGTTTTTTCACTAGATTTAACAAATAGCCACCTTAGGCGTTTAACAATGTGTCTTATTATAATTATAGCGCCTTGCAATTATAGATTACAGGCACCATGAACTTAGAAACTAATTAGCAATACACGTTCATTGAACTGGAGAGTAGCAGCATGCGTTTAATATTTTTACTGGGGATACTCGCTTTCCCCGTGGTTGAAATCTGGATTTTAATCAACTTGATTCAACAATATGGAAGCATTGTCGTGCTTTACTTGTTGTTGGTTGCCGTCCTTGGCATTAAGCTCATACGCGATGAAAAATCATTATTTTCTCTGCGAATGATGCAAACTTTATCCCAGGGAGCTAATCCGTTTAAAGCTATATTCGGCAGCGCACGTAATATTATTGCGGGCATATTACTAGTTATACCTGGGATAATGACCGATATTATCGCAGCAGTGCTATTGCTTATTCCTATCTCTAGCGATGCGCAACAAAAGGAAGCCTACCAAACGAAACCAGCTGCAAATGATAATGTGATCGAAGGTGAGTTTCACCGCGAGGAATAACTAGCTAGGTAGCACCTTAGAAAAGTACAAATAATAACAAGCGTAACCAGAGAATCAAGCACATGACATTTCAAATCACCATGCAGCCGAGTGGACATCAATACGCTGCCCGCCCAAGTGAAACCCTGCTTGAGTCGGCCTTAGCTGCGGGCATTAACGTTCCCTATGGCTGCCGAAACGGCACTTGCGGTTCCTGTAAAGGCACAGTGCTAAGCGGTGAAGTCGATTATGGCGACTATGCGGCAAGCGCCTTAACAGATGCTGAGAAAGCAGCAGGTAGGGCTTTATTTTGCTGCGCGCATCCGCTCAGCGATATGACTTTAGAGTGCCGTGAAATGGCAGCTGATGTCATACAGCCACGAATTATTCCCGCCCGCGTAGAGCGAAAACAACAGTTGGCACCTGATGTAATGGCACTATATCTAAAGTTGCCTAGCAGTGAACATTTAAAGTTTATGGCTGGGCAATATATTGAATTTTTGCTCAAAGACGGCAAGCGACGAGCCTTTTCACTTGCCAACGCACCACATCAGGATAATTTATTAGAGTTACATTTACGGCTGATTCCAGGGGGGCAATTTACCGAGTACGTATTTAATGAAATGCCAGACAAAGCCATTATGCGAATTGAAGCGCCATTTGGCAGTTTTTACCTGCGCGAAGATTCTAATAAACCTATCATTATGGTTGCCGGTGGAACTGGCTTTGCGCCAATTAAAGCAATTATTGAATATATGATTCACAACAATATACAGCGTAAGGTCAGCTTATATTGGGGTGCGCGAGCACGCCAAGACCTGTATATGTTGGAGTTAGCTGAGTCTTGGGCGTCGGCGCATACTAATATTGAATTTATCCCAGTACTATCAGACGCTCTACCAGAAGATCTTTGGCAGGGGCGTGGGGGCCTTGTGCACCAAGCTGTTCTTAATGACTTTTCCCAATCTAGCTTAACGGATTATGAAGTATATTGCTGCGGATCGCCTGCCATGGTTGAAGTCGCACAAGCTAGTTTTCTGGAGCATGGATTGGCAGAAGCAGCATTTTTTGCTGATATTTTTAGCTATGCCAAGCCCGCATAAATAGTACCAACATAAAAACTATTTTAGAGGAAGGTGTAATTTTTTTTGCAAAGCTTGCTGTAAGCAGCTTAACATCGACGCATCGCCAGATGCCGAGGCTATATATACCTCTAATCCAGCCGCGCTTGCCTCTTCTGCAATTCGCGCATGATTCACACAAATGGCTATATTGCGAATCCATTCATCGTTACCTTGATGCGTCATGGCCAGTAAGTTTCGCATCGCCTCTGAGCTTGTGACCACTAAGGCGTGACATTTATTTTCCTGCCAAAGTTGATCCAATAGTTTGCAGTTGATTTGCGGGTTTATGCGTTGGTAGCATTCAGCAAAATCTAGTTTTGCACCTCGTTGCTGCAAGGTCTCAGCCAACAGCTCCCGTCCACCTATCCCACGAAAAATAATGATGCGCTGATGATTAACTGCATGCATTTCTGATAAGGCGAGTAGCGCTTCACTATCAAAACGCTCATTCGGAATTAAGACATGTTGTACGCCATAACTGGCCAGTTGTTTCGCGGTTTGTGGGCCGATTGCAGCAAACTTGAGCTTGCTGGGTACGATGCCGTAATGTTTGATAATGCGTGGCATAGCGTTATCAACGGCATTGCTACTGATGAAAATTGCCCAGTCGGCCTGTTTCAGTTCGCTGATTTTCTCATCGAATGTACTGTAATCGGATAAGGGGCTGATTGCAATGAGTGGAAATAATATGGAGTTACCACCTTGTTGCTCAATCGCTGCGCTTAGGTTTTTAGCTTGATCCAGCGGCCTTGTGATGGCAATTCCAAAACCTTTCAGTAAGTCAGTCATGGCTACTTTAGGCCTAGTTTTGCCTAAGCATGGTCAAGCAAGGCTAAAATTTGATCGGCACCTTTATCACGCAACTGTTGCGCTAAAGTTTTCCCTAAGGCATCAGCTTGCGTTCTATTTCCAGTTACGGTTTCAACTAGCATTTGTGCCCCATCCACGCTAGCGACAAAGCCAGTGATGCGAATGCTCTCAGCTTCACAAACAGCATAAGCGCCTAGCGGTACCGTGCAACTACCAGCCAAGGCTCTGCTCATTGCACGTTCGGCTTCCACGCAGAGTTGTGTGTCAGCATGGTTTAAAGGAGCCAATACAGTGAGCAAGTCTGTGCGATGAGTACAAATCTCTATGCCTAAAGCGCCTTGCCCGACAGCTGGAATACTATGTTGCGGTGAAATTACGCTACGAATACGAGCGCTGAGTCCAAGTCGGATTAAACCAGCCGCAGCCAAAATAATCGCAGCATATTGACCTTCATCTAGTTTTCTTAAGCGCGTTTGTAAATTGCCGCGCAAGGATTCAATTTTTAAGTGGGGTAAGCGTGCTTGGAGTTGACTTTGGCGTCGCAGACTTGAGGTGCCTACAACACTGCCGGCTGGTAAATCTTCTAATGAGGCAAAGTCATTAGAAACAAAGGCATCCCGAGGATCTTCGCGTTCGCCAGTGGCAACTAACATAAAGCCGTCTGGTAAGTTCATCGGCACATCTTTCATGCTATGCACCGCTAAGTCAGCACGACCGTCGGCCAAGGCAGTTTCTAACTCTTTAACAAACAGGCCTTTGCCACCAACTTTTGCTAACGGGATATCTAAAATTTGATCGCCGGTGGTAGTCATGCCCAAAATCTCTACGATTGTTGAGGGATATATCGTTTGTAAGCGACTTTGAATAAAGCGTGCTTGCCACATTGCAAGTGCACTTTCGCGGGAGGCAATCACCAACCTAGTTGGGGCAACTACTGATGGACTCAAAGATGGGGCTGAACTGTTCATTTGATAAAGCTTACGGATTAAGTGATGTTTGATTTTAACACAAGCTTGCGAATGGCCCACCTCGCATGCCCAAGCCTGCTGCAGGCTTAAAACAAGATGGGATGAGATAGTCCATCTATGCGGGTGATCTTTGTACAAATGCTGCTTGGTATTAGTGTTGCCAAGCGCAGGGTGTTATTGACGATTACTAAATATACGTAAGTTTTCACCTAAAATTTCGCATATTAGGCTGGTGGCTATACTGTTTGAGGACAGATTTTGCCAGCGTAGCTTTGGTATTTTGCATTATACTAATCGCATAAAATCATTTTTAAGCAAATATTTTAGGGCCATAACGTTATTAGTGACGGTCAGAATGCAGCTAAAAATAGATCATATTCAAATGAGAACGACACAGTGAACGACACACAAAAAAATAGCTCGGCGCAAAGCGCACTTAACAAAAAAGATACCAGCTGGTCTGGTCGTTTTAATGAACCAGTTGCTGCGCTAGTGAAAAAATATACAGCATCCATTAGTTTTGATCAGCGTTTAGCGGTGTTTGATATTCAGGGCTCCTTGGCGCATGCCCAAATGTTGGGCGCACAAAAAATTATCAGTGCCGATGATGTGCGTGCAATTGAAGTAGGATTAGCAGAAATCCTGCAGGAAGTAGAAGCTGGCCGGTTTGAATGGTTATTAGATTTAGAAGACGTACATTTAAATATAGAAAAACGCCTGACCGATAAAATCGGCGATGCTGGAAAGCGTTTGCATACTGGGCGTAGCCGAAATGACCAAGTGGCGACCGATGTAAGGCTTTGGCTTCGTGCTACTACCGACCAATTGTTGTTGGGTTTGCGTAAGCTGCAACTAAGCTTATTAGATTTAGCCGAAACCCACTTTGATACAGTGATGCCAGGTTTTACCCACTTACAGGTTGCGCAACCAGTAACATTTGGTCATCACTTAATGGCCTATGTAGAGATGCTTAAACGGGATGCAGAGCGCTTTGGTGATGCGCGTCGCAGAATCAATCGCTTACCTCTGGGTGCTGCGGCATTGGCGGGCACTAGCTACCCGATAGACCGGGAAATGGTTGCAAAATCCTTGGGTTTTGACGGTGTGTGTGAGAACTCATTAGATGCGGTTTCTGACCGTGACTTTGCCATCGAATTTACTTTTGCCGCATCATTAGTGATGACCCATCTATCACGCTTGTCAGAAGAGCTTATTTTGTGGAGTTCGCCAAGGTTCGCTTTTATTGATATTGCCGATCGCTTTTGCACGGGTTCATCAATCATGCCGCAGAAGAAAAACCCTGATGTACCAGAGCTCGTGCGAGGGAAAACCGGCCGTGTTTATGGCAATTTAACCTCACTGTTGACGTTGATGAAAGGCCAGCCTTTAGCCTATAACAAAGATAATCAAGAAGACAAAGAGCCCCTATTTGATACAGCCGATACCTTATTGGTGACGCTAGAGATTTATGCTGACATGATGCGTGGCATCACGGTGAATAAAGAGAATATGCGCCAAGCCGCCAGTGAAGGTTTTGCTACAGCTACTGATCTTGCTGACTATTTAGCTAAAAAGGGCATGCCATTTAGAGACGCGCATGAAGTAGTGGCGCTGGCAGTCCGTTACGCAGTGGATCAAAAGGTCGAGCTTAGCGATTTATCGCTAGCCACCCTGCAGCAATTTGCGCCTAGTATTGCTGATGATGTATATACAGTTTTAACCTTAGAAGGCTCACTACATAGCCGTGACCATATCGGTGGCACTGCACCAGCGCAAGTGAAGGCTGCCATTGCACGCGCTAGAGTGGCGATTAAGTAAGTACGGAGCTTAGTGCTTGGGATCGACTTCAAGCACTAGGCGCATCCCAACAAGAGCATACCTAGTGTCTCGACTATTCCAGTTTCGGTAAGTACTGCGCGCATATAAAGCCCATGTGTGCCAAGACCCGCCTCTGCGTACTTTTACATTTCCTTCCTTGGGTCCTTGCGGGTCAATGCTTGGTGAGTGCGCGTAATATTGTTCATCGTACCAATCAGAAACCCATTCCCATGCGTTGCCACTCATGTCATAAATTCCAAAAGCATTGGGCTTGAAACTTCCAACGGGTGCCGTGAACGCAAAGCCGTCGTGTTTTTTTAATGCGTAGATATTCCAGCGCTGCCAATTTTTAGCGCTATCGGCATCAAATATATTCGCGGAATCTATCAGTGCCTCGGGGTTGTTGCCATTAAAGTACCTTGATCGCGTGCCAGCACGACAGGCATATTCCCACTCTGCTTCTGTCGGGAGGCGATAAGTTTTTCCTTCACGATGGCTTAGCCACTGCGTCAATGCCACTGCATCATTCCAAGTGACATTTAATACGGGCTCGTTCCCTAGTTGCTTGAACCCAGGATTACTCCATAAATACTTTGGGTTTCTGCCCTCAAAAGCATCACCCTTGACGCTGAGTGCGGGATCATAATCAGCGTTGTAGCCATAACCGCCAGTTTTGTCGGCAATAGATTCTGGAATATAGCCAGACTCATCCAAGAATTTTCTGAACTGATCCACCGTGACTTCGTACTGACCCATAAAAAATGGTTTGCTAATTTTGACTAGATGAACCGGCTTTTCGTCGTTAAGGTCTTCGAGTCGAGATTTCGGGTACTGTGGAAAATCTCGTTGTAAGCTCTCAGGCGATTCATCGCTTCCCATTAAGAACTCACCTGCAGGCACTAATACCATTTTCATTGCCAACGAATTTTCAATTACTGCGGGTGACTTTTGATGAGGCGCGATTGCGCAACCTAAGAAAAAGAGGAAAAACGGGGCGATGAAAATATGTTTGATGGTCATTATTAAATTAAGAATAGTTCAAGTAATTCATTTAAAAAGCGTTGCCCCAAAAGCGTAGGTTTAATTATATTTTTTTCAATAATCAGCAAGCCTTTGTTTTGTGCTTTTTGAATGGCGGTATCCAACTGAAGGATGCTAATACCAGTGCGTTGTTGAAATAAATCTATGGATACGCCATCAACCAAACGTAGTGCATTCATCATGAATTCGAAGCCCAAATCCTCCGGACTGATTAGCCAAGTTCGATCTACTGCCTTGCCAAGCATTGCTTGCTCCATATAGGCTTTGGGATGTTTGTGGCGGGATTCGCGTGTAATTTTATCGTGATAACTAAGCTTGCTATGCGCACCAGCCCCAATGCCAAGGTAATCGCCAAATTGCCAATAGTTGAGGTTGTGTTTAGCTTGCTTGCCTGCCTTAGCGAATGCAGAGGTTTCATAATGCTCATAACCATGCTGGGCTAAAAGGGCTTCAATTTCAATTTGCATTTCAGCGCTAGTGTCATCGTCCGGCAGGCTTGGTGGCGTGCGGTAAAATGGTGTATTCGGCTCTAAGGTTAAATGATAGAAAGACAGGTGCGCTGGATTTAATTCTATGGCGGTTTTAGCATCTTGTAGTGCATCTGTCAGCGTTTGTTGCGGCAGGCCATACATAATGTCGCAGTTGACTTGATCAAAAGTTTTGAGCGCCAAGGCGACAGCGTCATAAGCCTGCTGGCTGTCATGGATACGGCCTAGTGCTCGCAGGTAATCATTGTTAAAACTTTGTATGCCCAAAGACAGGCGATTAACCCCAGCGTCTTTGTAGCCACTAAAATGTGCGGCATCGACAGTACCTGGATTCGCTTCAAGCGTAACTTCTGCGTCAAATTCAAGGGGTGTCAACATGCGCACCTGACTTAAAATGCGATCGATTGACTCAGCAGAAAATAAGCTGGGTGTGCCACCTCCAAAAAATACAGATTTTACTTTTCGCCCCCACACGTTGGGGGTCGCCATCTCCAAATCTGCAATCAGTGCATCTACATAAGCCGCTTCTGGAATTTCGCCATTTTGATAGCGACTTTCGTGTGAATTAAAGTCGCAATATGGACACTTTTTTACGCACCATGGAATATGGATATAGAGCGATAAGGGTGGTGGATTAGTTAACCCTGATATGGTTGCATCCCCAACTAGTGGCGCGATCGCATTGATTGGCTTACTGGTAAAGTCGGTTGCCGCTTTAATTTCAATTATTTTTTTGATAGGGATTCACCAGCTGATCTATCATTTGATGCAGTGCATCGCGAATCTGTGCCTCGTTCACTTCCATCAACAGACCATCTTCCAAAACATCTTGAGCAATCTGCTTAATTTCGGCAAAATTTTCAGCCATCACCTTGATTTTTTCGGTACAGGCAACGATGCTGTCGTCATCACGATGCCAGATAATGGGTTTATTTTTCATAGTAATTTAATTTTTTTTAACAGCTGTTGTAGCGCTAGCCCTCGATGGCTAATTTTATTTTTCACTTCAATGTTAAGTTCCGCGCCAGTTTTACCACTCGCCACATCAAGAAAAATGGGGTCATAACCAAAGCCCTCGTTACCGCGCGCTGCCGTTAAAATCTCTCCATGCCAAATGCCTTCAGCAATCAATGGTTGCGGATCTTGCGCATATTTTACCAGCACCATTACGCAATAGTAATGGGCTTGGCGATTGGTTTCATTCGCCAAGGCCTTTAGCAATTTTGTATTATTGGCATGGTCAGACTTTTGATCATCAGGCGTTTCGCAAGCGTAACGCGCAGAATGAACGCCAGGCAAACCCTCCAATGCATCTACACAGATACCTGAATCATCCGCAAGTGAGGGTAACCCAGTAAGTTGGCTAGCATGACGTGCTTTGGCTAAGGCATTTTCTATAAAGGTGGAGTACGGCTCATCTGCCTCTGGGACATTAAAAGCAGACTGCGCTAATACTTCAATGCCACTCCCTTGAAGTAGGTGCTGCATTTCTCTCAACTTGCCTTGATTGCCACTGGCAATCACAATTTTTTGTAAACCGCTAACCTGCATAGGAATCACTTCAGCCTATTGGGCTAAAGCTGTATTTTGCATTGAAATCAGCACATTAATACCATCATGCGCTAGGCTAAGCATTGTATCCATCGTGGCACGGTCAAATGTTTCACCCTCAGCTGTGCCTTGGATTTCAACAAAACCGCCACTGGCTGTCATTACGATATTCATATCTGTGTCACAGCCAGAGTCTTCAATGTAATCTAAATCCAGGACTGGCTGACCTTGAAATACACCAACAGAAATGGCGGCAACCGCTTGCTTTAAAGGCGACTCTTGCAATAAGCCTTTTTTAATCAGTACACTAATCGCATCATGAAGTGCCACGTAAGCACCCGTAATACTGGCTGTGCGTGTGCCACCGTCTGCCTGTATGACATCACAATCAATCTGTATACTGCGTTCGCCTAGTTTGTCTAAGTCGATAATAGCGCGCAGCGAACGGCCGATTAAGCGCTGAATCTCTTGAGTACGTCCTGATTGTTTGCCTCTGGCAGCTTCTCTATCCATGCGGCTACCAGTAGAGCGTGGGAGCATGCCGTATTCAGCCGTTACCCAGCCTTGTCCTTTGCCTTTTAAAAAGCCTGGCACCTTCTCCTCGACGCTGGCTGTACATAACACATGGGTGTCCCCAAACTTGATCAGTACTGAGCCTTCTGCGTGCTTGGTGTAATGGCGAATAATCTCTACTTTGCGTAACTCGTTATGCGCGCGCTGGCTGGGTCGGCTTGATGTCATGCTTAACTTCCTGATTTAATAATTTATTCGGGCAATATAACATACCGTGTTGCACAACTGCAGCGACGATTGAGTTACGCTGAGATTCTAGTAAGTTTTTTTGGCATGAAGCGACCTGTATTTGATACCATAGCCCTGATTTTATAAGCGCTATTAGGGAATATTTACGATGACTTTCAGCATGACCGGCTTTGCCGCATTAGAGCAACCCTTAGACAGCGCCACTTTGTTGCTCGAATTGCGCGCGGTGAATAGCCGCTATTTAGATTTGCATTTCAAGCTAGACGAGAACTTAAGAAGCTTCGAGCCTGCAGTGCGTGAGCTGATTAACTCCCATTTAAGTCGAGGTAAGGTGGAGTGTAAGATTAATCTAGTTCAGCGCGCAAAATCCAATCAGGCGTTGCAGTTGGATGAAGGTCTAATGCAACAGTTGGCGGTGATTGGCGCTCAAGCGCAACAACATTTTCCACAAAGTCGCGCACTCAGTGTGGCGGATATTTTACGCTGGCCAGGCGTGGTGCAAACCGAGGTTCTGGGGCAAGAAACATTACTAGAAGACATTAAAAATTTACTCAGTCAGGGTTTGAAAGATTTAAATGCCTCACGTGCGCGTGAGGGTGAAAAGCTTAAAGCCTTGGTGCTCGATCGTTTAAGCCAAATTGAAGCTTTAGTTGAGCAAGTCAAACCATTATTGCCTGCGTTAAGTAAAGAATATCAAGCCAAGCTAGAGGCTAAACTACAAGAGAACCTTAAAAATGTAGACCCAGAAAGGGTGGCGCAAGAGTTAGTGTTATTTGCGCAACGCATTGATGTTGATGAAGAGTTAAGCCGTTTGACTGCCCATATTTCTGAAGTTAAGCGCATTCTGGCTAGCGATGCTCCCGCCGGTAAGCGCTTAGATTTTTTGATGCAAGAGCTTAACCGTGAGGCTAATACCTTGGGTTCAAAATCTGTTTCCATACAAACCACACAAGTTTCTATGGAGCTTAAAGTGTTAATCGAACAAATGCGTGAGCAGATTCAAAACATTGAGTAAGCCTCAACAGTTAAAACAAAATGGTATGATTTAGCTTAGATTAAATTTCTAGCTAGAGGTATAACGGGTAGTTATATAGAGCCGATATTTTTCCAATTGACTGCTTCAGCGATTTGCCTAGTCCAGGTTGGTGCTAAGCATTGTGTTTTATAAATTTGTATAGGGACTTTGTTCAAACATGATATTAGGCAATCTTTTCATTATCACGGCAGCTTCTGGTGCCGGTAAAACTAGTTTAATTAAAGCATTGTTGATTGAAGATCCTCAATTAAAGCTATCAATTTCACACACCACTCGCCAGCCTCGGCCGGGCGAAACTAATGGGGTTGATTATCACTTTGTTGACGAGACCTCATTCGTGCGTATGCTAGGTGAAGATCAATTTTTAGAAAGCGCGCTAGTGCATGGCGCGCACTACGGCACCTCGCGGTCATCAGTCGATACACCACTAGCTACTGGCGCTGACGTTATCTTGGAGATTGACTGGCAAGGCGCCGAGCAAGTTCGAAAGTTATACCCTCAGGCAATTAGTATTTTTGTATTGCCACCATCGATGGAGACTTTAACCCAGCGTTTGAATAGCCGTGGCCAAGATAGTCAGGAAACGATTGCGCGAAGGGTGACTGCCGCACGATCAGAAATGCGCCACGTAACTGAGTTTGATTATGTTACAATCAACGATGATTTTGAGGTTGCGCTACAAGATATACGCGCAATAATTCGCGCACAACGCTTGAAAATTTCGGCTCAACACCAGCGCTATGCCACTTTAATTCAGGCACTCACATAAATTATGTCTATCTAGCCTAGATCCATTGGGCTTCAGTTTTTACACGAAAATTAGGAAATACCATCATGGCACGTATAACAGTAGATGATTGTTTAGAAAATATCCCCAATCGATTTCAATTGACTTTAGTTGCGGCTTATCGCGCACGTCAGCTTCATAACGGCGCGGAGCCTCAAGTAAATATTCAAGGTTTGCGTGACAAGCCAACGGTACTAGCGCTACGTGAAATCGCAGCAGGTAAAATTGGCGTAGATATTTTAGCGAACGCTAAGCTTTAATTTCTTTGCGCTAGAAAATCTAAAATGTAGTTTAGCCGTAAAAATGTCATGCCAAAAACCGCAAAAAATAATAAAGCGGAATCACTAAAGCCAGTCACAGCCCCCTTGCTGCCTGCGGACAGCAAGGATTCAGCCTTAACCCTACGCCTGCATTATCTTAACCCCCAAGACATAGATCAAATTTGGGAGGGGTATCGTTACGCCTATGCAGCGCATGATGGCGTGGTGCGTAAAACTGGAGAGCCTTATATTATGCATCCGGTATCGGTTGCCTGCGTATTGGCCGATTTGCATATGGATGTGCCTACTATTTTGGCCGCTTTATTGCATGACGTAGTGGAAGATACCTCAATCACTACTGAGGATATTAAAATCAAGTTCGGCCTGCAGGTGGCGGAACTGGTGGATGGTGTCACTAAGCTAGATAAAATTGAATTTCAAAGCGCCAGTCAGGCGCAGGCGGAAAATTTCCGTAAAATGTTGCTCGCTATGTCGCAAGATGTCCGTGTGATTTTGGTTAAGCTTGCAGATCGTTTGCATAATATGCAAACGCTAGAAGCCATGAATCCAGAGAAGCAAAAGCTAATTGCCAAAGAAACGCTGGATATTTATGCGCCGATTGCTAATCGACTCGGCTTAAATGCTATTTATCAGGAACTTGAAGATTTAAGTTTCAAATATTTATATCCCATGCGCTACAGTGCGATTTCAAAGGCGGTCAAAGCTGCACGTGGTAACCGCAAAGAAGTCGTAAGTAAAATACTTAATTCGATTAAAGAGCAAATGCAGGCCCTCAATATCGACGCAGAAATTTCTGGGCGTGAGAAGCATCTTTACAGCATTTACAAGAAGATGGCAGGTAAAACTACTAATTTTTCACAAATTTATGATATCTACGGTTTCCGCGTGGTGGTCAAAGATTTACCGAGTTGCTATCTTGCCCTCGGGGCACTGCATGCTTTATACAAACCGATCCCAAGCAAATTTAAAGATTATGTAGCAATCCCCAAGGCCAATGGCTACCAGTCATTGCACACCACTTTGTTTGGTCCATTTGGCACACCGATTGAGGTGCAGATTCGCAGTGAGGAAATGCATAACATTGCCGATGCTGGTGTAGCTGCGCATTGGTTGTATAAATCCAGCGATGCGCAATTGACGGCCTTGCAACAACAAACCCATCAATGGTTGCAGCGTTTGCTGGAAATCCAAAGTGAAAGCACCGATTCGCTTGATTTCTTAGAGCATCTTAAAATTGATTTATTCCCTGATGAGGTCTATGTATTTACACCCAAGGGTAAAATTTTAGCGTTGCCTAAAGGCGCTACTGCAGTAGATTTTGCCTATGCAGTGCACTCTGATATCGGTAATAGCTGCGTGGCCGTGCGTATCAATCAAGAGTTGGCCCCATTGCGCACAGAGTTACATAATGGAGACCATGTTGAAATTATCACTGGTGTTATTGCTAAGCCAAATCCAGCGTGGCTGAATTATGTGATTAGTGGCCGTGCCCGTGCCCACATTCGTCATTTTATGAAATCTCAACAATCTGCCGACTCCGCGCATATTGGGGAGCGTATGCTTAATCAGGCGTTACGCGCCCTGCATGTTGATGCCGCTAGCATCACTGAAGTGCATTGGCAAAAGCTAATCCGTGACTATGCCGTTAAGCATAAATCTGAAATATTATCGGATATAGGTTTGGGCAAGCGGCAAAATGTAATGGTTGCGCATCAGCTGCTAGCCATGACCGATGATCATTTGGAAAAGCACACCAAATTACCGGCGACATCATTAGATACCATTACCATACGTGGTACTGAGGGCATGGCGGTTCAGTTCGCACAGTGTTGTCGCCCAATTCCTGGCGATCCTATTTTAGGCTTTATCAACAAAGATAAAGGCTTGGTTATTCATACCCATGACTGCCCTAGTGTGCGCAAATTTAAGTTAGATCCTGATAAATGGTTGGACGTGGAGTGGGAGCCGGAAAATCAGAGGCTGTTTAAAACTAACCTTAATCTGACGGTGGCCAATCAGCCAGGTATGTTGGCAAAAATCGCCAGTGGCATTGCAGATGCAGGCTCTAATATTGATAATGTAAGTGTGGAAGAGGCGGATGGTAGCGCTTACGCCAATCTATATTTCACTGTGCAGGTTAGAAACCGTATCCATTTGGCTGAGTTAATGCGCGGCCTACGTAAAATACCCGATGTAGTTCGTATTAACCGCGCTAAGGGCAACCCTGCCGGCAACGGATCTAGATCATCTTCGCAATAAACGATAGTGTTTAGACATTAAAAACCAACCAAACTATAAGATAAGAAACTATGAGCAAACAAATTATTCAAACTAACGGCGCACCGGCGGCTATCGGAACTTATTCACAAGCCGTTAAGGTAGGTCGTACGGTTTACCTATCAGGCCAAATTGGACTTGATCCGACCACCATGCAGATGGTTGAAGGTATAGAAGCGCAAGTGCATCGCGTATTTAGCAACCTAAAAGCGGTGGCTGAAGCTGCCAATGGGTCACTTAATGACACCGTCAAACTGAATGTCTTTCTAACCGACCTAGCGCATTTTGCTTTAGTGAACACGATTATGGCTGAATACTTTAGTCAGCCATATCCTGCGCGTGCGGCAGTGGGCGTGGCATCATTGCCACGTAATGCATTGGTTGAAGCTGATGGTGTGCTAGTCATCCTAGATTAAGCCTACCTACATTTTGTGATCAAAGTGGCTGAAAGTTTGGAGCTGACAACAATTAAGACTTTTAGCAAGCCTCTGTTAGCTAACCTGCAAAAACTAGGGGTCAGCACCGTTCAGGGGTTATTGCTGCATTTGCCTTTGCGGTATATAGATGAAACCCATATTAGCGCGGTACGTGATTTACGGGCAGGTGAATCGGCGCAGGTAGAAGGGGAAATTGTCCATGTTGAAGTGGCTTATAAACCACGTAAAACTTTAATGGCAAGACTTGAGGACGCAAGCGGCCAGATCACTTTGCGGTTTTTACATTTTTACCCCAGCCAAATTGAAGCACTGAAAGTGGGTACTAAGTTACGCGTTTATGGCGAAGTGCGTAGTGGTTTTTTTGGCTATGAGATGGTGCATCCGAATTGCAAATCGGTGGGTGAAAAAACTGAAGTCGCCGAAACACTAACCCCAGTTTATCCGACGGTAGCAGGACTTACGCAGAGCAGTTTGCGTAAAGCCATTAAAGTGGCTTTGGCACAAACGCCGCTAGCTGAAACCTTGCCAGCCAGGGTATACGAAGCTTTTAATTTTCCTAGTTTTGCAGAGAGTATCCAAGCACTTCACCATCCGGCCCCTGATAGCGATTTGCAAACATTACAGGACAAAAAAACACCACATTGGAGGCGCTTGGCTTTTGATGAATTGCTGGCACAGCAACTTTCAATGCGTAAACATTATTCACGCCGCCGTAGTGTTAATGCGCCCCAATTTACGCCGTCTAAATATTTAGTTTCAGCCTTACTAAAAAGTTTACCGTTTGCCTTAACTTCAGCACAGCAAAAAGTGGCACTAGAAATTGAGCGTGATTTAACCCAACCGCATCCCATGCAACGGCTTTTGCAGGGAGATGTTGGTAGTGGTAAGACCATCGTCGCCTGTATGGCTGCATTGCAGAGTATAGAAAGTGGATGGCAAGTCGCCTTGATGGCACCGACAGAAATTTTAGCCGAACAGCATTATAGAAAAACACTTGCTTGGTTAAGCCCGCTTAATATTCGCATAGGCTGGCTGACGGGCAGTCAGTCTAAAAAAGAGCGGGTAGCGGCGTTGCAGGCTATCGCTTCTGGCGAAGCGCAGTTGGTAGTGGGCACGCACGCCCTATTTCAGGAGTCGGTTGAATTTAAAAACCTAGGCCTAGCAATCATTGATGAGCAGCATCGCTTTGGGGTGCAACAGCGGCTAGCCCTGCGCCAAAAAGGGCAGCCGGAACCACATCAGTTGATGATGACAGCGACACCTATACCGCGCACTTTATCCATGAGTTATTACGCTGATCTGGATGTTTCTGTCATTGATGAGCTGCCACCTGGGCGCACGCCGATTGTGACTAAGTTAGTTTCGGATGCTCGTCGCGATGAGATTCTGCAGCGCGTGCGTGAGGCCTGTATGAAGGGCGATCAAGCCTATTGGGTGTGTCCGTTGATTGAGGAGTCGGAAGTTTTGCAATTGCAAACGGCTAACGATATCTTTGCGCTAATGCAAAGTGAATTTCCCGAGTTGGCTGTGGGTTTGGTGCACGGTCGAATGAAGTCGTCTGAGAAACAGGCAGTGATGTCGGCGTTTACCAATGGCGAGTTACAGTTATTAGTAGCCACCACCGTGATTGAGGTGGGCGTGGATGTGCCCAATGCTAGTTTAATGGTGATTGAGCACGCCGAACGCATGGGCTTGAGCCAACTGCATCAGTTGCGTGGCCGCGTTGGTAGAGGTGCCGCAAAAAGCACGTGCATACTGCTCTATCAAAACAAGCTATCTGAAACCGCACGTGCACGACTAAAAGTAATTTATGAAAGTAATGATGGCTTTGCTATTGCGCAAGCCGATTTACATTTGCGCGGGCCTGGCGAGCTTCTTGGCGTTCGCCAAAGTGGTGTGCCCATGCTGAAGATTGCAGATTTAGAGCGAGATGCCGACTTATTAGATTCTGCCAAGTCGATAGCAGATCAGTTACTGAAACAACATCCCGAAGCAGCCGAAAAGCATTTGATGCGATGGCTGGCGAGTGCGGGCGAAATGATGAAGGTTTAGTGTTAGGTTTCTGTGGCATAATTTTTCGGTGAAAATTCTACGTTCAAATAAGTATCAACGCGCTAATTGCAATTTCCATTGGCTTAAAAAGCCCATACTTAGCGGCCGCTATCGTCAGTGGTTGCAGGATGAAGGTTCTTTAACTAAGCGTCTGCGGCAACGTCATGATGACTTCACAGTGAAACCCGCGTTGGTGGCTTATGGAAAGCCATTTTTTGATGAGTTGGCGTTATTGGCAATTCCAATGCGCAGCAAGGCACTGGTGCGAGAAGTATTTTTGATGGGGGGTGAGCAAGCCTTGGTGTTTGCCCATAGTGTGTTGCCACGAAGTAGCATGCGCGGAGCATGGCGGGGTTTGCGTTACCTAGGGAATAAGCCACTAGGTGCAAAATTATTTTCCGCGCCACAGGTGCGACGTATGACTTTAAGTTATAAAAAGCTAGCGCCGCACCATGCCTTATACCAACACGCCATCCAAGGCTTTGATGAAAAGCCAGATTATTTATGGGCGAGACGTTCGTTGTTTAGTTTAAATTGCGCTAACATTATGGTGACAGAGGTATTTTTGCCGCGAATCCTCCTGCAAAGCTAGTGTTTATATAACCAAATTTTTTTACAGTTTTTCGCGGAAATCTTTGCTCTTTGTGCCGTTGAAACAAGACAAAGCGTCTTTTAGGGCAGATAGCTCACTCATGAATCTACAGAAAATCACCGAAAAATTGAATGCTTATGCGCGCCTAATGCGGTTGGATAAGCCTATAGGTATTTTATTGTTGCTATGGCCAACGCTGTGGGCTTTGCTGATAGCTACGGATGGCACACTCAGCGGGAACATCACACTTATTTTTGTCATTGGGACCGTGTTGATGCGCAGTGCGGGTTGTGTGCTGAACGATATCGCTGATCAGCGATATGATGGTTTGGTTAAGCGGACGCGACATAGGCCCTTGGTAAGCAATCAAGTGAGCAAAAAGGAAGCTTATGTGCTGGCGACAATCTTGAGTTTGTTGGCATTTTCTTTGGTATGTACGCTTAATGAACTCACTGTAAAATTGTCTGTAGTCGCTTTATTTCTAGCGGCAAGCTACCCAATGACTAAACGATTTTTTGCAATACCTCAGGCCTATTTAGGCATTGCATTTGGCTTTGGAATTCCGATGGCATTTGCTGCCGTTACCAACACCGTACCTGGAGTTGCTTGGGTTTTACTGCTGGCAAATGTATTTTGGGCAATGGCTTACGATACGGAGTACGCGATGGTTGACCGTGAAGATGATCTAAAAATAGGCATTCAATCCTCCGCCATTACTTTTGGACGTTTTGATGTGATTGCGGTGATGATTTGCTATGTGATTACGCTGACATTACTTGTTGTGGTAGGGCAATGGTTGTCAATGGGAGCTGTCTATTATTCGGGTTTAGCGGTGGGGGCTTCTGTTGCTGTGTATCATTATTTTTTGATTAGGGCGCGCGAGCCACATCGTTGCTTTAAAGCATTTTTAGGCAATGGCTGGTTTGGACTTGCAGTTTTTTCTGGGTTGCTTGGCCATTATTGGCTATAGCGCTAGTGATCAAGCCAAGAAATTTGCTTTTACGTCTTATCTAGATGTGAATTAATCACATTAAACTTGATAGTTGGTGCATACTGCTAAGGATGTAATGACTTAAGCTTTAAGCAGACAACTTAAAACTAAGTAAATAAAGCGCAACATAATGTTTGACAAAGCACAGCGCTTCAGCATAAAATCCGCCTCTTAAATTTTTTAGCCATAGTATTGATAAGACAATGAAAACCTTCTCAGCAAAATCACACGAAGTGAAGCGCGAATGGTTTGTGGTTGATGCCACAGACTTAGTGCTTGGACGTTTAGCTAGCGGAATCGCACACCGTTTACGCGGCAAACATAAAACCATTTATACACCACACGTTGATACGGGTGATTATATTGTCGTCATTAATGCCGACAAATTAAAAGTAACTGGTAATAAAGCTGATGGTAAGCTTTACCATAGCCACTCTGGTTATCCAGGCGGTATCAGCACAACGACATTTGCTAAAATGCAAGACCGTTTCCCAGGTCGCGCTTTAGAAAAAGCAGTTAAAGGCATGTTACCTAAAGGACCTTTAGGTTACGCCATGATTAAAAAGATGAAAGTTTATGCTGGTGCTACGCATGAACATGCGGCACAACAACCGCAAGCATTGACAATCTAAGGATATAAAAATGATCGGTAAATATAACTACGGTACAGGCCGCCGCAAGAGTTCAGTAGCGCGCGTGTTTATGAAGTCAGGCAAAGGCAATATCATTGTGAATGATAAGCCAGTTGATGAGTACTTCTCACGTGTTACAGCGCGTATGATTTTACGTCAACCGCTAGAGCTTACAAACAATCTTGCTAGCTTTGATATTATGGTCAACGTAATCGGTGGCGGTGAGTCAGGCCAAGCTGGTGCGGTTCGTCATGGTATTACACGTGCTTTGATTGACTTTGATGCAACATTAAAAAGTGCGTTGTCACATGCTGGCTTCGTAACTCGTGATGCACGTGAAGTTGAGCGTAAAAAAGTTGGTTTCCGCAAAGCGCGTCGTCGTAAACAGTTCTCTAAACGCTAATACCCCCAATCGAATCAATTGGCGGTTGCAGTTTAAAAAGGTCGCTGATGCGACCTTTTTTATTTTCTGGTCACCAAGTTTAATGATGTAAGGTTTTACGATTTTTAGCATTTGCAGTGATAAGTTTTGATATGATGAAGATATGGCTGATAAAAAAATAAAAGTAGGCATAGTAGGCGGCACTGGATACACCGGCGTAGAACTGTTGCGTCTGTTAAGTGTGCACCCTAATGTAGCGTTAACCACGATAACTTCTCGTGGCGATGCGGGGCTAGCTGTGGCTGATATGTTTCCCAACTTGCGTGGTTATGTTGACTTAATATTTACTGATCCAGCACATTCTAATTTAGAAGAATGTGATGTTGTATTCTTTGCCACGCCTAATGGCATTGCTATGCAACAAGCCCGGCAACTGCTGAGTAAAGGTGTGCGGGTAATTGATTTGGCGGCAGACTTTAGAATTAAAGATATTCCAACTTGGGAAAAATGGTATGGCATGAGTCACGCCTGCCCAGAGTTGGTTGCTCATGCGGTATACGGTTTGCCAGAAATTAATCGGGAAGCTATTCGGGGAGCACAATTAGTGGCCAACCCTGGTTGTTATCCAACAGCGGTACAATTGGGCTTTATGCCGCTCCTAGAAGCCGGCGTGGTTGATATAAGTTATTTAATTGCTGATGCGAAATCGGGCGTAAGTGGTGCTGGACGTAAAGCTGAGGTGCCTAGCTTATTTGCAGAGTCGGCCGACAACTTTAAAGCTTACGCGGTTAATGGACATCGCCACTTACCAGAAATTAGCCAAGGGTTAACAGCAATGGCTAATGCTGAGGTTGGATTTACATTCGTGCCGCATTTAACCCCATTAATTAGGGGGATACATGCAACCTTGTACGCGAAAATTACTAAGAGTGTTGATTTGCAGGCTTTGTTTGAGGCACGTTACGCTGATGAGCATTTTGTGGATGTATTGCCTAAAGGCACTCACCCTGAAACGCGTTCTGTGCGCGGCTCTAATCTATGCCGAATTGCTGTTCACCAACCACAAGGCAGTGACATTGTAGTTATATTGTCTGTGATTGATAATCTTGTAAAAGGTGCAGCGGGGCAAGCGGTGCAAAACATGAATATCATGTTTGATTTAGCTGAAACTAGCGGCTTACAAATCGTGCCATTATTGCCTTAGCTTGCACTTATTATGAAGCCAGTTCGTAGAAGAATTAGACGCCATTTTGGCCTCACTGCCAAGCAAGTCGCGGTGCGCTCACGGCGCCCATGGTATTTCCAGTGGGGGATAGCGGCAATATTGCTAGTGATTGGGTATGCTGTAGCTTACTGGCAATTGACTAGTGGCGAAGATATGGGTGAAAAATTTAGGCAAGTGTCTGCACAAAATCAAAGCCTGCAGACCAAGTTGATCCAAGTTGAGCGCCAATTACAAATTGAGCTAGTCACACAGCATAATCTTGAGCAAGAGCTCAATCATGTTCAGGACGAAAATATGCATATGAAAGAAGATTTATTGTTTTACAAGACGATGGTGAAAAATAAGAAGCCAACTCCTCGCCACTAAGCTTATAGTGCTGTGGCCAAGGGCAAGTAGCAATTGAATAAAGGTGGAAATTATGTTTTTTAAGAAAAGTAATCGAGTACAAAATAGTATAGATACCCTGATAGGCGCAGATACTCGCATTGATGGAAATGTATTTTTCTCTGGAGGCTTACGAGTTGATGGTGCCATTAAAGGTGACGTAACTGAACCAAATGCCAGTCCCAGCACACTAATTCTTAGTGAGAGTGGACGTATAGAAGGCGCGGTGATTGCATCTAAAGTTGTCATTAATGGTAAGGTAATTGGCTCAGTCAAAGCGAGTCAGTTTGTTGAGTTGCAAGCGAAATCAAGCATTACTGGCGATTTGTATTACAAATCACTTGAGATGCATACCGGTGCCGTGGTTGAAGGCCGGTTGGTGTATTTAGGCGAACCAGAAGCCGATGAGTAAATCTTAGCAATCCTTAATCCTGGATTGACCAAGAGCTTACGCAGTAGCATAATGATTTTATTGAAAGTTTTGAGGAGTGCATTATGAATGCAGTTGTAGATATAGCAGAAATTGAAATGCCGGCACCGTTGGTGTTTACTGACAATGCAGCCAAAAAGGTAAAAGAGCTGATTGAAGAAGAGGGTTCCCCTGATCTTAAATTGCGCGTATTCGTGAGTGGCGGAGGGTGTTCTGGTTTTCAGTATGGTTTCACTTTTGAAGAAGAAGTGAATGATGATGATACGCAGGTTCAAAAAGACACGGTTACTTTGTTGATTGACCCAATGAGTCTGCAATATTTAATGGGCGCTGAGATCGATTATCAAGATAGCCTGCAAGGATCGCAATTTGTCATTCGTAATCCGCAAGCAACGACTACATGTGGATGTGGATCTTCATTCTCAGTTTAAGCTGATCTTTTAGCTGAACAATAAAAAAGCCAAGCGTTGCTTGGCTTTTTTATTGTTCAATGTTGGCGATTCTTAGATTAAAGTTACCGTTTGTCTAAGGGAACAAGGTCTCGTCTAAGTGCGCCTGTATAAAGCTGTCTTGGCCTGCCAATTTTATGCTCAGGATCAGAAATCATTTCGCTCCACTGTGCGACCCAACCGGCAGTTCTTGCCATGGCGAAAATGGCAGTAAACATAGAGTTAGGAATGCCCATAGCGCGCATTACTATGCCACTATAAAAATCCACATTCGGATAGAGCTTGCGTGACACAAAGTACTCATCTTCGAGTGCAATTTTTTCCAGCTCCATCGCCAGCTTAAACATCGGATCATCATGCAAGCCTAACTCATCCAACACTTCATGGCAG
>CAIRXI010000094.1 GCA_903882525.1 uncultured Pseudomonadota bacterium | reverse complement strand
CAAATTAGCGATGCGGCGATTGCTGAAATCGCTAATGCAGGTTTTGATCCAGTGTATGGTGCAAGACCCCTTAAACGTGCTATTCAATCTGAGATTGAGAACCCATTGTCACGGGAAATATTGGCCGGAAACTTTGTTGCTAAAGATACAATTAAAATTGATAGCAAAGCGGGTAAGCTTGTGTTTTCTAGGTTGGCCGATTGATAGCAGCTCCTCGGATAGGCAATGTCTAAATTATTAATTTTGTGTGTGGTGTTATTGCTACTGGCAGGCTGCGCGACTAATGGTCAATCAGTGTCGCCAGTGATAGAGCGTATTTCTGAAGAGGAATTGTCTCGCATTATGCCGCAGCCATTGGCGACATTAAGCTTGGATGATTTGGTGAGGTTGAGCAAAGAAGGCATGACTGCCGCGCAAATAATTGAGCAGATTAAGTCTAGCAACTCCATGTACGACTTAACGCCAAGTCAGAGCGTGTTGCTCAGTAAGCAGGGTGTAGATAGTCAGATACTTGACTATATCCATACTAGCCGTGAGTTGGCCGTGCGCAATAGTATTGCGGATGAAATTAATAAGCGCGAAAAAATTAAACGAGAAGAACTAGAGAGTCTAAAGCGTCAGCAACTTCGTGCTTATGACCCATTTTGCCGAAATGGCCCCTATGGAGTGTATCCCTATGGCGCATATAGCTCACGCTTTGGTACAGGTTTTGGTATAGGATATGGTAGGCCTTGGGGTTGCTGGTAATTTTTATATCAATGACCTTAACCCTTCCATTACGGTGATCACTTAACAAATAGTATGCAACAAAAAATTCACGAAATTATCGTCAGCACATACGGACGTAAGCTATATGACATCACGCCGCAACTGCTGGCGTGGCTTAAGAATAGCGGTTTTCACACAGGACTGATAACGCTTTATATTCAACATACCTCGGCCAGCCTGTTGATCAATGAAAATTATGATCGCGATGTGCTGGTCGATATGGAGGCGTTCTTTCGGCGCTTGGTGCCAGATGGCGACCCATTATTCACGCATACTGTTGAAGGCCCTGATGATATGCCTGCGCATATTCGTAGTGCGCTAACACAAACGCATTTGTCAATTCCATTAGTGGGCGGGCAAGCTGCTTTAGGGCAATGGCAGGGAGTGTTTTTATTTGAACATAGACACCAGCCAAGCCAGCGCCGTGTCATATTGCATCTAATGGGTGATTAAATTTAAAGTTTGGATGTACCGGGGCGATACGCTAGAATGCGCTACTCCGCTTTTGAAGTTCACTCTCCCTGCGTCTTTTTGCACTAATAGTAAGGCGCATAGCAGTCCCATTTTTTATCATGAAATAAGGAAATAATATGTTGTTACGTTCTATGATGGTTTTAGCCCTTACAAGTTTGTTGCTTGTAGGCTGCAGTAACAAAGAGGAAGAAGCGGCGCCAGTTGAGCCGGTAGTAGTTGAAGCGCCAGTCGCTGCACCAGCACCAGTTGTAGAGTCAGGTGGTTATGTGCCAACAGCAGATGAACGCGTACCTGGTATTACGATTGATGCAGCAGCGCTAGATGCGGCAACAAAAGCGATAGCGGCTAAACCAGCGGCAAAGTAAGCTAAAGCGTTTTGATGCCATAACAAAAGCACGCCTAGGCGTGCTTTTGTTATGGATAATCAGTATGTTTTAATTCAAACTGCTCCAAGATAGCGGGTCAAACGGCAAGCTCTGTCGGCGTAATTCATAATAAAGCCCATTACTTTCATT
>CAIRXI010000093.1 GCA_903882525.1 uncultured Pseudomonadota bacterium | reverse complement strand
CCATCCCGAATGCTAACTCTAAGTTCCATAGGGTTATCATTGCCGCATAGTCTGGCAACCTCAACCTTGCAAGATAAATTGCAATTGAGCATAAGCCGACTCCTAAGCCATACCCAATTAGTGCAGTAAATGTTGCCATAAACAATATCATGTATATAAGCTCTTTGCTTTTTGCACCAATTGCTTTTAAAGCACCAAACTTTTCTAAATTCTCTAATATAAAAGTATAAAAAGTCTGGCCAGAGATAGATAAGCCCACGATAAAACTAATTAATGTCATCAGCATAATATTCGTGCCTACTCCTGTTTTGTATGTGTAGTAGTCAGCAACTCTTTTATTAAACTCGTCTTTAGTAAGCGCTAGGTAACCAAGTTTTGCGACTTGAACTTTAATACTGCTTATATCAGCAGTATTTTTTGGTTGTACCAATACATATGAAATGGTGAAACGCGTTGTTGGTATATATTCAATTGCACGTCTATAAGTGGTATACAAAGTTGGTACGCCGGTAAGTGCGCTTTGAGATACTTTAGCAATTCCAACCACCACCCCGCGATGATCGTTAAGTTCAAATGTGGTGCCAATTTTTGGGGACTCCATTTTTGAAAATTCTGAATCATTGACAACTAAAAAAGAGTTGTCGGCATAGATGTCTTCTATTAGCCCTTGCTCAAGCTCTGGGCGGCCAAATAAAGTAGCATCATCTAATCCAACCACACTTACAGATTGATACGTACCGCTGGCAAGCTTAACTTGAGCTCCACCTACAAAGAGAGGCACCGCATAGCTAACCCCGTTCATGCTCCTTACTGCATCCAGTAGATAATCTGGTAAAGGAATTGAGCTGGTAGGTGTAAAAACTGCTGGATCTATAATCCACATACTTGCCCCTACATTGGTAACAGTTGAGTAGGCGCGATTTAGAATGCCAGCGAACATTGCAGTCATTTGCACCATCAAAAAAACTGAAAATGTGATGCCGATTAAAAGTGCAGAGAATTTTGCTTTGTCATTGACTAACAACTTAAATCCTATGCGGAAGATGCCACTATATTTCATGGTGTAGGGCCATTGTCAGTTGCGTACTGTCCGGCCCACCAACCGCCACCGAGCGCAACAAATAATCCGACTGTATCTTGATGTCGTTGCGCAATGGCTTGAAGATAGGCTATCGTTGTCTGATGAAATTGTACATCAGCGATCAATACATCCACATAAGCAACCAGTCCACTTTGGTAGC
Organism: uncultured Pseudomonadota bacterium; assembly: GCA_903882525.1. Taxonomy (GTDB): domain Bacteria; phylum Pseudomonadota; class Gammaproteobacteria; order Burkholderiales; family Methylophilaceae; genus Methylotenera. The sequence continues at coordinate 1,318 of CAIRXI010000093.1, read as the reverse complement.
TTGCTTGCAATATGTCTAGTGCTTCTTTAGCTGTTCGCCTCGCTTCAGATTGCGCTTGCAACGCATCTGCATCATTCTTAAGTGCATTCAAGTTATCAGCTACTTGTGCAAAGGCACTAAGCACAATTTGTCGATAGTTTGCCTGTGACTGCTGGTATGCATCGATAGTGGCTTGACGAGAATATTTTAAACTACCACCCCGAAACAATGGAACTGTAGCTGCTGGGCCGACACTCCAGAACCTTCCAGCCAATCCGCCTAAATTGCTGAAGCTATTGCCAGCAGCACCATAAGTGGCGCTTAAACTAAAGCTTGGAAACATCGCGGCAGTGGCTACCCCAATATTGGCGCTAGCCACATGTAGTTGAGATTCTGCAGCAAGAATATCTGGACGTTGACGCACCAAGTCGGACGGAAGACTTAGTGGCAAATTAAGTGGAAGTGAAATTTCTGTCAGTTCAACATCTGGTAGAAAAACTTTGGAAGGCTCAACCCCCTCCAAGGTGGCAAGCAAATGTTCTGCCTGACTCAGTCTCTGCCGTAATGGTGCCAATGAGGCTTGATTACTTGCGATTAGACTACGAATACTTAAGTTACTTGCGTAATCGACAGTACCTGCATCAAATTGAGCTTGTGAGGCATGAAGTTGTTGATTCTCTAGTAGTATTAATTGCTCAGTCGATTTAATTTGCGCCGCATATGCCGCACGCGCAATACATGTGTTGACGACATTCGCAGACAAGGTGACATAAGCCGCTTTGTTCATGTAATTCTGATAATCTGATTGAGCCTTTAGGCCCTCCACGGTTCGGCGCTCACCTCCAAATATATCAAAAATATAGCTGATAGTGCCACTTGCTGTCACGACGTTGAAAATGCTGCTTGGCCTTGATAAACCCTGCTGTATGGAGGTATTTCGGGTTCGATAAGCATCAACACCTACATTCACTTGCGGATAAAAAACACCGTAACCTGCATGCAGGTTATCCTGACTCTGACGTAGACTCGCCTCGGATGCTTGAAGGCTTGGATTGTTATTAATGGCCTGTGCAACGATGGTATCAAGTTGCGCTGATTTGAAAAGCCGCCACCAATCAGAAGGAATAGTAGCTCCAAGTGTAAAACTCTGTTCTTGACCCTCTGCGACGGACGCGACCAAGGGTTCCTGAATATAGCGATTCGAATCAGTCGGCTTAGGACGAACAAAATCTGGGCCTACTGTACAAGCGCTAAGAATACCCAAGGTAAAAAAAACAAGATACGCAGCAACAGATTTGAATAATCTAGCTTTAGATATTTTACCACTAATGGTGTGCAT
>CAIRXI010000092.1 GCA_903882525.1 uncultured Pseudomonadota bacterium | reverse complement strand
AGAACTCCTCTATATTCGAGAAAATTCTACCTCTGAGCTCGGTTAACCTGTGGGGGGATTACCGGATTACCTTCAGATGTATGCCGCTTTTTTGCCCTTGGAATATGCATTTAGTACTTAAGTACTAATAAGTTATAGCCCAGACTGAAGATTCCGTTATATTAATACTAGGCATTCGCTTATAGTAATAAGCATCAAATCCTAAAGATTAAGATCCCCAGGAGTATTTCTTTGCGTCGAATTTTTTCATCTTTCCCGTCAATATTCATTGCATTCTTGGTTTTAACCGCGCCTTTGGCAAATGCAGCCGATAAGGTGGTCTTACAGCTTAAATGGACACACGCCTACCAATTTGCGGGTTACTATGCCGCTAAAGAGCTAGGCTATTACGATATTGCTGGTTTGGATGTGAAGATCAAGCCATTAAGCCCTGGCGAGGATGCGCTCCAAGAGGTTGTGTCAGGTCGAGCCAATTATGGTTCTGGCACCAGCGGCATATTGGTAGCCAGGCAAGAGGGTGCTCCAGTAGTCGCATTAGCAGCCATTTATCAGCACTCGCCTTATGTGTTGATCGCCAAAAAGTCTCCAGGATCTGAAGACATCCATAGCTTGGATGGAAAACCTATTCTGTTGAGGCGCCTTTCGGATGAATTACTGGTGTACTTAAGACGTCAAAATATCACGCTTTCTAAGGTTGCCTCCTCTGTGCCAGGCATGGATACAGTTGAACAATTGACATCCGGAAAGGCGGCGGCGATTTCTGGCTATATTAGCAATGAACCCTATCAGTTGGCTGCCGCTGGAATTCCTGCTCAGATATATAGCCCACGTTCAATTGGAATTGATATCTATGGCGATAATTTATTTACTACCAGCGAAGAAATAAATAAGCATCCCGAGAGAACTGAACGCTTTCGGCTGGCAAGTTTACAAGGTTGGGAATATGTATTAAATCATCCCGATGAAGCGGTTGCCCTAGTTCAAAAATATGCTCCCCAGGAATCAGCCGCCAAAATTCAGTTTGAGCGCGATAAGTTGCAACCCCTGATTAGGAGTGACTTAGTTCCGGTGGGCTTTATGAATGAAGCGCGCTGGCAGCACACTGTCGAAATTTTTCAGGAGGCTGGCGGTCTTAAGTCTGATTTTTCGCTAAAAGGGTTTGTCTACAATGCCAACCCCAAGCAAGATCTCGCATGGATCTATGGCGCCTTGTTCATAGCTGTGGCAACCTTGCTTGCAGTCTCGACAGTGGTGTATTACATTTGGCGTCTCAATAAACGCCTTACTGTTTCTCTGACTCAAGTGCAGCATTTAGCCTATCACGATAACCTGACGGGTTTGCCTAACCGAAATCTCTTTGTTGATCGTTTGCAAAGAGCTATTTTGAAGGCTCGTCGTGAGAAAAGTGTGCTTGCTCTCCTGTTTATCGATATTGATCGATTTAAAAGCATTAATGATCAGTTCGGGCATTCTGCTGGAGATGAAGTTTTGAAGGCTTGCTGTAATCGCATGATGGCTTGCATTCGTGACTCCGATTCTCTTGGGCGTATCGGCGGCGATGAATTTGTGCTCTTGCTTGAGGATTTGCATTCTTCCCAAGATGCTGTAGAAATTGCTAAAAAAATTAAATCTGCTATTGAGATAGGTGTCACGGTTAGTGGTGAGCTGATTCACACTACAGCGAGTATCGGCATTGCGCTTTATCCTAGT
>CAIRXI010000091.1 GCA_903882525.1 uncultured Pseudomonadota bacterium | reverse complement strand
CGCATATTTTAATTCGCACGCCAGAAGAAGGTGCCACTGAAGATGTACAAAAAGCTAAGGCTAAGGTTGATGAAGTGATCAAAGCACTTCAGGCAGGCACTAACTTTGCCAAAGTTTCAGCAAGCTTTTCTGACGCCCCTAACGCCTTAGAAGGTGGCAGTTTAGGCTGGAAAAGTAGCACACAAATGCCAGCCTTATTTTTAGATGCTTTAAAAAATATGCAGGTTGGCTCCGTGTCAGAAGTTCTACGAAGCCCTAATGGCTTCCACATACTTAAATTGATTAGTAAGCGTGGTGGCAGTTCACCTTTAGTCATTGAGCAAACGCATGCGCGTCACATCCTGATTAAGCTTTCAGAAGTAACTTCTGAGAATGAGGGTAAAAAGAAAATCGATTTAATTAAAGAGCGTTTAGACAATGGCGAGAAATTTGAAGTGCTGGCTCGTCAGTTCTCTGAAGACGGCTCTGCATCTAACGGAGGGGACTTAGGCTGGGTCAATCCCGGCGATACAGTACCTCTATTTGAAAAGGCTATGAACGAACTTAAAGATGGTCAGATTAGCTCGACCGTGCGCACTCCGTTTGGCTGGCACGTGATTCAGGTATTAGAAAGACGCAAACAAGACATGAGTAAAGAAGCTGCCCGCTTAAAAGCACGCCAAGAAATTCGAAAAAGAAAATCTGAAGAAGCTTACCAAGACTGGGTAAGGGAACTCCGTGATCGCGCTTTTGTAGAACTACGACTCGAAGATAAGTTCTAGTCTTCACCTAAGCTCAAGATGTTATTGCCAACAATTGCCATTACAGCAGGCGAGCCGGCAGGCATAGGTCCAGATCTATGCATTATGCTGGCTCAACAAACCTTAGCAGCTAATATAGTGGTAATTGCAGACACCACAATGCTTCAAGCACGCGCAGATCAATTACAGCTTCCACTTAACATTATTCATTATGCAAAAAAAAATAATCAAGCTCATTTAGGCAACGGTGCGCTAACGGTCTATCACCAAGCGACAAACAAGCCAGTGGTTGCTGGTAGCTTAAATACAGCTAACAGCCAATATGTATTGGACACACTTGCAACTGCCGCCTTAGGTTGCGTCAACTTTGAATTTGACGCCATGGTTACCGCACCAGTACATAAAGGTGTCATTAATGCAGCTGGCATTGCTTTTAGTGGTCATACTGAATTTTTAGCGCAGCTCACCCATGCACCCCATGTCGTCATGATGCTGGTTGGTGGTGGTATGCGTGTAGCATTAGTCACCACACACCTAGCACTGAAAGATGTGCCTGCAGCCATTACGCGTGATAACTTAGAAACAACGCTACGTATTTTGCATCATGATTTAATCACTAAGTTTGCGATTGAAAATCCACGTATTTTGGTGGCTGGCTTAAATCCGCACGCTGGAGAAGATGGTTACTTGGGGCGTGAAGAAATTGATATTATCAATCCAGTTCTAGAAAAACTTCGTGCAACCGGCATGCAACTGATAGGTGCATTACCTGCTGACACATTATTTGCCAAACACAATCTAAGTGGCGCTGATGCCGTACTTGCCATGTACCATGACCAAGGTCTACCTGTACTCAAACACGCAAGCTTCGGCGAAGGCGTCAATATTACATTGGGCCTACCTATAATTCGCACCTCTGTAGATCATGGCACTGCGCTAGACTTATCTGGTAGCGGTAATATTGAGATTGGTAGCATGCTGGCAGCGATCGAATTAGCTGTAATGCTAACTAAATCCAGCGCACAAAAAATAAACAACTAGGCCTATGAAACACATTGCAAAAAAACGCTTCGGCCAAAATTTTCTTACCGATCAAGGTGTGATTACGAGCTTGATTATGGCGATTGCGCCAAAAGCTGATGATTTAATGGTGGAAATAGGCCCTGGCTTAGGTGCTCTCACCAAACCCTTATTGCAACGCTTAAACTTGCTACATGTGGTAGAGGTTGATAGAGATATTATTGCTTGTATGGAAAAAGAATACCTCAACCAATCGATTAGCATACATAGTGCTGATGCTTTGAAATTTGATTTCACCAGCTTAGGTCATAATCTGCGGGTCACTGGCAACTTACCTTACAACATTTCCACGCCAATCTTATTTCATCTACTTGATAATGTTGCCGCCATTACCGATATGCACTTTATGCTGCAAAAAGAAGTGGTGGAGCGAATGGTTGCGAGTCCATCAACCCCTGCTTACGGACGCCTAAGCGTGATGTTGCAATATAAATTGAAGATGGATTATTTAATTACAGTACCGCCAGAAGCCTTTGAACCTGCTCCAAAAGTGGAATCAGCCTTTGTGCGCTGCGTGCCACACGCGACATTACCATTCGTAGCTAGCGATGAGTGCATGTTTGCCAAAGTAGTGCTTGCTGGCTTTGGCCAGCGTCGTAAAACTTTACGGAATACACTTAAAGGCTTGCTCGACGACGAAGGATTTACTGCGCTTAATATCAGCTCACAATTACGTGCCGAGAACTTAAGCGTGGAAGACTTTGTTCGCATCAGCAATTACCTGAGCTGAGCCGTACGCTGATGACGACTGTTATAATTACCGTCAAATTTCTATCATTATTTAATACTTAACTTTTCAAGGTCCATTTATGCGAATCATACTTTTAGGCGCTCCTGGTGCTGGCAAAGGCACACAAGCCACATACTTACGTGAGAAATTCAATATTCCACAAATCTCTACTGGCGATATGTTGCGCGCAGCCGTTAAAGCTGGCACGCCACTTGGCCTAGAAGCCAAAGCCTTTATGGATAGCGGTGGGCTCGTGCCGGATGCCGTGATTATTGGCTTGGTAAGCGAGCGTATTAAAGAAGTCGATTGCGCCAATGGCTTTCTATTTGATGGCTTTCCTCGCACGATTCCGCAGGCTGAGGCCATGAAAAAAGCAGGTGTTGGTATAGATTATGTTGTAGAAATTGATGTACCAGACGAGGCAATTATTGAGCGCATGAGTGGGCGCCGTTCACATCCAGCATCAGGTCGCACCTACCATGTTAAATTTAATCCTCCAAAAGTAGCAGGTAAAGATGATGTCACCGGAGAAGAGTTAGTGCAACGTCCAGATGACGCCGCAGAGACCGTAAAAACGAGACTAGATGTTTACCACAAACAAACCAAACCTTTGGTAAAGTATTACGTTGATTGGGCCAATAGTGGCTTAGTTGGGGCACCTAAACATGTATTTGTGCAAGGGCTTGGCGATATGACGAAAATACGTGACAATATTTTTGCATCGTTAGTTTAAACATAGCAAGTCTGACTTTCCCTTAGACCGTAAATACAAAGATTACGATTCTGAGGGAATTCTCCCCAAAAAATCTCAGTAATAGCTGATGACTAAATCCAGCAAAATCAGGCGCTTCAAGGTATAATTTTGTTATTAAATTTATATTAAAGAATGACCGCCATGCAGCAGCAGTACCCCTTCAAAGACATAGAACAAACCGCCCAAGCTTACTGGGAAAGCAATCAAACATTTGCCGCCTCTGAAACTTCAGATAAACCCAAATACTATTGTTTATCCATGTTCCCCTACCCGTCTGGGCGCCTTCATATGGGTCATGTTCGCAACTACACCATAGGCGATGTATTAAGCCGTTTTCACAAAATGAAGGGTTATAACGTACTGCAACCAATGGGCTGGGATGCATTCGGTTTGCCTGCAGAAAATGCTGCGATTAAACATGAAACCGCACCGGCTAAATGGACCTATGAAAATATAGAGCATATGAAAACCCAGTTAAAGCAATTGGGTTTAGGTGTGGATTGGAATCGGGAAATTGCTACCTGCAAGCCTGAGTACTACAAGTGGGAACAGTGGTTATTTACTGAGCTGTACAAAAAAGGTTTGATTTACAAAAAGACTTCCAGCGTCAACTGGGATCCAGTTGACGGCACGGTGCTTGCCAATGAGCAAGTTATTGATGGCCGCGGCTGGCGCAGTGGCGCCTTGGTAGAAAAGCGCGATATTCCACAGTATTTTATGAAAATTACAGCTTACGCTGAAGAACTTCTCAATGACTTAGACGCACTCGATGGCTGGCCAGAGCAAGTCAAAACCATGCAACGCAACTGGATCGGCAAAAGCTATGGCTGCGAAGTAGAGTTTCCTTTGACAGGCCAAAATGGCACAGTAAAAGTATACACCACGCGTCCTGACACACTAATGGGCGCGACCTATGTTGCCATTGCCGCTGAGCACGCATTGGCAACTTTAGCCGCGCAAAGCAATACTAAGCTAGCCGATTTTATAGCCGAATGTAAAAGGGGTAGCGTAGCTGAAGCTGATGTCGCCACTGCTGAGAAAAAAGGGATGGCGACTGGTTTGTTTGTGACACACCCACTAAATGCCGAGATATTACCGGTATGGGTAGCAAACTATGTGCTTGCCAGCTATGGCGAAGGTGCTGTGATGGCCGTGCCAGCGCACGATGAGCGCGACTTTGAGTTTGCTAATAAATACAGCTTGCCAATTAAAGCCGTGATTGGGCTTAGCGACAACAACACATTACCGATGACTGAGCATGGCATTTTATTTAACTCAGATAAGTTTGATGGTTTGAATTTTGACCAAGCGACAGAAGCTATTTCTTCAGCTTTAAGCGCCATAGATCTTGGCAAAAAACGCACTCAGTACCGCTTACGTGATTGGGGAGTTTCACGCCAGCGCTACTGGGGTTGTCCTATCCCAATTATTCACTGTGCCAAATGCGGCGAAGTGCCAGTGCCTGCAACGCAATTGCCAGTGGTATTGCCTGTAGATGTTGTAATGGACGGGGTAGGTTCACCTATTAAAAAAGATCCCATGTTCTATGAAACTAGCTGCCCGACTTGTGGAGGCCAAGCTAAGCGTGAAACCGACACCTTAGACACCTTCTTTGAGTCATCTTGGTACTTTGCACGTTACGCCAGCTTTGATAGTAATACTGCGATGGTTGATGAACGCGCTAATTACTGGCTACCGGTAGATCAGTACGTCGGTGGTATTGAGCATGCGATTTTGCACTTACTCTATGCGCGCTTCTTTAATAAGCTGATGCGAGATGTCGGTTTAATAAAAAATGATGAACCATTCACCAACCTACTTACTCAGGGCATGGTACTTAAAGATGGCTCTAAAATGAGTAAATCAAAAGGCAATACTGTCGATCCACAGGCTTTGATTG
>CAIRXI010000090.1 GCA_903882525.1 uncultured Pseudomonadota bacterium | reverse complement strand
TTAACTATAAAGCACACTTCGCATACTAAGGGTGCCTAAGTCAAACGACTCGGTCATAAAATGTAACTGATCCTCGCTATGACGTATAGCAGTAATGTAAAGTAAAGGAAGATAGTGCTCATCAGAGGGCACGGCTAGCCTTGCGCAGGGGCCAGCGCGTTCAATATGCATTAGCGCCTCATCATCACTATTTTCTAAAGCTGATTTAACGTATTGATCAAAATCTCGTGCCCAATCAGCAGTTTTTCCTTGCATATTGAGTTGCGCTAAATTATGCACAATATTGCCACTACCTATTACCATTACATCGCGATTACGTAGTTGTGCTAATTGCCTAGCTAGTTTGAAATGGGCGCTAAAGTCTAAATTTAGATCCAAGCTTAGCTGGAATACTGGTACATCAGCCTTTGGGAATAGTGATTGTAAAATACACCAAGCACCATGATCTAGACCCCAATCGACACTCGTATTTATCTTGCCTGCAGGAAATAAACTTTGGGTTAACATTGCGAATTCGGGTGCGCCAGGCGCGGCATACTGCTGTTCAAATAATTCAGTAGGAAAACCGCCAAAGTCATGCAGGGTTTTGGGATGCTTCGATACACATACTTGTGTACCCACAGTTTGCCAATGTGCGGAGATACATAAAATGGCTTTGGGTTGAGGCAAACTAGCACCTAGTGCTTGCCATGCTTCGCGGTAAGGGTTGCTGGTAATCGCTAGCATTGGGTTACCGTGACCAATAAATAGGGCGGGCATGCGGACTATAGGGTTATTGTTTGTTGAAGATTGAGTCATTTTTTGTAGCCTACAACGCGAATAAAGTGAATGGTTGGACATGATTAAATCCAGTATAAAGCGCGTCAGCCTTCTAGCTCGTTTATAATGCACACTTCCATTTTTTAAGTGTAACCTTTAATGCAATATTTGAGACATCCATGTTGAGCTTTACTGCAACTGCGACTTCACTTTCCACCTTAACTTGGATTGTGTTGGCGAGCCTGCTCGGTGGCGTGTTAAGCGTTTCGTTGGCGGCTATTTTTGCGCTCAGCGTACGCACAGCGTGGGTGCCCATGTTGGTGAGCTATGCCATAGGCGCTATGCTGGGTGCGGTTTTTCTCGAGATATTGCCGCATGCATTTAGTCTCACACAAAACGTAGAAACTGTATCTGCTACGTTGTTGCTGGGGTTATTGTTATTTTTTGTGTTGGAAAAGCTGGTCATATGGCGTCATTGCCATGGTGATCACTGCGAAGTGCATGCGATGCACAGCGAAGCAGATTGTCCAACGCCTTCAGTAAATGAAGCCACACATAAATACAAATTAGTCGCCACGGCACCATCTTCAGTGTTGCTAGGACATCACCACAGCCATTCACATGACAGTGGGCGTAGTGGCATGATGATTATGATAGGCGATACTTTTCATAATTTTATTGACGGTATTTTAATTGCTGCAGCTTTTACCGCGGATATCAAACTGGGAGTGGTGACAGCTTTGGCGATTATTGCCCACGAGATTCCGCAAGAAGTGGGTGATTTCTTAATTTTATTGCACTCAGGCTACAGCAAAAAACAGGCTTTGATTTTTAATTTGGTCTCAAGTCTTGCTACATTAGTCGGTGGCTTAATGGCTTATTTCGCCCTGCAGTATGTACAAAGCTGGATTCCTGTCATTTTGGGTTTAGCGGCCTCTAGTTTGCTGTATGTGGCCGTCGCCGATTTAATTCCTGGTTTACATAAGCGTACTGAATTAAAAGCAACTTTGCAGCAGGTGTTACTGATCACTCTTGGTGTCGTGACTATCTGGATCGCTCATAGCGTCTTCGACTAAGGCGCGCTTGGCTTGTTTAAATTTGCGGTGCTTGACACCAAGCAACCATAAGAAAAGAGCGCAGGGTAGTAGGCCGTAAAAAAGGAAGGTGAGTAATCCAGCTACTATCGATTTTTCGATGGTAGCCATTAAGGTCACTACATACATCCAAGCAATGGCAATAATATACATATTTAATTTTAAAGTTTCTTAGGTTTCTATGATCAATAAATCAACTAAAACAGCCGTACCTAAAGTCGGATTCGTTTCCTTAGGGTGTCCAAAAGCTGGTTCTGACGCAGAGCGTATTCTCACCCAATTGCGCGCTGAAGGCTATGAAATTTCAGGTAGCTACGAAGATGCAGACTTGGTTGTGGTCAATACCTGTGGCTTTATTGATAGTGCGGTGGAAGAATCGTTAGATGCCATCGGTGAAGCCATTAAGAAAAACGGTAAAGTTATCGTTACTGGTTGTTTGGGTGCAAAAAAAGGCGTAGTGGAAGCAGCGCATCCTAGCGTCCTAGCGGTTACTGGTCCACATGCGTTGGAAGAGGTGATGACTGCAGTGCATGCCAATCTACCTAAATTACATGAGCCGTTTATAGACCTAGTTCCACCACAAGGTATACGCCTGACACCCAATCACTATGCCTATTTGAAGATTTCAGAAGGATGTAATCACCGTTGCAGCTTTTGTATTATACCAAGTATGCGTGGTGATCTAGTCAGTCGTCCAATTGGTGAAGTGTTGAATGAAGCAGAGAATTTAGTCAACGCGGGGGTTTCTGAAATTTTAGTGATTTCGCAAGATACTTCTGCGTATGGTGTGGATGTTAAATATCGACCAGGATTTTGGAATGGCCGTCCGGTGAAAACGCGGATGACTGAGTTATGCGAGAGCCTGAGCGAACTCGGTGTCTGGGTGCGCTTGCATTACGTATATCCTTATCCGCATGTAGATGAAGTGATTCCCTTAATGGCTGAAGGTTTGATTTTGCCGTACTTAGATGTACCTTTTCAGCACGCCAGTCCGCGCATACTGAAAGCCATGAAGCGACCAGCTCATGCCGAAAATAATTTAGCGCGAATTAAAGCTTGGCGCGAAATATGCCCTGACATTACCGTCCGTAGTACTTTTATTGCAGGATTCCCTGGGGAAACCGAAGATGACTTTAAAATGCTGCTCGACTTTTTAGAGGAAGCACAATTGGATCGGGTTGGATGTTTCGCCTATTCAGCAGTAGATGGCGCTAAGGCCAATGAGTTGCCAGACCATGTGCCTGAATCATTAAAGCAAGAACGCTTAGCTAGATTTATGGAAGTGCAGGAACGTATTAGCGCGGCAAAACTGCAAGCCAAAATCGGTACTATGCAAACGGTTTTGGTTGATGAAGTTGTGACGGATGTAAATGGCAATATTGAAGCTATCGGTCGCACCAAGGCCGATGCGCCGGAAATTGATGGTGTGGTTTATCTAGAGGATGCTGAAGGATTAAGTCCAGGTGATTTTGTGGAAGTGCAAATCACCAAGGCCGATGGTCATGATTTATGGGGTGGTCCGCCACGCGACTAAGCTGAGTGAGCGTTACGCTCAATCAATTAAATAAGTCTGGTAGTACGGGGTTAGGGCGCTGGTTGTCAGCGCGTTCTTCTAGGAAATCAAAGGTTTGTGGGCAGCGTGTAGGTTTTCGCGCAGCTTTACGCTTTTTGCTTGGCATGGCTTCTGTGTTGATATACGGCGTTTGGCTGATGCGTACGTAACCTGATGAGGATAATTTTTGTGCAGTGGTTTCGAATAGGCTAAGCGGATTATCTATATTTTGTAGGGTCACAACCGCTTTACTCACTTTGAGTACGTTATACATTACGAATTTGCTGGCAGTTTGTTTGCCATAAATTTCGCCAGTGTAAATGTCCATCGTGTCTCCCAGCTCTATTACTATTGTTAAGTCTATATTAGCGCCATGTACATGCTTTAACAAGCTCTCATCTAACGATTCATTTATTTTCTGCGTAGGTTAATATGGGCTTTTATTAAATCGTTGGCTTGAAAGCGAAAGCGGCTACCATCAAAATCTTTCACCCACATATGCAGTAGGCCGCTAAAAAATAGGTGGGTATCCATCGCTAATGCTCGCGGAGAATGCGTACCAGCAATTAATTGTTGAGCTTGTGCGCGCTCATATGCAATTTGTATTTTTTCAGTAATGCTAGAGCAGTTATTGAGTATTTGTTGCAACACCGTAGCAAATTCCTCTACATATTCGCATTTAATCATCATGATTTCATACACCTGACGCATTTCTATGTTTTCATTCAAGTCATTGATTGTTTCGCATAAGCTATTTTCAATTTGTGTGAGTGGATCATATGCACCGTCTATAGTGAGAGTGTCGTCCATGCGGTCGATTAAGGGTAATAAAACTTGTTCTCGAATGGCATGGAAAATCTCGGTTTTGTTTTTAAAGTGCCAATATACTGCACCTCGAGTGACGGATGCCTGTGTTGCAATATGCTCTAAAGTCGAGCGACTAACGCCACGCGCGAGAAATACTGCGCGTGCAGCGTCAATAATCTTTTGGCGAGTCAGTTCTGCGTCTTCTTTAGTTTTTCTTACCATTGTTATTTTACCAAATAACTTACTAATAATAGGTTATTGCGAGCGATTAGATATTTTCTTAAAAAGATATACATACATCCTTGTTTGTATATAATATATAGACAAATTGAAATGCAAGCAAGCCTTTTTAATGGTGTTAACAGTAAAATCTCAAATAAATTAGCCACTTAGCGCATTTGGCACATGGAGTAATGAATGAAAGTAAAAAATGGTATGCAACATCAGCGTGAAATTCGAACACAGGTTATGTCTAAAAGACTGGC
>CAIRXI010000089.1 GCA_903882525.1 uncultured Pseudomonadota bacterium | reverse complement strand
CACCCAAGACAGTACTGGTTGAAAAAGCTGATTCACAGATACTGAGCGTACATAGACCACGCCAGATTTTCCGTTAGAATTTTGTTTTAGCCCAATCACTGTAGACCGGGTACTTAAAGTGTCACCTATATAGACTGGATGCAGAAAACGAACTTCGGCATAACCTAAATTGGCGATCGCATTTACTGAGATATCCGGTACGGTTTTACCAAAGGCCAAATGAAATGCAAGCATATCGTCAACTGGTCGACTTTTGTAGCCTAAAGATTGTGCAACTGGCTCTGCGCTATGGAGCACTTGGCGTGCGCCGGTTAGGGCAATATAGAGGGCCACTTCACCTTCACCTACAGTTCGAGGTGTGGCGTGTGCGAGCACTTGCCCAACATGAAAGTCTTCAAAGTAATTACCCGCATTGACTTTGTTGGCTGATGAATTAGACATGGCTTTCTTCCAAGGTGGTAATCATTTCACTAAGTTTTAGTAAGCGTGTAGCTGCCTTGACATGGTGATGCTCAACCAATTTATCATTGACCACTACTGTGCCTTTTCCGCTTTCATTTGCTGCTTTAAGTGCTTGAATAATTTCACGTGCATTACTCACTTCCGAGGTCTTGGGTGTGTAAGCATCGTTGCTGTAATCTAGTTGTGCTGGATGAACCAATGATTTTCCGTCAAAACCCATATCTCGACCTAGGCGGCAAGCATATTCGAAAGAATGCATATTTTTAAAGTCGCTGGTAATGCCATCAACTACAGCACGTCCGTAAGCACGAGCCGCTAAGACTACAAGAGATAGCGACGTTAAAATCGCAGAGCGCTCATGGGTGACTCGGGCGTGTAGCTGTGAAATTAAATCTGAAGTTGCCATGACGATACAGACAATACGGTCAGATGCGCTGGCAATTTCTTTTGCATTTAGGACGGCAATAGGACTTTCTATCATGACCATGATTGGGATATGTCCGCCACCGGCAACATCTAACAGTGCTAATGCGTTAAGAACATCTTCGCGCGACTCAATGTTAGGAAATAAGATTGCATCCACTTTAGTTTTTGCGATTGCTTTAATGTCATCGCCACCCCATGGTGAATTGAGGTCGTTCACGCGCACAACCACTTCACGAGAACCGTATCCACCTTCGTTTACAAAATGTACGACATTAGCGCGAGATTCTTCCTTGCATTCCACTAAGATTGGGTCACCTAAATCGAGGATCACTGAATCCGCATGTAACGTGCGTGCACGCTCTAGATAATGGGTATTGCATCCTGGTACATAAAGCATCGAACGGCGAGGGCGAAAGTATTGATTCATTGCAGTACCTTTATTTGAGTGACTTTATTTAAGTTGACTTAATTTATAAGAATCTAAATTAAGTCAGCTATGTTTATAAGTATGGTCACTTTCGTTAAGTGGCTATCTAGTGTAATGCGCTTTGTCATTAACCATACAGCATTGCATCATGTTTAATTAATTTACAGAACTGATTATATAGACTGAAAATAAAAACTGTCAACTTATATATGATGTCTTATATAAGATATAAAACACTAGACTATTCAAAACCAGCATGCTATAAATGCATCTAATGTAAATGAGATGATGATTAAAGATATTTACATGGCTTAGAAATTTAGGATAACGCGCTATGAAAGAGAAAAACTACAGTTCACCCAGCTATAAGCCGCTTTATGAGCAGATTAAAGTCTTGCTTACGCAAAGTTTAATTGGGGGTGAGTGGGGCCCTGGCGATATGATTCCAAGCGAAATTGAACTGGCAAGTCGTT
>CAIRXI010000088.1 GCA_903882525.1 uncultured Pseudomonadota bacterium | reverse complement strand
TCTGGACGCTGCGTATAAAAGAACCAAGCTAAAGCAACACCAGAGGCTGCCAGCATAAAGGGTAGTGAACTGAACCCATGTAAAGCCATACCGCAAGCAGTATGCAATACTGTATGCCACTCGTGGGTGAGCTCATGCATCGCAGGGTGTGCGGCTGAGTCTATGAAGATCACACCTTTAAAGAATTCACCATAGAGCATTGGCTCCACGGCAACGTAACCAATAGCCAATGAAGGAATGGCTAATAGAATTAAAGGTAACTTAATTACCCAACCCGGCTCATGCGGATCATCTGTCGCACTTAAGCCATGATGGTGCGCATCATGATCGTCGTGGTCATGAGCATGCTTAGGCGTACGCCATTTTTCAGCACCATGAAATACTAGGAAGTAGAGTCGGAAGCTATAAAAAGCAGTGACAAACACACTGGCCAATACCGCGAAATAAGCAAAGCCACTACCCGTGATCGTCGACGCCTTGGCCGCTTCAATAATACTGTCTTTAGAATAAAATCCGGCAAAGAATGGCGTACCGATAAGTGCTAAAGAACCAACCAATGAAGTGATCCAAGTCACTGGCATATACTTTTTAAGGTTACCCATATTGCGGATATCTTGATCGTGATGCATGCCCATAATTACTGAACCTGCTCCCAAAAATAATAATGCCTTAAAGAACGCATGAGTCATAAGATGGAAAATTGCGACTGAATATGCTGAAGCACCCAAGGCGACAGTCATATAGCCCAGTTGCGACAACGTTGAATAAGCAACGATGCGTTTAATGTCGTTTTGTATGACACCAAGAAAGCCCATAAATAAGGCGGTAATGCTGCCGATAATCATCACAAAAGACAACGCGGTGGATGACAATTCAAACATCGGTGACATACGCGCCACCATAAAGATACCCGCAGTTACCATGGTCGCCGCGTGAATCAAGGCTGAAATTGGGGTTGGGCCTTCCATAGAATCCGGCAACCACACATGCAATGGCACTTGTGCTGACTTACCCATCGCGCCGATAAATAACAAAATACAGGTCACCGTCATGAGAGACCACTGTACATTGCCAATTAAGCTAATTTGCACATCTGCCATTTGCGGTGCAACTGAAAATACAGCCGCGTAATCTAAGCTGCCAAAATGAAATAACACCAAACCGATGCCTAGCAAAAAGCCAAAGTCACCAACACGATTCACGAGAAAGGCTTTTAGATTGGCATACACCGCAGTCGGCCTTGTATACCAGAAACCAATCAGCAGGTAAGAAACCAAGCCAACCGCTTCCCAACCGAAGAATAACTGCATAAAGTTATTACTCATCACCAGCATCAACATGGCAAAAGTAAATAGTGAGATATAACTAAAGAAGCGCGTATAGCCTTGGTCTTCCTCCATATAACCTATGGTGTAGATATGCACCATCAGCGATACGAACGTGACGACTACCATCATCATGGCGCTGAGATTGTCAATTAAGAAACCAATCTCTAACGTAATATTGCCTGACTTTAGCCAGGTATAAATGCTGTCATTAAACACATGGCCAGAAATCGTATCATTAAGCACATAGAGCGATAAAACGAATGATGCGGCAACGCCGAGTATAGTCAACACATGCGCACTAGCGCGTGGCAAATACTTAGAAAATAGACCGACTACAACGGCGGCAGCTAAGGGCAGCATAGGTATTGCCAAATAAATCTGTTGCATGCTCATTCTTGGCTTACCCTTTTAAACTATCTAAATCATCAACATTAATGGTGTGTAAGTTTCTAAATAACACCACTAAAATCGCCAAACCAATAGCTGCTTCAGCAGCCGCTACGGTGAGAATAAAAAATACAAAAACTTGGCCAGCAATATCATTTAAGTAATGTGAAAAAGCAATGAAATTAAGATTCACCGCTAACAACATCAACTCAATCGCCATCAATAAAATAATCACATTTTTACGATTTAAGAAGATACCAACAACGCTGATAGCAAATAACAGCGCCCCAAGAATAAGATAGTGCGAAAGTCCAACCATTATTTAGACTCCTTCGAAGTAACAGTTGGTTCGGGGGCTTCCACTACAGCATCCATTTTAATGATACGTAGGCGATCCTGCTTTTTGACCAATACTTGTTTAGCGGGATCCATTGATTTACTTTCTTTACGATCACGCAGTGTCAGCGCAATCGCTGCCACGATGGCCACCAAAAGGACAACTGAAGCCAATTCAAATGGTAATAAGTAATCGCTATATAGCACACGCCCTAACTCTGCTGTATTGCTGTAATTGGCCAGATGCGCTGCTGGGGCCTGCACTTTATCCACGCCAAAATTACGCACGCCTAAGATCATTACCATCTCTAATGCCATCAACCCACCTACCGGCAAAGCAATCGGTAGCGCATTCCAAAAACCCTCTCGTAGCTTATCTAGGTTGATATCAAGCATCATGACGACAAATAAGAACAGCACCATCACCGCGCCTACATACACTAACACGAGGGCTATTGCCAAGAATTCGGCTTCTAAAAGCAACCAAATACCAGCGGCAGTAAAGAACGCCAACACTAGATTAAGCGCCGCATGCACTGGATTGCGAGCGGTAATTACGCGTAAGGCGGCAAACAGCAAAACGGCTGCCAATCCGTAAAAAACTAAATCTAAAAAATGTAAGCCAAAATATGTCATGGATGTGTGCGCCTATCTAAATGCTTTATCAATTGCGCGATCCGCTGCAATTTGTTTTTCATGTTTATCACCTACCGCCAGCAACATGTCTTTGGTATAGAGTAAATCGCCACGCTGCTCGCCGTGATAATCAAAAATTCTGGTTTCAACAATAGAATCTACTGGGCAAGATTCTTCGCACATACCGCAGAAGATGCATTTAGTTAGATCAATATCATAGCGGGTAGTGCGACGTGTATTGTCTTCGCGCTGCTCTGACTCAATCGTGATGGCCATCGCTGGACATACGGCTTCGCATAGCTTGCAAGCAATACAACGCTCCTCACCATTAGGGTAGCGGCGCAGTGCATGTAACCCTCTGAATCTTGGCGATTGCGGGGTACTTTCTTCTGGATACTGAATAGTAATTTTTGGCGCAAAAAAGTAGCGCCCTGTAACCGCCATGCCTTTTAGCAGTTCGATTAGCATTAAGCTAGTTAGCGTAGATTTAATTTTTGCGATCATAAATTGAACGAGTCTTTAGCAATCAGTAAATAAGTTTAATGGAACAAATAAGCCCATGGCGTTTGCATCATGGCGCCAACAAACACGATCCACACGATGGTAATGGGTATAAAAACCTTCCAGCCCAACCGCATAATTTGGTCATAACGATAGCGTGGAAAAGTTGCCCTGAACCATAGAAACATAAAGAGCAAAAAGCATACTTTGGCTAACAACCACAAGAAGCTATCTGGAATAAACGGCACTGGTGATAACCAGCCACCCAAGAACATCAACGCGGCCAAGGTGGCGACTAACCACATGTTGGCGTATTCAGCTAAGAAGAATACCGCAAATGACATGCCTGAGTATTCCACGTGAAAACCAGCCACAATTTCAGACTCGCCTTCTGCCACATCAAACGGCGCGCGATTGGTTTCAGCCACAGCACTAATAAAATATACGATAAATAATGGAAACAATGGAATGAAATACCAATGCCAAAATCCACCAGATTGTCCCAATACGATTTTGCCTAAATTAAGGGAATTAGCGCACATGAGCACGCCGACTAAAGCAAAACCCATGGCAATTTCGTAAGATACAATCTGCGCTGCTGAGCGTAATGCGCCTAAAAACGCATACTTAGAGTTTGATGCCCAACCGGCGATAATGACGCCATACACACCCACTGAAGTCATGGCTAAAATATAGAGTAAGCCCGCATCAATATCCGCCAAGACCATATCAAGATCAAACGGCACAACTGCCCAAGCCGCAAAGGCAGGTGCAATTACCAACACCGGGCCCAACAAGAACAACGCCTTATTTGAGGCAGTGGGCACCACAATCTCTTTAAACAACAACTTAAGCCCATCTGCGATTGGTTGCAACAAGCCGAAGTAGCCGACGCGGTTAGGGCCGATACGCACTTGCATATAGCCAATCACTTTACGTTCAGCTAACGTCAAATAAGCGACAGCACCCATCAACGGCAATACAATGGCAACGATTTTTAGTAGCGTCCACACCGTCAGTTGCACTGGTGCCCAATAAGTACCAAACAAGTCAGCTAACCATTCCATTACGCTGAGACCCCTTTAGTTGATGGTAATTTTTCGATACTGATATCTCCCATCAAATCCCCTAAACCCACACTCGCTTCATGTGCAGCTGCAACGCGCACACAACCCATGGCGACATGGTTATCAAGTCTGACCGATAAGACAGCGCTACCTTGATCTTGGCGAACCAATACTTGCTCACCTTCTACTAGGGCTAACTGATCCATTTGTTTTGCACACATACGTGCTAGCGGTTTAGTGTTGTATTTGGTTTTTTGTAATGAGGGTGAACGTCGCACCAATGGGTCAGCATTGTATTGTGGCACCTCACCAATACGCTGCAAGCCATCATGCTTGATATTCACCTGAATCTCTACCAACTGTTTAAGGTTGTTATTCAGACTACGCCACACCACGGCCGATGGTTTTTCACCGCCAAAGATGGCCGTCTTCACTTGCTCA
Organism: uncultured Pseudomonadota bacterium; assembly: GCA_903882525.1. Taxonomy (GTDB): domain Bacteria; phylum Pseudomonadota; class Gammaproteobacteria; order Burkholderiales; family Methylophilaceae; genus Methylotenera. Next base: position 4,979 of record CAIRXI010000088.1, on the reverse strand, counting down.
CTAGTTTCATAGTCAAAGCCTGAGATACCTAGCGTGTTAGCTAATACCCTTAGCACTTTCCAACCAGGACGGCACTCGCCTAATGGCTTAGCAGCAGCGGTAAAGCTTTGCACCCTGCCCTCCATACTCATAAAGGTGCCTGAAGTCTCAGTAAACGGTGCGATTGGTAACAATACATCCGCGTGCTCAAGAGCCGATGATTTATAAGCCGTAAGCGCCACGACACATTCAGCTTTCTGCATTGCAGCCTTAGCTAATGCAGCATGCTGGCAATCTAACTCAGGCTCTATATTGACGATTAAATACGCTTTACGTGGCACTTCTAGCATTGCACGCGCATGCATCCCCGTGCTACTAGGCATCACACCCATAAAGTGCATCCCCGTGCTATTAGCCGCTGCGGGTAATATGCCACCTTTAGCGCCAGAAATGCCACCAATAGCCTCAGCCATACTATACATCTCAGTAAAACGCGGATCACTCAAGGCCATATTACCTAGAAAAATACCGACTTTAGGGGCAATCAAATCTAGCTCTGCACCATGGCCAGCTAAACTTTCAGCCATAGCTTGCGTATTAGGACGTACTTTGATTTCTGCCAACAACTCATTGAGCGATGGTGGCAAACATAACGATAACCGCTGTAAGCCAGACATGGCTTTTAGGACTTGGCCCAATACATTCACCATGTCATTTGGACGCACAATCACTTTATGCGCAATGTCCATTAAAGGATCATTATCCAACGGACTAATAATAGATAACTGCGCACCATTGGTCACCGCTTTGCGGAAACGTTGCGCCAGTAATGGATGTTCATTACGTAAATTAGAGCCAATGACTAGAATTCGATCTAACTCTTCAATTTCATGTATGTTGCAACCCATCCATGGCGTCCCGACACGCTTGCCATCTAATCTGAAATCCGTCTGGCGTAAACGATAATCAACATTACCGCAATTTAAACCATTGGCTAATTGCTTAGCGAGGTAACCTTCCTCCATCGTACTATTAGGTGAAACCAAAACACCTAACGCTTCACTGCCATACTCATTCGTAATATCTTTAATTTGACCGGCGGCAAATTCTAGGGCCGTTTTCCAGTCTGTTTCTACCCAATTGCCGTTATGCTTAATCATCGGCACTTGTAAACGATCTGGACTATTTAAACCTTCGTAGGAATAGCGATCACGGTCAGACAGCCAACATTCGTTGATACTTTCTTTATCACGTGGCAATACGCGCATGACTTTATTGTCTTTCACATGCACTTCTATATGTGAGCCTAGACCATCATGCGGAGCAATGCTCGGCCTACGTGTTAGCTCCCAACTACGCGCAGAGTAGCGGTAAGGCTTGCTAGTCAGGGCACCCACGGGACACAAATCAATAATATTACCTGAGAGCTCAGAGTTGACACTCTTATCAACATAAGCCGTAATTTCTGCGTGCTCTCCTCGACCGACCATACCCAACTCCATCATGCCGCCGACTTCTTGTAAGAAGCGAACACAGCGCGTGCATTGAATACAACGCGTCATATCAGTGCTGATTAATGGGCCAATGTTTTTATTAAAAACGACGCGCTTTTCTTCCGTGTAACGTGAACCACTCGTACCATAGGCCACGGCCACATCTTGTAAATCACACTCACCGCCTTGGTCGCAAATTGGACAATCGAGCGGATGGTTGATCAGCAAGAATTCCATCACACTTTTTTGCGCCTCAATGGCCGCTTTAGATCGGGTAAAGATCTTCATGCCATCAGCCACTGGCGTAGCACAAGCCGGTAATGGTTTATTGAATTTTTCTACCTGCACTAGACACATACGGCAGTTAGCAGCGACCGATAACTTTGGGTGGTAGCAAAAACGCGGTATAGCAATTCCTAGCTTATCTGCCGCATCAATAATACTGCTGCCGTTTTCAACTTCAAGCGCTTTTCCGTCAATTTCAATATTTAACATTACTGTGGTTCCACCATGCTCTTGCCATGCTGAATGTAATACTCAAACTCTGGCCTGAAATGTTTTATAAAACTTAATACCGGGGTTGCTGCCGCTTCGCCGAGCGCGCAAATAGTGCGTCCGGAGATGTTGTTACTGACATCTGTCAGTAAGTCCAAATCTTCCATCTTGCCTTGGCCATTTACAATACGTGTAATGATGCGGTAAACCCAGCCAGTCCCCTCGCGGCATGGCGTACATTGGCCACAACTTTCTTCATAAAAGAAGTAGGACAATCGATGTAAGGCTTTTACCATACATGTCGTTTCATCCATCATGATTAGAGATCCAGCGCCTAAGCTTGATCTCACTTTACTTAAACCATCGTAGTCCATGGTTGCCGCCATGATAGTAGCGGCTGGTAGCACAGCAGTCGAAGGCCCACCAGGAATCACAGCCTTGAGCTTGCGCCCTTTCCATACACCGCCGACCATCTCTAAAAGCTCACTGAATGGCATACCCATTTTGACTTCGTAATTGCCTGGCTTTTCGACATGGCCAGAGACTGAAAATAATTTAGTACCGCCTGAATTGGGGACACCTAATTCAGCGAAAGCAGCGCCGCCATGCTGCATAATCCAAGGAATGCTGGTATAACTTTCGGTATTGTTGACATTGGTCGGTTTGCCGAACACACCGTAACTTGCTGGAAATGGCGGTTTAAAGCGTGGCTGGCCTTTTTTACCTTCAATCGATTCAATCAGCGCCGTTTCCTCACCGCAGATATAGGCGCCGTAGCCATGTACCGCGTACAAATTGAAGCAGAAATTGGTACCGAATAAATTCTCACCCAAATAGCCCGCAGCTTTCGCTTCATGCAAAGCCGCTTCAAAGGTTTCGTAATCCTGCCAAATTTCACCATGAATATAGTTATAACCAACATGAGCACCCAAGGTATAGGCTGCAATCGCCATCCCTTCAATTAATTGGTGTGGGTTATAGCGAATGATATCGCGGTCTTTAAACGTTCCAGGCTCACCTTCATCTGTGTTACATACCAAGTACTTAGTGCCATCAAAATAACGCGGCATAAAGCTCCATTTCAGACCGGTAGGAAAACCTGCACCGCCACGACCGCGCAAAACTGAATCTTTGACCTCGGTAATAATATCGGTGGCTTTGGTTTTTTCAGTCACGATACGTTTTAAAGCGCTATAGCCGCCGAGCTTAATATAAGTAGCCAAGGACGCCGGATTTTCTTCAGTCAATGTGCGTAGACAAACTAACGTTTGACCTTTTAAATCTGTCATCACAGGCTTCGTAGTGTCTAAATTTTTAATTTTGGTGGCCATTATTTCAACGCTTCCAAAATTTCATCTACTTTTTCTGGAGTTAGAAACTCGTGCATCGCATGGTTATTCACCGTCATTAAAGGTGCACCACCACAAGCGCCCATACACTCACCCTCTTTTAGACAGAACTTACCATCTGCGGTCACTTCATTAAAACCCACGCCCAATTTGGTTTGCAAATGGCTGACGATTTCATCGCTATCACGCAGCATGCAGGAGATATTGGTACACACGGTAATTTTATATTTGCCTACCGGCGATAAATCATACATATTATAAAAACTAGCGACCTCTAAAGCGGCAATCTCAGGCATACTCAAGTATTGCGCAACCTCTGAAATGCTTTCTTTGGATAACCAACCCCGCTCAGTCTGAACGATCCGAAGCGCGCTCATTACTGCAGCTTGTCGTTGGTCTGCCGGATACTTCGTCAGCTCGTAATCTATTTTTTCAATGGCTTGTGGACTTAACATTTTTATCTATCAATTTCACCAAATACGATATCTTGGGTACCAATAATTGCGACTAAATCGGCAATCATATGGCCACGGGTCATTTCGTCTAATGCTGCTAAATGCGGAAAACCAGGCGCGCGAATTTTAAGTCGATACGGCTTATTGGCGCCGTCTGAAACCATGTAAATACCAAACTCACCCTTAGGATGCTCAACCGCAGCATAAGCTTCTCCTGCCGGCACATGAAACCCTTCGGTAAATAATTTGAAATGATGAATCATGTCTTCCATATTGGTTTTCATGCTTTCACGGTTTGGCGGTGCCACTTTTGTATCGCTTGTAATCACAGGTCCTGGATTCTTGCGTAACCAGTTGATACACTGCTTAATAATGTGATTAGACTGTCTAAACTCTTCCATACGCACCAAGTAGCGATCATAACAATCACCATTGACGCCCACAGGGATATCAAAATCCAAATCCGCATACACTTCATAAGGTTGCTTTTTACGTACATCCCAAGCTATGCCAGACCCACGCAACATTGGTCCAGTCATACCTAGTGCTAATGCACGCTCTGGCGTGACGATACCAACACCAACCGTACGCTGTTTCCAAATACGGTTATCGGTAAGAAGGGTTTCGTATTCATCCACATACCCTGGAAAACGATTACTAAAATCTTCGATAAAGTCTAATAAAGAACCTTGGCGGTTTTCATTTTGTTTTTTGACTGTTTTGGCATTACGTAAAGGCGAAATTGCATACTGCGGCATTTGCTCAGGCAAATCACGGTATACGCCACCTGGACGATAATAGGCGGCATGCATACGCGCACCAGACACTGCCTCATAGCAATCAAATAAATCCTCGCGCTCACGGAAAGCGTACAAGAATACGGTCATTGCACCCACATCCAACGCATGCGCACCAAGCCATAATAGATGGTTGAGCACTCGCGTAATTTCATCGAACATGACGCGTATATACTGCGCACGCAGTGGCACATCAATACCCATCATCTTTTCAATCGCCATTACATAGGCATGCTCATTGGACATCATGGATACATAATCCAGCCTATCCATATAAGGTACAGATTGTAGATAGGTACGATTTTCAGCCAACTTCTCAGTACCACGATGCAATAGACCAATATGCGGATCAGCACGCTGGATAACTTCACCATCCAACTCCAGCACCAAACGCAACACACCATGTGCTGC
>CAIRXI010000087.1 GCA_903882525.1 uncultured Pseudomonadota bacterium | reverse complement strand
GAGCAACACCGGTTTTTCCATTCACTTCGTCCAACATTCTATCTGCTTCATCTAGTACTAAAATTTGTACTTGATTAAGCTGTACTGTTTTTTGTTCAATATGATCCAACAAACGACCTGGAGTGGCTACCAAGACTTCAACGCCAGTTTTTAAATGTGGTGTTTGTGTCCTGATATCAACACCGCCATACACCACCAGTGAGCGTAGCGGCGTATGTTTTGCATAGGCTTTTACACTTTCTTCTACCTGTATTGCCAGTTCACGTGTTGGCGTTAAAATCAACGCGCGTACTGGGTGTTTTGCAGGTGAAGCACCGTTGTTTGCATGTGGCAGTAATTTTTGTAGCAATGGCAACGCAAAAGCCGCAGTTTTACCTGTGCCAGTTTGCGCGCCTGCCATTAAATCAGCCCCAGCCAGCGCAACCGGAATGGCTTGCGCTTGAATTGGCGTGGGAGTGGTATAACCAGAATCAGTCAACGCCTTAAGAAGTTCTGGCGCCAATCCTAGGTCTTTAAAACCTAGGGAACTGCTGCTGTCTAAATTTACTGTTTCTGTCATTGGTTGGGTACTGTTCAATTATTTAATTATGCAAAGCTACGTGGACGACGTGGAGCGCCGCTACCAGCATTGCTATTACCGAAGCTACGTGAATCACTACGCGCTGGACGGTTGCCTTCAGGTCTTGCGCTATCACGACGCGCAGGCGCTGCAGAACGATTGTCACCACGTGGTGCTTCAGTGCGGCTTTCATAACGTGCACCTAACACACGGTTGCCATCACCACGATTTGCATCTGGGCGGCTACCGCGGTTGTCACCACGACTGTCGCCGCGGCTATCACTACGCGGGGCGCTAGCGCCATCACGTGGATAAGGTTTTTTGCCAAAAGCGATACTGTCGCCAAAGCTACGGTTCGGTGCTGGTGCACCTGAACGATCACCGCTTGGACGATCACTACGGCCACGGTCTGCACCACGGTCATTACGGTCACCAAAGCTACGTGGACGATCTCCAGAAGGTCTTTCTGAGCGGTTAGCATCAGATCTACCAGCGTAACCGCCTGCATTGCCGTTTGACTCACGAGGTGCTGAATCGCGATTACCACGACTGTCAGCACTGTCACGACTAAAGCTAGGACGCTCAGTACGTGGACCACGGTCATTGAAACCACCACGGTCATCACGTGGTTTAAAGCCACCGCGACCACCTGGTTTGTGCGCATCACGGCGAATATCACCACGATCACCACGGCCATTACCTGGACCATCCATTTTCATGGCACGTTTAGGCTCAAAACCTTCAACGGTCGTTGGATCCATGCGATTGCCAGTGAACTGTTCAATTTTACGTAAAATATGACGATCCATATTTGATGCAAAAGAAATTGCAGTACCAGTGTTACCAGCACGGCCAGTACGGCCGATACGATGCACATAATCTTCAGCAAATTTAGGTAGATCGTAATTGATAACATGACTAATACCCTGCACATCAATACCACGAGCAGCAACATCAGTCGCTACCAATACTTTAACTTCGCCTTGGCGTAATTTAGTCAATGTACGGTTACGCGCACCTTGTGTCATATCACCATGTAAAGCTGCAGTTTTGTGACCAGCAGCATATAAATCTTCAGCTAATACATCAGCGTGACGCTTAGTGCTAGTAAAGATAATGACTTGGTTTACTTCAGGAGCAATCAATAGATGCTCAAGCAGTTTGTTTTTATGTGTCATGTCATCTACATAGTGCAAGCGTTGCTCAATGTTCGCATGTTTTTCTTTTTGGCCCGCAACTTGAATTGTTTTTGGGTTTTTAAGAATTTGTTTTGCAATGCGTGCAATGTCACCATCTAAAGTAGCTGAGAACAATAAAGTTTGGCGTTCAGCAGTCAATTGGCTGCAGATGCGCTCAACATCAGGTAAGAAGCCCATGTCTAACATACGGTCAGCTTCATCTAAGATAAGCATTTGCAAGCGTGATAAGTCGATACGACCACGTTCCATATGATCCAATAAGCGGCCTGGTGTAGCCACTAAGATATCAAGCGGTTGTGATAGTAATTTGTTTTGTAGTGGGTAAGGCATGCCGCCCACGATACTGACAGTACGTGCACGGATAAATTTACCGTACTTACGCGCAGCTTCGTTGACTTGAGTTGCAAGTTCACGCGTTGGTACTAATACCAAGATACGTGGACCGCGGCTTTTTAATTCATGCGGTGTAGCCAATAGGTTTAAAGCTGGCAACATAAATGCTGCAGTTTTACCTGTACCAGTTTGAGCAGAAGCCATTAAGTCATGACCAGCGGTCACAACAGGAATTGCCTGCGCCTGGATGGCAGTAGGAGTTGTATAGCCTGATTCTTCGATAGCACGAAGTAATTCAGTAGCAAGGTTTAACGATTCAAAAGACAAGATAGTCCCTTTCAATAAAAACAAAAAGGGCGCCAAGTAAAAACGGCCATATCATTTGAAACCAAGCAATTAGTTAAGCTTAGGTTCAAGGGCAATATAAACGCAGAGAATATTTGTATGGGACTTAATTAAGTCGCTGGACCGAATAATCGACCGCAGTGTTTATTACTGTAAAAGTAAACTTAATGTAAACCAACTCATATAATCTTTACCAGCGCACGGGCACAGCCGCTAACCAGTAAAAATCAAAAGTTCGATTTCTTGATAGTTGCTTCAAAATTTCACGAGCAACAGAAGGGTCAGGGCAATGATTCAAGCATTACAAATAAAACCTGTAACGCGAATGAAGTGCGCAGTATATCCATTTAAAACTTAAAGTCAAATTATTAATTCAATCCGCAAACTTAAATAGGCGCTATCTGTGTTAAAATCCGGGCCTTTCAATGATATGGCAGCAACAACATGTTACGTAATTTAAGAAATATCGCAATTATTGCCCACGTTGACCATGGTAAAACTACTATGGTGGACAAGCTTTTACATCAAGCCGGTACTTTTACAGGGCATCAGGTTGTGTCTGAGCGTGTAATGGATAGTGGTGATATTGAAAAAGAACGTGGTATTACCATCTTGGCAAAAAATACTGCCTTGAACTACGAAGGTACACATATTAATATTGTGGACACACCAGGCCATGCGGACTTTGGTGGTGAAGTAGAACGCGTATTAGGTATGGTAGATGGTGTTGTTCTTTTAGTAGATGCGGTTGAAGGCCCTATGCCGCAAACGCGTTTTGTAACAAAGAAAGCGCTAGCCTTAGGTTTAAAACCTATCGTTGTGATTAACAAGGTGGATCGTCCTGGTGCTCGTACAGACTGGGTAGTTAACCAAACTTTTGATCTGTTCGCTAATTTAGGTGCAACCGATGAGCAGTTAGATTTCCCAGTTGTCTATGCTTCAGCGATTAATGGCTATGCCATGTTAGATATGAAGACACCTTCAGATAACATGCGCGCTTTATTTGAAACTATTTTAAGCCACGTTGCACCACCATCAGGTGACAGCAATGCGCCATTGCAATTGCAAGTCTCAGCTTTAGATTACTCTACTTATACTGGCCGCCTAGGCGTTGGCCGTATCACTAACGGTCGTATCAAACCTGGCCAAGCTGTTGCAGTAATGAACGAAAGCAAACAAATAGCCGTTGGTAAAATTAACCAAGTATTGGGTTTTCGTGGTTTAGAGCGTGTGCTAGTTGACGAAGCTGAAGCAGGCGATATCGTGATTATTTCTGGTTTAGATGATATCGGTATTGGCTTCACCATATGTGATCGTGAAAATCCAGTTGGCCTGCCACATCTAGGTGTAGATGAGCCAACATTGACAATGGACTTTATGGTGAACACTTCACCTCTAGCCGGTACTGAAGGTAAGTTTGTTACTTCACGTCAAATTCGCGATCGTTTGACTAAAGAATTGTTAGTTAACGTAGCTTTACGCGTTGATGAAACTGAAGATGCTGATGTATTCCGTGTTTCAGGCCGTGGCGAATTGCATTTAACTATTTTGTTAGAGAATATGCGTCGTGAAGGCTTTGAAATGGCTGTAGGTAAGCCAAAAGTGGTATACCGTGAAATTAATGGCCAAAAATGTGAGCCATATGAAATTCTTACCGTCGATGTGGAAGATGAGCATCAAGGTGCTGCGATGGAGGAGTTGGGTCGTCGTCGTGGTGAAATGCAAAACATGGAATCTGATGGTAATGGCCGTACGCGTTTGGAATACAGAATTCCAGCACGTGGCTTGATCGGTTTCCAAGGCGAGTTCTTAACTATGACGCGCGGTACTGGCTTAATGGGTCATGTGTTTGATGAATACGCGCCAGTGAAAGCAGATATGCCAGGTCGTCGTAACGGCGTATTGATTTCAGCTGAGCATGGCGAGGCTGTTGCCTACGCCCTATGGAAACTGCAAGATCGCGGTAAAATGTTCTCTGTACCTGGCGACAAATTGTATGAAGGTATGGTTATTGGTATACACAGTCGTGATAACGATTTGGTAGTTAACCCGATTAAAGGTAAGCAACTGACTAACGTGCGTTCATCAGGTACTGATGAAGCGGTGCGTTTGATTACCCCAATCGCTTTATCATTAGAGTCAGCTGTTGAGTTTATTGATGATGATGAATTGGTTGAAATTACACCGAAAACCATCCGTATCCGTAAACGTTACTTAACAGAAAATGAGCGTAAACGTTCAGGTAAATAAGATTACGCAACGTATGTAATTGATTACAAAAACCCAGCCTAGTGCTGGGTTTTTTGTTGTCTTAAGCACAAAGTTATAAAATTAAGGAGTTAAAATATAACTACCGTCTGCTTTTAAGCAACTCAATTAATATGCCGTGAGTCTGTTATGGGCCAGTTGAAGACATTCGCTATTTTCTCTGTATCTCTACTAACCCCATCCAATCAGGCATAGCTCAGGATGTGCTAAATACCCAATGACCGCAATGGGTCGGAAGCGCCTAAATCTAACGACTGCTTTGCGG
>CAIRXI010000086.1 GCA_903882525.1 uncultured Pseudomonadota bacterium | reverse complement strand
TAAAGACAGGGGGTTCTAAGGGCGAACCCGCTGGGGTCTCCGGGCTCTCGTCTTGCGACTACAGCATCCCGGCCATGACCAGCGGCAAACCTTCTATCACAAACGACCTGCTTTGACATCAAGCCAAGTCAGGTTAAACTTGAAGTCAGGAACAGAACTACTGACGCACATACTTTATTGAAGTATTTATTCATTAGGCAATCTCAACTTGCACCAAACTCTGCGCATCGCAACTTTTAATATCCATAAAGGTGTTACACACCTTAATGCGCGCTTTGCCTTACATCACCAGCGCGACCTATTGCGAAAGCTACATGCAGACATTGTTTTCTTGCAGGAAGTTCGCGATGAACACACCCCACATAGGGAGCGGTTTTCGGCCTGGCCACAATTTGGGCAGGCCGAATACTTAGCTGAAGCAGTTTGGCCAGACTACACCTATGGCAAAAATTCTGTTTACCCCACAGGCCATCATGGCAATGCCCTGTTGTCAAAATTCCCAATTATTACCAGTAGTAATGTCGATATCTCTGCGCATAGCTTAGAGCAACGTGGCATGTTACACAGTCAAATTAATGTGCCTGGCTGGGATCAGCCACTACATACAATTTGCCTGCACTTAGGCTTATTTGCGCAATGGCGACGCCAACAATTACTGGCAGTGACTGAATTCATTCAAACGAAAGTGCCTGCTGATGCACCGTTGATTATCGCCGGTGACTTTAATGATTGGGGAATGCGAACCGGACGCCTGTTTGCCGAACATTTAAATATGCATGAGGTATTTGAACGTCATACAGGAAAACCCGCGCGCAGCTTCCCCTCTTGGCTACCCATGCTTAGGCTTGATCGCATATACGCGCGTGGCTTCCATGTAAAACAAGCTGAAGTTCACTCTGGCGCTCAGTTTATTAAAATATCTGATCACGCCATGCTCTCCGCCACTCTTACTAGAACACACAAGTTGCCATGATTCAATTCATTGGAGGCAACCAAATCACCTTACTCAAAAGTGGCAATGAGTATTTTCCTGCACTTTTAGCCGCCATAGAAAATTCGCACTCTGAAATATATATCCAAAGCTATATTTACGAAATGGATTCAATCGGAATTCGCATAGGCAATGCACTTAAAGATGCGGCCAGGCGTGGTGTAGTTGTGAATGTATTGCTTGATGGATTTGGTAGCCAACATTTAAGTGCTATTTATGTAAATGAGCTGACTTCAGTCGGCGTGCAATTAATGTTTTACCGTCTAAAAATATCGCCATGGTCCTTTAAGAAAAGGCGCTTACGTCGCCTCCATCGCAAAGTTGTGGTGGTCGATGGCAAGATAGGATTTGTCGGTGGCATTAACATCATAGACGATAATAATGTGCCCAACCAGGCACCGCCACGCATAGATTATGCTGTACGTATTGAGGGGCGTTTATTACCGGCTATTGTTGCCAGCACCCATAAACTTTGGCGGCGCATTGCTTGGATGCAAATACCGCATCAGTTTAATATGACCTACGTTAAGTCTAACGCCATATTTTCTGAGGTCAAAGCGAATGTGAATGCTGCCTTAGTATTACGAGACAACATTTTGCATAGACGCGATATTGAAGAAGCTTACTTAAGCGCAATTAACAGCGCCAAGACTGAAATCATCATCGCCAACGCCTACTTTGTTCCTGGCAGAAAATTTCGCAAAGCCCTCATCGCCGCCGCCGATCGCGGGGTAGAAGTCAAACTGTTACTTCAGGGGCGTAAAGAATACGTCCTAATGTTTGCCACTAAAACTTTTTACACCGAGCTATTATGCAAAAGCATAGAAATTTACGAATACAGAAAAAGCTTTATGCATAGCAAAGTCGCTGTGATTGATCAACACTGGGCTACCGTAGGCTCCTCTAATATCGATCCGTTTAGCCTACTACTGAGTCGCGAGGCCAATATAGTGGTATTAGACTCAGCCTTTGCTAGCGAATTACGTACCGATATTATTGCCTCTATACATGATGGCGCTTATCGCATCTCATCTCAAGAATGGACGCATGGCAATATCCTGCAACGTTTTTCATCCTGGTTAGCTTATGGGGTGGTACGGGTATTTTTAGGGTTAATTGGTTATTCGAACGAGCAATAGCCATATCACAGCATTGTTAGAGGTTTTTGTAGTTCTGGCCAAAGAATTCCATCAACATAAATTCTTCCAAGCCTGCGTTATCTTGAGGTCGCGCCGATAAATTCACTACCCGATTTAATCGATGCGAGTCCCAGTTAAAGTCACCTTGGTAATGCTCACGAATGAGTTTAATCATACGCTTCACCATCACCAATCGGATATCTTGACCCGTACTGGCTTCTACTTCAAAGAACTCTCGCCTAGAACTACTGTAATCATTAGTCCAGCCTCTAAAAGCGAAGGTCGCGTGACGACTACTTAGACTCGTAATCTCAAAAATACCGTTAGTCCCACTTTGCAAATTACGCTTAATTTTCTCATCGCGCGTTGCGGCCTCGCTTGGCCCAACTTCTCGTGCGACGGCTTCGGCATTTTGTTTAGCCGCATCCGATTCAGTGACTTGCCGCTGCGCCTGCCTAGATTTGACGTAAGACATCATATCGGTAGGTTGCTCTTTATTTTCTTTAGGTGTGACCAGTTCAGGGGTGTCTGGCACTGAAAATATTGGTTTTTCACGCACCTGCATTTTTTGCGTCATCACTTTAGGTCGAGGGGGTTTACTCTTAGGCAGTGGCTTCTCCTCAACCGGAGGCATAGGCGCCATCACCTCAGGCGTCTTAGGTGGCGCTAAACTGACTTCCATCGCACGAGGTGGTGGTGAAGAAGCTGTATTCATTTGCAAGCTAGGGAGCGCAAAAAATAAAATGAAGGCATGAATGAATAACGAAAATAAAATCGCAATCAAAGTGCGGCGATTAATATTAATCTGAATTAAGCCATTACCGCGCGGACGATGCAAACGCGGTTGTTGCAAAAACTCATCTAAACTGCCATGACTTAATTGATCAATGGTCATTCGTATTTAATGCGTGATGTCTTGCCAAGTTTTTTCTAGGCGTTTAATAGAGATGGGAAATGGCGTTTTAAGTTCTTGTGCAAACAGAGACACGCGGAGCTCTTCAATTAACCACCGATACTCTAGCAAGTCCTCAGAAATAGTTAAATGGGCTTGCTGTAGCGCATTGATTTTATCTTGCCATTTTTGCCATAACAAGCCGATGCTACCAGCATTCTTCCCATCACGATCTGGGTTAGCCGGATGTTTTTCAATTCTTAAACGCAGCGCTTTTAGATAACGTGGGATATGTTGCAAGTGCTGCCATGGCGTTTGACTAAAGCTATGCTTATGCACTAGCAACCCTACTTGTTGCTCTAGATCACGCTTTAAACGATTGCCACTAGCAGGCATTTGCGCCTGCTTTTGCTGTAGTAGTTGAAATTCGGTCGCTATCGTCTGCGCCTGCCTAGCCATAGCTTCGCTCACTGCCGGTAAACGTGTCCGTGCACGCTGCTTTAATTTCATAAATTCAGCATTAGAGCGTGGCAACTCGTCTTCGCCTATAAAAGCGCGATCAGCAATCGCCAAAATCATATCTTCACGAAGCTCATCTGGCGTCAGGACATTACGCAAAATTAATGCATATTGATTAAAATTAGGCAGGCCTTTTTCCAACTGTTTCATTTGCTCTTTCAATTCAAAACGCATTAAACGACATACGCCTTTGCGGTGACTAGCCATCGCCTCACGCTCGGTATCAAATAACTTTACCGAAATGCTATCTTCATCATCCTCTAATGCTGGATAGCCAGTGACCTTTAAACCATCGCGCTCAAAACTCAAGGTGGCCGGCAAATCGCCGAAATCCCATTGTTTCAAACCGGTCTTCTCAATATCGGGAGAAGTATTTCTAAAGGTCAGTTGTGCAGCAGAACCCAGTTGTTTTTTTAACGCATTCCAATCACGGCCCATCGCCAGTTCCCTACCGGCATCATCAACCACACTGATGTTCATCAGCAAATGTGCGGGCGTATCCTCGGTCCAATCCTCTACCGCTATTTTGAGCGTGGTCACGCGCTGAATATAAGCGGCAAGCACTTCTTTAATCGCACCCTCGCCCACCTTGGTTTGCTCTAAAAACTGAGTCACAAATTCTGGCACAGGGACACACACCCGGCGAAAGGCTTTGGGCAAGGCTTTAATTAAATAAGTGAGCTTTTCACGCAACATGCCTGGAACTAGCCACTCGGTTTGAGTGAGATTTAACTGATTTAATAATGCTAATGGGATGGTAGCTGTCACGCCGTCTAGTACGTGATTAGGCTCAAAGCGATATTTGAGTGGTATTTCCACACTATCAAGCAACATTTTTTCCGGGAACTGCACTGCTGTAATAGCGTCGGCACCATGACGCATTAAATCATCACGGGTGAGATAGAGTAAACGCGGATGCGCTTTTTCGGCTTCAATCCGCCAAGCCTCAAAGGTGGCTGCTTGAAAAATATCTGCCGGCACTTTGCTATCGTAGAAAGCAAACAATTGATGCTCATCGACCAGCACGTCTTGACGTCGTGCTTTATGCTCTAACTCTTCAATTTCTGCAATTAAGCGTTCGTTAGCGGTAAAAAATGCAGCGCGGCTATCAAATTCCCCATTAGCAAGTGCTTCGCGAATAAATATATCGCGCGATTGCTTGGGGTCTATCGGCCCAAAATGCACACGCCGCTTAGGAATAATAGTAAGTCCATACAGGGAAACTCGCTCCCAAGCATTGACCATGCCCATCTTCCTATCCCAACGAGGGTCCGTGTACTGACTCTCGGTCAGACCCTGTGCCAGTGGCTCTATCCAGTCTGGCTCCATTTTTGCCACACAGCGCGCGTAGAGTTTGCTGGTATCCATTAGTTCGGCCGCCATCACCCATTTTGGACGTGTTTTCTTAAGTGCAGAGCCAGGTGCAACATGAAAGCGTATGCCGCGCGCACCAGCATAAGAGTCACTATCGCCATCTTTAAAACCAATATTGCCTAATAAGCCGGCCAACAATGACCGATGAATCTGCTCATAGCTAGCTTCTTTAGTATTAAGCTTAAACTCCATCTCATCGGTAATCTGCTGAATTTGCGTATGGAGTTCACGCCATTCTTTTAAACGTAAAAATGACAAGAAATTACTATGGCACTGGTTGAGTAAGTCTTTATTAGATTTTTTGGTTTTTAACGCGTTATCAAAGAAATCCCATAACTTGAGATAGCTCATAAAGTCTGAGCCTTCACCAGCAAATTTGGCATGTGCGGCATCAGCTGCTTCACGCTTATCCATCGGCCGTTCGCGAGGGTCTTGTATACTTAACGCACTGCTGATAATTAAGATTTCACGCAAACAACTCTCACGCTTGGCGGCTAAAATCATCCGTCCCACGCGCGGGTCTAGAGGCAACTTGGCGAGCTGCAATCCGGTTTCGGTAATCTGGCGTCGGCTATCAACCGCGCCTAACTCCTGCAACAGCTGGTAACCATCACTCACCAAACGACTGCTTGGTGCTTCAATAAATGGGAAATCGGCAATATCGCCTAAGCGCAATGCGGCCATACGCAAAATAACGCTAGCTAATGAGCTACGTAAGATTTCCGGTTCAGTAAATTCAGGGCGGCCATTAAAATCTTCTTCCGCATATAAGCGCACACAGATGCCGTTAGATACGCGACCGCAACGGCCAGCGCGTTGCTTGGCTGCGGCTTGACTGATCTTTTCAATCTGAAGCTGCTCTACCTTAGCACGCGTACTGTAGCGACTCATACGCGCTAAGCCAGCATCAATCACGTACTTAATACCAGGGACGGTGAGTGAAGTCTCAGCGACGTTGGTGGCAAGCACGATGCGGCGAGTACTATGGCTTCTAAAGATTTTTTGCTGATCTTCGATGCTTAATCGCGCAAACAATGGCAACACTTCTATGTGTTTAAGCTTGGCAGAACGGCCTTGATATTTGCGTAAGTGTTCTGCAGTATCACGAATCTCACGCTCGCCAGGTAAAAACACCAAAATATCGCCATCGCCTTGACGAAGCAAGTCATCGGCAGCATCTAAAATAGCTTCTTCTATCGCTTCTTCTTCGTCATCCTCTTCTAGCCAACGCGCTTCAGTTTTGGCTTTACGTGCAATGCCAAAGATCGTTTCATCCTCTTCGTCAAACTGTGCATTTTCGGTAGCTGCGATTTCTCTTGCACGGAAACCAGCCTTTCCAAGAGGACGGTAGCGAATTTCAACTGGATAGGTACGACCTGAGACTTCAATCACTGGCGCACCATTAAAGTGTTGTGAAAAACGGTCCGCATCAATCGTAGCTGAGGTTACAATCACTTTTAAATCTGGTCGTTTGACGAGTAACTGTTTTAAGTAACCGAGTAAAAAATCAATATTCAGGCTACGCTCATGCGCCTCATCAATAATGATGGTGTCATAAGCGTTCAAGAACTTATCTCCCTGCGTTTCCGCCAACAAAATACCGTCGGTCATCAGTTTGATGTAACTAGATTCCGTCAATTTATCATTAAAGCGCACCTTGTAGCCGACTACTTCACCGAGTGGACTGTTTAGCTCCTGAGCGATTCTAGAGGCTACCGAGCGCGCGGCAATGCGACGTGGTTGGGTATGCCCAATTAATCCAGAAATACCGCGTCCTAGCTCTAAACAGATTTTAGGGATTTGTGTGGTTTTACCAGAGCCAGTTTCGCCACAGATAATCACGACTTGATTTTGGCTGATAGCCGCAGCAATCTCAGCCTTTTTAGCGCTAACCGGAAGCTCCAATGGATATTCAGGTTTAGGTAAATTACTTAAACGCGCTTCATACCTAGCCGTTGAAACTCTAAGCTTTTGTGTAATTTCGGCGAGTAACCGTTGGGCTTTGATTGCAGATTTTTCATCCGTTAACTTTTTGAGCTCACTAGCCTCACGCAACTTGCGGCGCAGCACAAAACGATCAGCCAGCATGCAGGTTTGCAGACTGGCTTCTAAACTAGAAAAATTTAATACACTTGGTTTTAGGTTCAAGGACTTATCGTCATTCATGTGCGGCATTTGAACAGGCACGAAGTAGATATTTTAAATAATCAAGTATCGCTTTTTGCATTGGCGACACTTAATTAAGTAGATAACTTCGGACTTGTTGAACTGTCTGATTAAAACTGATTAATTACAATTCTACCTGCTGAATACCGGCTAATAACCATACAGCTTTGTCGTCGCGCATATTTTTTTGAACATGCCAAATTTCATCTACGTTTTCGATTGCCGCGTTATTCTCACGCAACTGACCAGTAAAACGCACGCTAGCAATGGAATAGTCACCTTCATTACTTACTTCTAGTAATTCGGCATCAATACTCAACACCTCGGTATTTTGTACAGCATTGCCACGCTCTTGCATTTGCAATGAGATTTCAGCGAAGATTTCAGGTGTAGTGTATTCACGCACATCGTTAATATCTTTGCGATCATTTGCCGCTTGCAGGCGAATAAATGAAGCTTTGGCATTACGCAAAAAACTCTCAACTGGAAAATCTTCTGGAATATACGATGGGGCTAGACTTGTAGCAAAGCCTGCTTCAGGTTGCGGCTGACTATATGGTTCAGCGCCACCGCCATACTGCATCGCAGGTTGCTGTGACCGTTTAAATCTAGAGATCAGAAACATCACTACTGCGGCAATTAGTAATGCTGGAAGCAATGACCCCATCATGCCACCTAGTCCGCCCATACCACCGCCAGAAAACATAGACATCAGCCCAGCCCCTAGAGCCAAACCAGCTAATGGGCCTAACCATTTATTGCCTGCAGGTGCCGCCGGCACAGGCGCTGCAGCAGGCGGCCTTTGCTGGCGCTGCATCGGAACTGCACGTTGCTTACCAAAACTGCTACCACCGCCAAAACGTCTTGCTTCAGCAAAGCTAGCAAACAAACTAACACACGTAATAGCAATTATTAATAACATTAAAAAACGTTTCATGGATTCCTCATTCAATAGGTAAGTCTTAATGGTTAGAACGGACAATGGTGAATCAGAGCAGCTGTAAATTATAACAGCATAGTGATATCTCCTGATGTCATAGAGAACCTAGGTTAAAAAACGGCTAGTAAGTGTTTCTAAATTAAGTTCGCTCAAAATTGACTCCAACCTAGTCCTGGCGTTCATTCGTGGCTGCCCAGTATATTTAGCAATGATTAATTCATTTTTCATTGAATGCTCCCAGCCTACCAATTCAGTCACTGTAACTTGGTAACCAGCGGCCTCCAATTGAAGACATCGCAGCACGTTGGTTAACTGACTGCCGAATTCACGTGTATGCATAGGGTGTCGCCAAATTTCACTGAGGGGCGTTTTGGCAAAGCTCTCATTTTTATGTTGCCTTAATACTTCAGCCACTTCAGCCTGACAACACGGCACAAGCACCATATATTGCGCGTGCTTTTTGAGCCCAAATTGTATGGCATCATCGGTGGCAGTGTTGCATGCGTGCAGCGCTGTGACAATATCCACAGTCGCTGGCAGAACCTCTGAACTGATTGATTCAGCTACGCTTAAATGCTGAAAATCCATACGTGTGAAGCCTAATCTTGCCGCTAATTGTCGTGACTTTTCAACTAATTCACCACGGGTTTCAATACCTACCACTTGCCCAGCATCATGCTGTTTCAACAATAGATCATACAAAATAAAACCCAAGTAAGACTTGCCTGCACCGTGATCGACTAAGGTGGGATTAGGATTACGTAATAACACCTCATTAAACAGCGGTTCAATAAAATTCACTAGGTGATACACCTGTTTCAACTTACGGCGGCTATCTTGATTTAGCTTACCATCACGGGTAAGTATATGGAGTTCTTTAAGTAGCTCTATCGATTGATTAGGGCGGATTTCAGGCTGTGCTTCAGGTGTTTTCATGGCGCTATTTTAAGACAAAATTCCATGTCACGCAGATAAAAACTTCGGCTTGGCTTCTAAATGTTAAAATGCGCCCAATTAGAAATAGTAAGCAGGACTTTGTTTCACCGCCTCGTCAATATGATGGCACGGCACAGCTAACAAAGTCAGCACTGATGAGGAGATGCAACAAATGGCAATTCAATGGTATCCGGGTCATATGACTCAAGCACGCAAAAAAGCTGAAGAGACAATGGAGTTCACTGACATTGTGATCGAGGTGCTGGATGCGCGCGTGCCTGCCGCCAGCCATAACCCCATGATTGATGAAATGCGCTTATTTCGCCAACGCCCTCAACTCAAAATTCTAAATAAAGCCGACTTAGCTGACCCAGTCGCCACACAAGCTTGGCTCAACTATTTTAACCGCCAACCCAACACCAAAGCGGTCGCGTTATCATGTAAAAAACCTGGTGAAGCTAATAAAATACCTAAGTTATGTCTAGCACTGACACCTCATAGGGGCACGCACTTAAAACCTTTACGTATGCTGATTATGGGAATTCCTAACGTTGGTAAATCAACGCTGATGAATGCCCTTTTAAATCGCCGCGTAGCCAAAGTCGGTGATGAGCCTGCCGTGACCAAAAGCCAACAACGCTTTGATTTAAGCGAAACTATGAGCATTACCGACACACCAGGCATGATGTGGCCAAGAATTCAGTATGAGTCTGATGGCTATATGCTAGCCGCCAGTCATGCGATTGGCCGTAACGCAGTGATTGATGAAGATGTCGCACTGTTTTTAGCCGACAACCTACTTAAATCCTATCCAGCCCTGCTTAACGCACGCTATAAACTTGACACCATGAAAAGCGAAGGCGGCTTTCTAGACGTGATGAAAATGGATGGTGTGGACTTACTGGATGCAATTGCAAAACGCCGTTCTTATAAACGACATGACGGCTTATGGGACACGGAAAAAACAGCAGTTGCTTTTCTAACTGATTACCGCAGTGGCGCTATAGGCAGAATCAGCATGGAAACACCTGAAAGCCGTCGTGTAATGATGGAAGCTACCTTGCCTGTAGTCGCTGATCCTGTAGCAGAAATTTCAAGCGAAGTTACTGGTGAAATACTTGGTGATGAAAACTGAGAATAAGGGCTAGTCTACGACTTTCCTAAGTAGTTGTTTACTAAATTCTACTTCTAACTTACTAACGCGCTTAGGCGTTTGTGGGCCATAAGCATTTACAAACGTCACAAACTCATCAATACCCATCGGTTCGCATAATTTGGTGGAAGCGCCCATTTCACCAGACAATGAAAGCCAGAATAAGCCATTTCCACTCATCCCCATAGAATAGGGTTCATTACTACGTTTTTTAAGCCGCTCAATTGCGGCGCTGACTTTAGTAGAGCGCATGCATACCTTTATGTTGAGTGTTTCTTAGCTTAAAGTTTGAGTTACTGACTGCCATCACTATACCTCATGGCAATTTCATGGTCGCGCTTTCTTTGGGTACGCACATGATAAATGCTAGAAACAATCACAGCCACACTCACCACTGCAATTGTCACAGCTGCCACTGCGTTAATGGATGGGTTTAAGCCTAGTCGCGCGCGCGAAAATATCACCATAGGCAAAGTAGAATATCCAGGACCAGATAGAAAAGACGCTAACACCACATCATCAAACGACAAAGTAAAGGTTAGCAAAAAAGCTGATATCAAACTAGGCATAATCAATGGAAAGGTGATTAACCTAAACACTTGTCGTGGCTTGCAGCCCAAGTCCATTGCAGCCTCATCCAACCTAACATCCATTTCTTTTAAACGTGAACTCACCACCACCGCGGCATAGGCCGTACCTAGTAAGGCATGGCCAAGCAAAATGGTCAATAAGCCACGCTCGGGGAACCCTAGCCAATGCTGTAGTGAAACCAACATCAGCAATAAGGAAAGACCGACGATCACATCCGGCATCACCAAGGGCGCAGTTGCCATTGAGAAAAAGAAAGTACGCCCATAAAAACGCTTATATTTACTCAGGACAAAAGCAGTTAAGGTGCCAAAAAGCACTGACAACAAACCGACCATTAAGGCGATTTTAAATGACAAGACTACCGATGCAATTAAGTCCCTGTCATTGGCCAATGCCCTATACCAACGGAGACTAGCTTGACTCCATATACTCACTAAGGGCGAGTCATTGAATGAATAAATCACCAAAGTAACAATAGGAAAATACAAGAACAGATAGACCATTATTAACCAAGTCCGCGCAAATATTTTACTCATAGCTTAGACTCAGCTTGCTCAGACTGGTAACTACTCAAGAGGCTCATCGGCAATAAGATCAATAGCATCATTACCACTGCTACCGCGGAAGCCATTGGCCAATCGTTATTGGCAAAGAACTCATCCCAAAGTACACGACCAATCATTAGAGTGTCTGACCCGCCTAACAACTCAGGAATTACATACTCACCTACGGCTGGAATAAACACCAACATGGACCCAGCAATAATGCCCGCTTTGGAAAGCGGAACGGTCACTAGCCAAAAAGTCTTAAAGGCATTGGCGCCTAAATCCGCTGCCGCCTCTAAAAAACGCAAATCCAGTTTGGATAAATTGGCATATAAGGGCAAGATCATAAATGGCAAGTATGAGTAGACCATGCCCAATACCAAAGAAAATGAGTTATTCATGATCGCTAAAGGCTGGTTAATTACGCCTAACGATAAGAGTGCGTTATTGATGATGCCATTACTCACCAATAAGGTTTTCCAAGCATAAATACGAAGTAAAAAAGAGGTCCAAAATGGCAGCATAATGAGCATCAGCAACATCGGCTGCAAATACTTGGGTGCTCTTGCCATAAAGTAAGCAAATGGAAACCCTACAACCAAGCAGATGAATGTGGTTAACAGCGCGTATTTAATCGAAGAGAGATAAGTGTCGATATAGAGCTGGTCGCTGGCAAGAAACAAATAGCTGGAAAAGTTGATTTTAATAGTGGGCCAACCTTGGCTCCAACTCAACACGTCTGTAACTGAAGTCGGGCCCATATCAGACAGACTGATTTTTAGAACAATCAATAGTGGAATGGCTACCAGCAAGATCAACCATAGATATGGCAGCGAGATAAGTAGACTTTTCCCGCTTAATAATTTTTTAAAATGATTGATCATGACCACTAACTGGCTCCAGAAAGCACTTATTGAACCAACACTACCAAGGCCAGACCACTCCATGAGGCATAGACTCGGTCACCCGAAGTAATCGCTTCGGCAAGGTCAGTGGTGCGGTTCATTTGCTGTGCTTTGATTACCTGCGCATTGGCAAGCTGAATGTGATAAATCGTGTGATCGCCAAAATACACCAATGCCACGACTTCACCAACACACCAATTAACCTCACCAGCTGGTCGCTTTTTACTCAACACTATTTTTTCTGGTCGTACTGCCACCACAACAGACAAACCGACGTGTCCGCTAATACCATGCATCAAATAATGCACGCATACTTCTGAACGTATGCGCACATGGTCTGCAGCGTACGTTTCAATCTGACCTTCAAATATATTCACATCGCCAATAAACTCAGCCACTTGCCGACTATTAGGTCTCTCGTATACTTCGTCTGGCGTGCCAGTTTGCAATATAGTCCCCTCATGCATCACGGCGATGGTTGAAGCCATCGTCATCGCTTCTTCTTGATCGTGGGTCACTAGCACACAGGTCACACCAACCTCTTCAATAATTCCCACCAGTTCTACTTGGGTTTTTTCACGTAGCTTTTTATCTAACGCTCCCAAAGGCTCATCTAGCAACAATAATTTAGGCTGTTTGGCTAAGCTACGGGCCAAAGCGACACGTTGTTGCTGACCACCAGATAGTTGATGTGGTTTTCTTTGTGCAAAACTTGTCAGCTGAATTAGCTTAAGCATAGATTCAACACGCTCCGCAATTTGCGCTTTGGGCATATGGTCACGCTGTAAGCCAAAGGCAATGTTTTGCCACACGGTCAAATGCGGGAACAACGCATAGGATTGAAACATCATATTGATTGGGCGCTGATAAGGTGGCAAATCGGTAATATCTTGCCCCGCGAGAAAAATTCTACCTTTTGTCGGCACTTCAAAACCTGCCAACAAACGTAGCAATGTTGACTTACCGCAACCTGAGCCCCCTAATAAAGCAAATATTTCACCTTGCGCCACTGTCAGCGACACATCGTCCACGGCTTTGATCACACCATCAAAAATCTTGGTAACACCCTCTACCCGAAGTAAATCTGTTTTGACTTTATTTGGTTTTGGCTCTGTTGCCATGTATTACCCTTCAAAAAACTTATTAGATTAAAACTAAATTCCCGATTTAAAACGTGTGAATAATCGTGTCATTATTCGGCGCGTATTATTATCCACATTGCCTGGTGGAATCATCTTTTTAACATCGGCATCCGACAAAAATATCGATGGATTGTTTCTAATTTCAGGATTAACAAAAGGCAGAGAGGCCTTATTAGGATTGGCATAAGCTACCGCATTAGAAAGACCGGCATGCACTTTGGCGCGCAAAATGTAATTAATAAATTGATGGGCATTATCTGGATGTGGTGCATCTGCTGGTATCGCCATCGTATCCATAAACATCAAAGCACCGATACTTGGGACTAAAGCCTGAATATTGAGGGCTGATTTATTTTCAATTGAACGCTTACGCGCTAGATTAAAGTCCCCTGCCCAACCCAAAGCAACGCACACGCCACCGCTTGCCAACTCTTCAATCTGACCACCAGAAGTAAACCGTTTAATATCAGGCCTCACTTTCTTTAGCATTTCAAACGTAGCGTTGTAATCGGCCACATCACTGCTAAATGGGCTCTTATGTAAATAATTGAGTGCTACTGGAAATACCTCTGATGGGGTATCTAATAAAGTTATGCCACAAGACTTCAGTTTAGACGTGTATTTAGGATCAAACACTAAATCCCAAGCATTGGCTGGGATCGGGGTGTTGCCTAGCGCCTTTTTAACCTTATCCACATTAATACCCACGGTGGTGTAACTCCACATCCAATCAACCAAATAGGCATTGCCAGGATCAAGTTTCGCCAACTGTGCAAGTAGATTAGGGTCTAAATTATTCCAATTTGTGAGCTTAGTTTTATCCAGCTTTTGTAATAGGCCGCCCTCAATTTGAAGTTTGGCCCAGTTAGAGCCAGGCACTACAATATCGTAACCAGTTCTTTGGGCGACCAATTTGGCGTGCAGAATTTCATTGGTGTCAAAAACGTCATAACGGACCTTGATACCCGTTTCTTTTTCAAAATTGGAAATAGTGTCGGTACCGATGTAATCAGACCAGTTATAAATATTGAGGATTTTTTCTTCTGCAGCACTCGCAGTCAGGCTGATAAAAAAAACACTACCCACCAACGTAAATATTAAAGCCAAATTTTTAATCACACTCAACTTCATATAGCCGATTCCAAAAAGATAGCCTAGGCCCTCTCAACGTGAGGCTTTGCTATGTAAGAACCACATGATAAAAGAGGCGTTGGCTTATGTAAAGAATCCTACTCTAAGCAAGTGCTCAAAGAAAATGTTTGCGTGTAACAGAAACTAGGCCATGTAATGATAGCTAATGCCAGTTTTAAAATATAAAATCGCATCCTTGCAACTGATTTGCAAGCGCAAACCTGCACCATTGCTTTAATTATTGATAAATCCCGAATGCTAAACACCCTCAACGCGCCACAGCGTGAAGCCGTGAAATACCTAGATGGTCCTTTGTTGGTACTGGCAGGCGCTGGTAGTGGCAAAACTCGGGTCATTACACAAAAAATTAACTACCTCATTACCGAGGCGGGTTACTCGCCTAAGGAAATTGCGGCAATTACCTTTACCAATAAAGCCGCACGGGAGATGCAAGAACGTGTTGGTAAGTTAATGCAGGGAACAAGCACTAAAGGTTTGACGATTGCCACCTTTCACTCTCTCGGGCTACAAATGTTACGCGCGGAAGCGACGCTATTGGGCTATAAGCCACAATTCTCGATTCTCGATTCATCTGACAGCTTTAAGATTGTAGGCGATATATTAGTCACCACTGACAAACAACTCTTACGCAAAACCCAATGGCAGATTTCGGCTTGGAAAAGCGCTTTTATCAGCCCTGACCAAGCTAAAGCACAAGCCGATGAAGAGTTGACCCATGCAGCAGCAAGGGTGTATAGCCTATATCAACAAACGCTGCGCGCCTACCAAGCAGTGGATTTTGATGACCTCATCAAATTACCTGTTGAGCTATTTGAGCAGCATGAAGTGGCCCTAAATAAATGGCAACGCAAACTACAGTATTTGCTAGTCGATGAATACCAAGATACCAATGCCTGCCAATACAAGCTCATTAAAATGCTCACTGGTGTACGTGGCCAATTTACTGCGGTGGGTGATGATGACCAGGCCATCTACGGTTGGCGTGGGGCCGATGTGGAAAACCTGCATCAACTCACCACAGATTTCAGCAAACTTAAAGTGATTAAACTGGAGCAAAACTACCGCTCTACCGTGCGTATTTTGCGTGCCGCCAACCAAGTGATTAGCAACAATCCAAAACTGTTTGAAAAGAAATTATGGAGCGATCTTGGCACGGGTGATTTAATTCAAGTCTCTGCTGCCATGAGCGAAGAAGCTGAGGCAGAATCAGTCATTATGAAGCTACAAGCACATAAATTTGAAAACAGAACTAAGTTTTTGGACTACGCTGTGCTCTACCGAGGTAACCACCAAGCCCGTATCTTCGAGCAGCAATTGCGCAACCATAAGATTCCGTACACCGTATCTGGAGGGCAATCCTTTTTTGATAAGCCGGAGATTAAAGACCTAATTAGCTATTTGCGCTTAATTGCCAATGAAGACGATGATCCTGCATTCATTCGCGCTGCCACCACGCCGAAAAAAGGGATTGGTAATACTACATTAGAGCGTTTGGGTGAATTTGCTAGCGCACACAAAATTTCATTATTTGCGGCCTCTTTTGAAGGTGACTTTCAAGCGGACATCGGTAATAAACAGTTAGAAGATTTGCTCAATTTTTGTCAATATATTAACAAGTTACAACACCGCGCTGTGCGTGACCCCGCTGGTGAAGTTCTAAATGACTTACTGAATAACATCCAATATGAAGCCTTTTTGTACGACTCCGAAGAACCGCGTGCGGCAGAAAGTAAATGGGGCAATGTACTAGATTTTATAGGCTGGCTCACCAAAAAGGGGGAAGCCAACACTGATTTTGGTAACGAATCTGCAGGTAAAAACCTGCTCGAACTGACCCAAATGGTATCACTCATGAGTATGCTTGAAGGGCGTGAAGATGGCGAACCAGATGCCGTCAAACTTTCCACCTTGCATGCGGCCAAAGGTTTGGAGTTCGGCCATGTATTTTTAATCGGATGCGAGGAAGGCATATTGCCCCACCGCGAAAGTATAGATAACGACCAAATTGAAGAGGAACGCCGCCTGATGTATGTAGGCATTACTCGGGCGCAAAAAACCCTCAATATTTCTTGGTGCAAAAAACGTAAACGCGCAGGTGAAATTCAAATGTGCGAGCCTAGTCGATTTATTTCAGAGTTGCCTAAAGATGATGTACGTCATTTCGGCAATCCGTTTAATGACCCTGAGATTAGCAAAGATTTTGGTAAGTCTAAAATGGCTAATATTAAAGCCATGTTAGCGAATAAGTGAGTAAAAATTTACCTATACAGCACCATATGTTGTATAACGATCACAAATTAATTAAGACGAACCCATGCCCTACATTACCCTAGATAACGCTTCCTTAGCTTTTGGACATCATGCCCTGCTCGACCACGCCTCTTTCCAGCTTGACGCCGGTGAGCGTGTTGGTTTAATTGGCCGTAACGGTGCTGGTAAATCCAGCTTATTGAAAGCCATTGCTGGTGTGATTAAATTAGATGAAGGTAGTGTCTGGCGTGCGCCGAATGCGCGCGTGGTCTACGTACCACAAGAGCCAGAACTTGACACTACGCATACCGTATTTGAAGCGGTAGCTGAAGGCTTGGGCGGACTGCAACAAACCATTATTGACTACCACCAAGTGACGCACGACATGGGCATGCCAGATGCCGATATTGAAACCTTGATGGATAAAATGCAAACCCTGCAACACGATTTGGATACACAAAATGGCTGGGCAGCCCAATCGCGGGTTGAAACGGTCTTAAGCCGATTAAAGCTGGATGCTGATGCATTGGTATCGACCTTATCTGGTGGCTGGCGCAAACGCGTGGCATTAGGTCGCGCCCTAGTAGCCGAACCCGAAGTGCTCTTATTAGATGAGCCAACCAACCACTTAGATTTAAGTGCAATTGAATGGCTAGAAGATATGTTGCTAGGATTTAATGGTTGCATACTGTTTATTACCCATGACCGACGCTTTTTGGATAAATTAGCCACCCGTATCACTGAACTAGACCGCGGCATATTGACGGACTTTGTCGGCAACTTTACAGCCTATCAAATTAAGAAAGAGGAATTGGCAGCGATAGAAGAAACCCACGCCGCTAAATTCGATAAGTTTTTAGCCCAAGAAGAAGTATGGATACGTCAAGGCATTAAGGCACGCCGCACCCGTAATGAAGGCCGAGTGAGACGCCTAGAAGCCTTGCGCTTAGACCGCGCAGCGCGACGTGAGCGTCAAGGTAGCGTGAAGCTCAATCTAGATAGTGGTGAACGTAGCGGTAAGCTGGTAGCTGAGTTAGAGAATGTGGTTAAAGGTTACGGCGGTAAAATACTGATTAATGGGTTTAGCACACGCATTTTACGTGGCGATAAAATCGGTTTACTCGGCCCTAACGGTATTGGTAAAACAACACTACTGAAACTGATATTAGGCGATATTGAAGCTGATAGCGGAGATATACAACGTGGCACTAAAATCAATGTGGCCTACTTCGACCAAATGCGCGAGCAATTGGATGAGGAAGCTACCTTGGTTGACACCATTAGTCCCGGTTCAGATTTTGTTGAAATTGGCAATGAACGCAAGCATGTGATCAGTTATTTGGAGGACTTTTTATTCCCACCACAACGTTCACGCTC
This sequence comes from uncultured Pseudomonadota bacterium, assembly GCA_903882525.1. Lineage (GTDB taxonomy): Bacteria > Pseudomonadota > Gammaproteobacteria > Burkholderiales > Methylophilaceae > Methylotenera. The sequence continues at coordinate 7,525 of CAIRXI010000086.1, read as the reverse complement.
TCCAGTTAAATCTTTATCTGGCGGCGAGCGTAACCGCTTGTTATTAGCGCGCTTATTTGCGCGTCCAGCGAATGTCTTGGTACTGGATGAACCAACTAATGACTTGGATATTGACACCTTGGAGTTGCTGGAAAGTTTGTTGCAAGAATTTGAAGGCACCCTTTTCTTGGTCAGTCATGATCGAGCGTTTTTGGAAAACACGGTCACGCAAGTGATTGCGTTTGAAGGTAATGGCGTACTGACTGAATTTGGCGGCGGCTATGATGACTGGAACCGCTACACCCAACAACGCCTACAAGATGGTCGCAGTGCTGAGAAAAAAGTAGCGGACGCTGCGCAGGCCAATAAAGCTAAAGTAGCGCCAGTGCCATCTAAAACAACCACAAAACTCAGCTTTAAAGAGCAAAAAGAATTAGATGGCATTCCAGCGCAAATTGAGCAGTTAGAAGCTGAACAAGTCACGATTAACGAGCAGTTAGCTGATAGCAGCTTATATCAATCTGATGATAAGGCGTCGAATGTGCAGGTAAAAAAACTGCAGGCACGCTTAGCCACTATTGAAACATTGCTTGAAAGTTTACTTGCGCGCTGGGAAGAGCTAGACGCAATTAAACTAACATAATAGATATACCTATGCGTAATGCATTGATGAATATTAAAGAAAACATACCAAGCCCTTGGCAACATGCAATCCCAGCGTTACAAGTGATTGCTACCGAGGTCTCAGAGCAGTTATTGAGTGAGGAGGATGTTAGACCGACACGTGGTCTATGGTATCAAGCTCTGCGTAGCTTAAGTCCCAATCAAGTTAATGTCGTCATTTTAGGACAAGACCCATATCATGGTGAAGACAATGGCATACAACAAGCGCATGGCTTAGCTTTTTCAGTACCAGATGGCGTGCGACCACCTCCTTCACTGAAAAACATATTAATCGAACTGCAATCAGATACAGGTCGTGCCGCCTCAATTACTGGCAATCTTAACCAATGGACACAACAAGGCGTGCTGTTATTAAATGCCTCTCTCACCACTCGCGGAGGCGTTGCAGGGGCACATAAAAAACTATGGGCACGTTTTGCCTTCACCTTACTCAGCTATTTGGGTAAGCAAACACGTCCTATAGTTTTTATCTTATGGGGTGCCGATGCCCAAAAGTACAAATCACTGATTGCGCCACAACACATCATAATAGAATCTGTACACCCATCACCACTCTCTAGTTATCGGGGATTCTTTGGTAGCAAACCATTTAGCCAGTGTAATGCTGCGCTAGTCAACTTAGGTAGACTCCCTATTGATTGGTAAAGGTTAGAGAAACTCATTGCTGACTCACCTTTAGTTTTAGCCTTTGCAAAGCACTGAGCTTAGCAACTGCCGTCTGATCTTCAACTTATTGACCATCGCCATGAAAATATAGATTTTAATTATTAGAAATTTATATTGATATATGATAAAAAGGATTAATTTATTACCAAAGTGGTAATTTTAACAACATAGAGAATAAAAAATGAATATCGTTAACAAAATGCATGCGCTAGAGCTGGTAAATAGAGTAAGTATTGATCAGTAATGGCGCAAAAAGCATGCTCGATGTATTTGACGTCATGATAAAATCAGTAATGGATGAACCTAGCAATCAGTACCCTGCACTAGATCACCGCCAAGTAATTCGTTTTTTCCGGACAAGCATTCCCAGCTTTGCCTGCGAGCCCGGTTGCCACGACTGCTGTGGCCCCGTAACAGCCTCCTCCGAGGAAGTCTCTAGGCTACCGCAAAAAAATGAAGCTGCCCACGTAGAAGCCCTCGCCAATTACAACTGTGTTTACCTTGGTATGAATGGATGCCAAGTCTATGAAGAGCGACCATTGATTTGCCGCCTATTTGGCACCACCCCGCGCTTACTATGCCCAAAAGGTAAAGCGCCGGCCGTCATGATTAATGTGGAAATTGAAGCCGATATACATCGCTTTATGGCAGATACACGGCAAGTCTTGCTCTAACAGTTAGACGTAGGCTTACACGCTCAACGCAATCCTCACATACCGTTATAAGCCGGACCACTTCCGCCCTCAGGTGGAACCCAAATAATATTCTGCGTCACATCTTTGATATCACAAGTTTTACAGTGTATGCAATTTTGCGCATTGATTTGAAGTGCCGGCGCACCTGAAATCTGCACAATCTCATAAACCCCTGCAGGACAATAACGCTGCTCCGGTGCATCATAGATCGCTAAATTAACGCGTACAGGCATGGTGACATCTTGCAACTGTAAATGACAAGGCTGATTAGCCTCATGCGCAATACTGCTAAGACTGATTGAATTTAACTTATCAAAGCTGTAAACACCATCAGGCTTAGGATAGTTAATTTTTGGCATATCCTTAGCGGGGCGCAAGCACGCATGGTCAGCTAATTGGTGATGCAAAGTCCATGGCAAATGAATCTTCGCCGCAATCAGCCACATTTCTATGCCCCCAAGCAACATGCCACCCCACGTACCAAATTTAGACAGCATGGGTTTAATATTGCGTACACCGTATAAATCCCGCCATAGCCATGAAGCACGCAATGCACTTGGATAATCATGTAACAACTTATGCTCAGATTGCTGACCCAGCGCAGCAAACGCAGCTTCCGCAGCCAACATGCCTGACTTCATGGCATTGTGACTGCCTTTGATGCGCGGTAAATTGACCATGCCAGCGCTACAACCAATAAAAGCCCCGCCTGGAAAAATTAACTCCGGCCAGGCTTGCAGGCCACCCTCATTAATAGCCCGTGCACCGTAACTTAAACGCTTACCACCCTTAAGCAAGGCTTGCATCGAGGCGTGAGTTTTAAAACGTTGAAACTCATCAAACGGCGATAGATGTGGATTAGCATAGTCCAAATGCACCACAAAACCCACAGAGACTAAATGATCTGCAGCATGATAAACAAAAGAACCACCGCCAGTATCCCCGTCAAGTGGCCACCCTAGGCTATGCTGCACCAATCCTGGTTGATGCTGTGTGGCCGGGATCCGCCATATTTCTTTAAAACCCAAACCGTATTTTTGCGCCGAAGAATTTTTACGTAAATCAAAATGCTGTTCCAGTTCACGCGTCAATGATCCGCGTGCGCCTTCAGCTATCAGTGTATATTCAGCTCTAATCTCAATGCCAGCCGTAAACTGCGGGCCAGGCTCACCTTTAGCATCGCGCCCCATATCCCCAGTAATCACGCCTACCAGTTGTTGCTGCTCATTATATAAACCCTGCTGCGCAGCAAAACCAGCGTAGATTTCCACACCTAATGATTCTGCCCGGTCACCCAACCATTGACATAGCGCGCCTAAACTAATTATGTAGTTGCCCGCATTGCTCATTAACGGCGGCAATAGCCAGTGCGGAATCTTCCAAGACCAAGTTTTTCCAAACAAGCTAAATTGATCTTGTGTCACCGGAGTATTAAGCGGTGCACCTAGTGCGCGCCAATCAGGAATCAGCTCTTGCAAAGCAATTGGGTCAAACACAGCACCGGAGAGGATATGCCCGCCAACGGCTGCACCCTTTTCCAGCACACAGACACTAAGCTCACGACCGCCATCTAAAGCCAATTGCTTTAAGCGTATCGATGCAGCTAGCCCTGCAGGACCAGCACCGATGATTAAAATATCGTAGCGCATTACATCACGTTGCATATTATTCCTTTAGGCAATTTCTGGAAGGCTTACCAAATCACTACGTGCCACACCAACGGTCATCTGTTGGCACAAAGCTATAAATTCGCGAATGCCTGTAGTTTGGTATTTTTGCTTATGCCACACGATGTAAAAGAAGCGGCTTAAATCAAGCTGTGGTGTTGCTAAGGGAACTAGACTGCCACGCCTAAAAGCATCTTTGAGTGCCAAGCGCGAAATACAACCGACTCCTAGCCCTGACTCAACCGCACGCTTAATCGCCTCGGTATGCTCAAGCTCAAGCCTAATGCTCAGTTGCGCATGGTTATTATGAAAAGCTCTATCAAAAGTCTCCCGCGTACCCGAGCCTTTTTCCCGCAGTATCCACGCCTGTTGCAGTAACTGCTCCATACTCACTTGCTTAAGCTTGGCCAAGGGATGATCTGGTGCAGCAAAAACAACTAGCTCATCTGCAATCCACTGCTGAACTTCTAGATCAGGATGGTGGCAATCCCCCTCAATCAGACCTAGATCCAATTCATGGTTAGCAATTTTATGCACGATGGTACTGGTGTTATGCACTTGCAGCTGGATTCGGCTTTCAGCATGCTCTTGTAAAAATCGAGTGACAATAATGGTCGCCAAGTAATTACCTACCGTTAAAGTAGCACCAACCTTCATATGACCAAAACCAGCATGGCCTTGCAATAGCGCCTCAATTTCATGGGCTCGATCGAGCAATTCTACCGCGCGTGGCAATAGCTGTTGACCAGTTTCATTAATCCGCAAGGTTTTGCCGATACGATCAAATAGTTGTAAATTAAATTGACGCTCAAACTCTCCGAGCGCAGTACTGGTGGCTGATTGCGACAAAGATAGCGCTTCGGCTGCACGAGAGACGCTTTGCTCACGGCTCACGGCTACAAATATCTCTAGTTGTCTTAAGCTATATTTCATATCTTTAAGTAATCTATTTAATTTATATATCTATATTATAGATATATGTAATCATTACAATTCATTTAACAAATATTATACCTGTCTATATAATGCACAGCAATTGCAAAGGATAGACTGATGAAAATACTGGTCGCGGTTAAACGCGTGGTGGATTACAACGTAAAAGTGCGCATCAACGCTGACGCGTCAGATGTAGCAACTGATGGAGTCAAAATGGGCATCAACCCTTTTGATGAAAACGCTATTGAAGCCGCTCTGCAACTTAAAGAACAAGGAAAAGTCAGCGAAATAATCGCAGTATCGCTTGGCACTAACGCCAATCAGGACGTACTTCGCCATGCGCTTGCCATGGGTGCTGATCGCGCAATTTTAGTGGAAACTGACAGCAAACTACAACCACTGGCGGTAGCCAAGTTATTACAAGTCATCGTTGCGCAGGAACAACCTGGTTTGATATTGCTCGGCAAACAGGCCATCGATGATGACGCTGGTCAGGCTGGACAAATGTTGGCTGCATTGCTGAATTACCCGCAAGCAACCTTCGCCTCCCACTTACAACTCGAGAATAACGAGTTACTTGTCACGCGTGAAGTTGATGGTGGCACCGAAACACTGGCGCTGAATTTGCCAGCCGTGGTCACAGCAGATTTACGCTTAAATGACCCACGTTTTGTAAAACTGCCTAACTTAATGATGGCGCGCAAAAAACAGATTACGACCCTCAATGCAGCAGAACTTGGTATAGATACGGCATCACGTCTAACCTTAATTAAAGTGGCCGAACCTGAAGCCAGGAAAGCCGGCATGATGGTTACTAGTGTAGAGCAGTTACTGCGTCAATTGCGCGACCATGAAGGAATCAATCTATGAACGTACTAGTACTAGCCGAACACGACGGCCAACATTTAAACCCCATTACCCTGCAGGCCATCACTGCCGCGCAGTTTTGGCAAGCCCCTGTACACGTTCTGGTCGCAGGCAATGCGTTAGACAGTCTTCTTGATAGCTTGAGCGATATCAGCGGCGTAGCTAAAGTAATTAGGGCAGAAGCCTCTCATCTAGCAACCCCGCTGGCCGAAGATATCGCAAATTTAATCGTGAGCATAAGCACTGACTATCGAGTGATCTTAGCAGCTCATAGCTCATTTAGCCGGAATGCCTTGCCGCGCGTAGCTGCACTTCTAGATGTCGCCATGATTTCAGATGCACTAGAGATTAAAGCCGATCAAACTTATGTGCGCTCAATTTATGCTGGCAACATACTGACACATATCCAAAGCCAGGATACACGACAAGTCCTAACTGTTCATAGTAGCCATTACATTGCAGCCAGCACCCATGGTGGCAAAGCTCAAGTCTCTAGCATCTCAGTGCCAGAAGCTTTTCACAAAACACGTTGGATTTCTACCAAAAAAGCCCAGTCAGATCGCCCCGCTTTGAGCAGTGCAAAAGTAGTAGTGTCTGGCGGAAGATCACTAGGCAGCGCCGAAAATTTCGAACAAATACTGTCGCCATTAGCAGCTAAACTTAATGCAGCCATGGGCGCTACCCGTGCTGCAGTAGATGCTGGCTATGCGCCAAATGATCTGCAAGTTGGGCAAACCGGCATCGTGGTCGCACCCGAGCTTTATATCGCAGTTGGTATATCTGGCGCTGTACAGCATACCTACGGCATGAAAGACAGTCGCATTGTAGTAGCCATTAACCAAGACCCTGACGCCCCTATTTTTCAGGTGGCTGACTATGGCTTGGTGGCTGATCTATTTACCGCTATTCCCGCCATTACAGCGGCTATTCAATAACTAATCGAAAAAAAATGAGCAAATATTCAACCGAAACCGTACTTAGCGTACACCACTGGAACGACAACCTATTTAGCTTTAAAACCACTAGGGATGCTGGCTTACGCTTTGAAAATGGCCAGTTTGTCATGATAGGGCTAGAGGTTGATGGCCGCCCACTCACGCGCGCGTACAGCATCGCTAGTCCAAATTATGAAGAGCATCTGGAGTTTTTTAGCATTAAGGTGCCAAATGGCCCACTCACTTCACGTCTACAACACTTAAAAGTGGGAGACAATTTATTGGTCAGCCGCAAGCCAACTGGCACTTTGGTGATTGCTGATTTAAAACCCGCCAAAAATCTTTATTTACTGAGCACTGGCACTGGTTTAGCACCATTTATAAGCTTGATTCAGGATATTGACGTCTATGATAAATTTGAAAAAGTCATATTAATTCACGGCGTACGCTACACCAGTGAATTGGCTTACGCTGACTTTATTGAAAAAACTTTACCCAATAATGAGTTTTTCGGTGAAGAAGTAATGCAAAAACTGATTTACTACCCAACTGTCACCCGCGAACCCTTTCGCAATCAAGGCCGACTTACTGACCTTATTAACTCTGGCAAGTTGTTTGACGATATCGGCTTGCCATCACTAAGCCCAGAAAATGACAGAGCCATGATTTGCGGAAGCCCGCAAATGCTTAAAGACACTGAGAACCTACTCGATAGCAGAGGCTTTATCGTATCACCACGTATTGGTGACCCAGGTGATTATGTGATTGAGCGTGCCTTTGTTGAGAAATAACGTTAAACAATTGTGCGTTGACATTCTCCCTGTCCTTAAGGGCAGGGATTCATACGGATCTAGGCAGCTAAAAGCTGCCTAGTATCTTCTGTAGATTCCTGGGCCGACGAACCAACATCATTCGTAGTATCTCCACAGGCTAACCGGGCAAGTCCTGCCCTTCGTATATTGATCGCACCAACCAAGTCGGCATGTTCCGCAAAGCCACAATCCATGCACACGAAGTGTGCTTGTGTCTTGCGGTTATCCTTCGCCGTATGCCCACAACACGGGCATTCTTGACTGGTGTATTGCGGTGGAACCGC